>JALOQS010000328.1 GCA_025459355.1 Pirellula sp.
GTAATCACCGCGAATCAGGATGTGCGCCATCGCCTCCTTGTTCGTTTCGTGCATGACGTGAGCGACTGTTCCCCGTCGACGTAGCATTTCCTTTTCGCTTGTGAGTTGATTTGCAGCAGTTAGCAATTGACCATACTCAGCATCGATCGAACGGAGATACCATTCGTACAGATCATTCTCTTCCGCTTCGGTTCGCGCGTCTTTTGCCAGGAGATAGGAGCGTCGCATTCCTTCACCAACGGTTTGAATCGTCGCGTGATCTAATGCGGAATTATAAAGGCGGATGTCTTGCAGTTGGGCGCCAGTGGTTGGTGACGTTGCCGAGCGTTTGCCAATGGTGAACGGAACCGTAGTCTTAATACTGTCGCTCAACGATCGCGATTGAACATTGGTTCCTGATTGCACGCCATTGATAAAGATTTTAAGCCCGTCGATTTTTGAGGAGCCATCGTACGTGATCGCGACGTGATGCCATTGATTCTCCGTCAATTGCTTCTGCGAAACGGCTTTGAGTGCATTACCAGGCCACTTGTTGATGAGGTGCATGCCGACGGCACCATTTTCCATCCAAACGTCCCAACCTCGGAAGTCGTTGGATTCATCCATGCGAGCGATCAAAGCTCCGCCCTGATTGCCACTGCTAGGCCGAACCCACAAGGATACTGTGAAGGATTGATCACGCTCAAAATCACCAACCGAAGCTATGGTCGGAAAAACGTTATTGACTTGCCATGCTTTGCTGGCGATGTGCCCCTCACTCAGGGTCGCGTCAGAGGCCAAGGCGATTCGCTGGTATTGGGATTCGTGCACATAGTCCAGCCATCTCGGATCTGAGGAAACGAGCGGGATATGAGTCACCGGTGGAGAGGCTGTTCTTTGCCAGCTCGCGTCCGCCTTGCGAGCCGGATCTTTGATGTAGGTTTGATAAGCCTCGCGAGCCGCAGCTTTTCGAGCCGCGACCTTGGCATTCGCCTCTGCAATCATAGGATCGAGGGCAAAAAACCGTTCCCGATCTTCGTCTCGTGGCACCAGCTCAATGGGTGGTGTGTCTTTTATGTTGCCATCGCGTGCGCCCTGAGTCGTGTTATTGAAGAAGGCCGCCATCTGATAAAACTCGGCTTGGCTGATGGGGTCGAACTTGTGATCATGACATACGGCGCACCCTACGGTCAGTCCCATCCAAACGAGCCCTGTCGTCTCGACTCGATCGCGAGTGTACAGCACGTAGTATTCCTCATCGATGATGCCACCCTCGTTCGTCGTGATGTTGCATCGATTAAAGCCAGTCGCAATGCGTTGATCCAAGCTGGCACTGGGGAGCAAATCACCTGCCAGTTGCTCAATCGTGAATTGATCGAAAGGCTGATTCTTGTTGAAGGCTTTGATAACCCAATCGCGATAAGACCACATCTCGCGGAAGTTATCAAAGTGGATTCCGTGTGTGTCGGCGTATCTCGCATAGTCGAGCCAATATCGCCCGCGATGCTCTCCCCAAGTAGGCCGCTTGAGCAATTCATCCACATAATTCTCATAGCGATCTGGACTCGGGTCCGACAGAACTTGTTGAATCTCTTCAGGGGTGGGTGGCAATCCGGTTAAGTCATAACAGACACGCCGAATCAAAGTTCGCAACTCGGACTCCGGTGCAGGTTCCAGCCCACGGCGTTCGAGTTCGCTCAACACAAACCGATCGATAGGATTGCGAACCCAATCTTTGTTTCGTACTTGAGGAAGCTCCGGTTTGACAGGGGCAATAAAGGCCCAATGCCCTTGATACTCGGCTCCTTCGGCTATCCATTGCCTTAACAAATCGATCTGTGCCTGAGTCAAAGTCTTGTGCGACTCGGGCGGCGGCATAATCGTTTCCGGGTCGGTCGAAAGGACTCGCTTTAGAATTTCGCTTTCGTCGGGTTTGTTGGGGACGATCGCCGAATTTTGCAATGCATCTTCCCTGCGGTCCAAACGCAAACCGGCCGCTCTCGTGTTAGCATCAGGTCCATGACATGCGAAACAATTGTCCGACAAAATGGGACGAATGTCTCTGTTGTACTGGACCATGCCTCCCGCATTGGCGGCAGGCAGCCCGATGCAATCGAGCAAAAGAACTGATACGGCGAGGGCAATCAAAGGGAGACGCATAAATCGGACTGCAGTCTAGGGGAATTGGAATTTCGACAATTCAACTGGGGCTGATTCTGTGAAATGGGCAACCGTAAAAAGGCATAAAATATGACCCTTGGATCCTCGGAAAATGAAAAAATTCTAAGGAAACCGATTGTGCCCGTGTTTGGCGGGGGTGAGCCTAGGGCGTTGCCGCTCACACCACTATTTTAACAAGAAAAAACCATAAGCAAGAGAGATAATCGATTTAGATTGAGATGATCCTCGCCGAAACTTGTCCGTGTCGGTTAAACTAACCGTTTTGCCATTCCTCCACTCGCTTAGCATGATCTCGATCGTCATTCCGCTGTTCAACGAACAGAATTCTCTGGAAGAACTGTCACAGAAAATCAAAGAAACCCTTGAGAAATCTCAACTGGGGAGCTTTGAGGTTCTGTTCGTCGATGATGGCTCCACCGACCAATCGTGGGAAGTCGTGGAACAAATCTGCAAAGCCGATGGCAGATTCAAAGGACTGCGGTTCCGCCGGAATTTCGGGAAAGCAGCCGGCCTCTCCGCAGGATTTCGCCAAGCTAAGGGACGCTACGTCATCACCATGGATGCCGACCTCCAAGATGACCCGTCTGAGATCCCGCGACTAATCGAAAAGCTCGAGTCTGGTTTCGATTGCGTCAGCGGATGGAAACAAACTCGCTACGACCCCTGGCACAAACGATATCCCTCTCTCGTCTTTAACGGGATTTTGCGGCGAGCGACCAAACTGGATTTGCACGACTTTAACTGTGGCCTAAAAGCCTATCGCCGAGAAGCTTTGAATGAAATCGATTTGTACGGCGAGATGCATCGCTTTATTCCCGTTCTCGTTAGCACCAGGGGATATCGGGTTGCGGAGTTGGCGGTGCAGCATCATCCCCGAGTACATGGGGTCTCGAAATACGGTATCGAACGAATTCTCAAAGGCTTTCTCGATCTCTTCACCGTTGTGTTTCTAACGCGCTTTCGATATCGCCCTCAACACCTGCTCGGTGGTATCGGTTTCATGGCATGCGGTACCGCTGGTACTCTTTTGGTGATCTTGTCGCTGCTGTGGATCCTTAGCCGAACATTGGATGGTTGGACTCCTATCAATCTACACGAGCGACCTATATTCTATTTGACGATTATCCTGTTCATCGCCGGTCTTCAGTTTCTTAGCACCGGTCTGCTTGCGGAACTGGTGGTCGCAAACGCGAATAGACGACTCGCTGCTTATTCTATTCGTGACACGATTAACACGAACGACGAAGATCTGTAAGTACAATGTTACCCAGAACGTCTCGTTGCACCGCACTTCTCTCCGTGGTGCGAGATCGTTCCTAAACTTTACTTGACTACTTGACCCATTCCCTGACGAGGATTCCTCAACCATGAATCAGCCTTTAACGGAAACTTTGGCTGACATTGGTGTCAATCATACGCCGCGCGATTCCGGCTTTCGAAACGATAAACGTAAAGCCATTGCAGTCGTATTGATTCTTCTAGCCCTCGGACAAATCGTTGGCAGAATCTGCACCGTCAACTCAATCAACACCCTGGCCCTAGAACAAACCGCTCGAACCGATCTTAACGACGAACTGAAACACTTGTACGTCACAGCCCGAGATGCGGGTAACCAAGACCTGCAATCCCTCTATGCGAAGACGCTCCAAGAGGAGTTCCAATTTGATGTCGCCCCTCTGGATGAAAACCCCTCAGCGGCCGAAGCTGCACGAACCATTAAAGATCGCAGCCCTCGCCGATGGCCTATCGAATCGCGTCGTCAAAACTGGGAATCGCGACGCAAAGAATTGAGCACCGAAGCACTCGTAG
>JALOQS010000078.1 GCA_025459355.1 Pirellula sp.
TAAGACGATTAGCGAGTCTCGGAAACTATGCTCCGCTCGGTGGACTGTTCCTCGGTCTGATTGGTTCAGGCATCATTGTTTGGGCTCGAAGAAAACGAAGCGATGCGTATATGATGGGGGCAATTGGAGCGGTTTGCTCTACCGTGTTCGGCATTGGAGGCTACTCGATTCTCGAGTTTATGGACAGCCAAGCAGACACGGAAATGGTCGCAAACGAAATTGCAACTCCACCAGCAGTCCATTCCATTCCGTCGAACAACGGGGCAGCTCTCGCGAGCTCGGCGACTTACACCGTAGGTAACGAGGGGTTCGTTGCGACAGGACCTGACAGGTCAGCGGTACCGGGCACTCCATCGGGTGATCAGTCCCCCTCCGCTCCCCTTCAGTCATCCCCTCCTAACGCCAACGCCCCTTCGAGCAGCGCTTGGCAGGAGAATAAAGCCAGGCGAAATGATGCCAGTAAATTTGAGCAGGACATGGAGACATCGTTTGTGCTTTCTCGTACCTACTCAGAAGGGTTTACTGATGTTTCGTTGTTTGATAGCCAACGAGGAGGCGATCCCAAACTGTTGAACATGGTGGGGAGCGAGTCTCCGCACAGCTGTCTATTCACGAGAAGGGCAGTGAAAGGGGTATGCGGTTTCGCCATGGGCACGGTCATCCAATTGGTGCCAATAACACGGGTCACGGAGAAAATGAAAGGGGCAGTGCTGGCCAGCGATCAGGAAGAGCTATATGGATTGCGATTCGCTTTCGATGGCTCTCGAATAGTGGGCTACCAAGGTCTATTGAACTCCAAGGAATCGAGTTCTCCCAAGGAGACAGAGTGGTTTGGTCGAAAGACCGATAGCGTGAAGGAGTCCCTCAATCCAAAGCCAGGAAAAACCGGGTTCATGTGTTTTCAAAACGGGGCTGACTTCGTTGGTTTTGGGTGGGTCATGCTATAGTCATCACGTGACGATTTTCCGAGTTTTCCCACCCCGATAGATTAGGCCAATAGATTAGCCCAGTGGATATGTTAGATAAGGCGGCCGATCCATCAGGCAGCCGATCAAAAAATCCGCTAACAAAACCGATCCGATTGGCTAGCCAAAACCGGGATGCTGTTCAATTCGCGTTGTCATTTCAACTGTGCCATCGCAAGTGTGTCAACGCAGAGCGCCGACTGAGACCATCGCGAAGGCATGAGTCGATTTTCGCCGACTGGTTCAACGAGCAGACCACGGGGCGGGTTGGTTTTGTTCGTTGCGAGAGAGTTTATGGATTGGGAAAATGGGCGAAAGAGTAGGGGAAGTCGTTCTAAATTCCTGAGGAATCCTCGCTGAAAATGCTGCGGCAATATTCCAGGGTGTTTCCTAGCAGCTTTTTTTTCGGTTGGTGTCGACGCGGCATTGAGGTTGCTCCATAATCGGGCGGTCTCCGGCGAGAAATCTCGACGTGGACGAAAGTTGAAAAAAGGCCTCAATCGCGCCAGATTCGTTAGAACGTTAACGCCAAACCGCTTTGGTCAGGACAGAAAACTAGATGAGTACAAGCGATCTTGTAGACGTAAGCAATGCAGATTCCATCGTCGAAGGAAGCACTGCCGAAGAACTGAATCGCGTCGATGTTCCCAAGACCGCACAACCGCTTCGAATCTATTGGCTGTATTTGGTACCATTAGTAATTTTGCACGTAATGGCTTTGCTAGCCTTTGTGCCCTGGTTCTTCTCATGGTCGGGGCTTGTTGTGGCCATCCTCGGTCACTTCGTATTCGGAATGCTCGGCATCACGGTCGGATATCACCGTCTTTTGACCCACCGAGGTTTTACGTGTCCAAAATGGCTTGAACACACGTTTGCTCTGTTTGGCATTTGTAATTTGCAGGACAGTCCAGCCCGCTGGGTTGCAATCCATCGTATGCACCATCAACACAGCGATCACCAACCCGATCCGCACACCCCGATGGCTAGTCTGTTTTGGTCGCACATGGGTTGGGTGCTATACCATAATCGGGACCATGACTCGCTGACCAGCTTTGAACGATATGCCCGCGATTTGTTAAAGGATCCGTTTTACCTGAAGCTGGAGCGGCGAGGCCTTTGGGTGAAGATATTCTGGTTGCACGCAGCGATTATCACGGCTCTCGGCGGTCTTTTTGGTTTGGCAACCGTAGGCCCATCCGGCGTTATTCAAATGGCCGCCAGCTGGCTGGTTTGGGGCGTGTTCGTCCGCACGTTAGTCGTATTGCACGGAACTTGGAGCGTTAATTCGATCGGTCACGTCTTTGGCTACAAAAACTACAAGACGCGCGATGACAGTCGCAACAATTGGTTCGTCGCTTTGATCTCGCACGGCGAAGGGTGGCATAACAACCACCATGCCCAACCCCGAGTTGCCCACCACGGGCACCGCTGGTTCGAATTTGATATGTCATGGTGGGTCATTCGAATTCTTGAGTCCGTTGGTTTGGCCAAGGACGTTGTCCGCGCCAAAAAGTTGCCTATGATTCATGACCATTAGCCTCTGACGGGATTGATATCATTCACTATCAGAGCGGCGGAGCGGCCCAAGTGCTGTTGAAGCCGCTCTTTTTCTTAGACCGCTCTTGCCGAACTGATAGCAATTGCGAGAATCTATAAGTATCGACTACATAGGTGGCTGTCGAAGCCGTTGAGATCATCGCTTCGATCGGGAGTTCAACGACAACAGGCATGTGGTCAGCTCTTTTCGCGCCTCACCATTGGAATTAAAAGGGGATAGCCCATGTCTCATAAACGCCTTGTCGGGTTGGTAGCTTTGCTTTTTTGGACAGCCACCCCCTCTCTTTTTGCACAAGACTTCTTAAAACAACTCGAGGAAAAGCTGCTCCAAAAGCAATCGTCTCAGAAAAAAGACGATCCGGCTAAAGACGCAGCAGGACAGCCTCAGCCCTCTACGCCCGATAGCAATCCCAAAGAGTCTGGCACGAATGCCGAAAAGTCTGGCTTAGGTTCTGATTCAGCCAAGACACCTCCTCCGCTTGTGATTGGAGATCCCAACGGTGGCGAAGAGATGTTGCCTCCACCAAAGCCTACTCCTCGACCGCGTCGCAAGCCGTCCACACCGCTGATGGACAAACCTGCACCCGCGATCGAGACTGCGGAACCAAACCCGAGAGCCCCGATCGCAAACCCCGGCTACCTCGGCATGACCGTTGAGTCGATCACGGGCGGTGGGTTTGGATTAAATGTTGTTGCCGTCACGCAGAACTCGCCGGCCTGGAAAGCTGGCTTTCAACCTGGCGATAAGGTTGTCGGAGTCAACGGTGCTGCGGTCACTTCCGTCGATTCGTTTGCGGAATCCTTGTCATTATTACCTGCCAGCAGTGCGGTCAAATTTTTGGTGGATCGTAAAGGCCGCAACATAAATCTGACCGCCATTTTAATGGATCGCGATTTGGCGACCAAGATAAACGGCCCGCTAGCATCGTCCATTCCTTACCAACCTGCCATGTTGGACGGACAAGCGTTCTTCGGCGTCAATGTCAGCGATATGTCGCCAGCGTTTCGTACGCAGTTTGCGATTCCTGCTTATCGCGGTGCTTCGGTGACGGATGTAACTCGCGATTCTCCGGCCGACCTAGCGGGTCTCCGCCCCGGGGATTGTATCATCGGATTCAACGGCAAAGAGGTTCAAAGCGCTAACGAGATCATGGAAGCCGTGATGAATTCTTCGCCAGGGGCGGTAGTTGCCGTTTCGTTCTATCGAGGAATGGTCCTCAGACAAGCATCTGTCGTGCTCGCGAGAGCCGATGGCCTGGAATTGCCAACTCTGTCGCGCGAAATCACTCAAGAAATGCTCACAGCTGATTATGTCGCTGAGTTACATTCCGAGTTGGATCGACTCAACACAGAACTCAGAGATGCTCAACAACGCATGCAGGAAATGGAAGCACGACTGCGGCAGCTGGAACGCCAACGCTAACGCCAACGCTAACGCCAACGCTCAAGCAATACAGTCCGTACGAGGTACGTACGGACCGCGACTCATAGCCGCGCCGCGATGCGGTTATATTACTTGGCAGAAGCAGCGTCAGAGGAATCGCCGCTTGCCTCAGGGGCAACTGCTGGCTCATCTTTGGCGGGTTCCGGTTTTTTCTCCACGTTTTGCGGCACGACCATCATGTAATGCGCCCGCCCCTTTACCTCGTTAATTTTGAAGTCGTCTTTGGCATCCAAGCGTTCCGTCGACATGACAATCACACGAGCAAGTCGATTCCTGGACTGTATACGGGAAACAGTTCCGAGCCCGTAATCGCTGTGGAATTTTCCGCACAGATGAACGACCAATACCGGCCGATGCGCGTGACTCGCCAAAAAATCTGTGATGGACTCAGCCATTGTGTCATCTTTTAAGCATTGAGCTTCAAAGAAAAGTCGACCAGCATCGGATTCTTCCATGCCCCCGTGCCCTTTCATTGCATTCACAAAGTTCTCCCAGTAGAGATCTTTATCAGCAGTTGTTTTGCGAGCGTGAAACGGTGCTAACGTGCTTTCGATGGACTCCCCTTTCGAAACTTTGGATGCAATGTCGCGAGGAGTGTTAGATGCAATGACGGGTAATCGATGTTGCTTGGCGAGTTCAATAATCGATCGATAGTGAGCCGCATAATTTTTCCAGGGACGACTCTTGCTTAGAAAAGTCGGTTCGTCGATCCGACCCGCCAAATACTCATTCAACGCACCTTGGCAATCGCGTTCGAACATCTCCATGCTGATCGCCACGTTATACCCACTTTGGATTAGCTCTCGGATAATGTCGTGCTGCATCTGGTGAGCTCCATCGCTGTCGTGCTCCTCTCCCAGTACCAATACATCAACTCGTGCAGCCTCAGTCGCAAAGTCAGCCAGCGCTACCTCCGTCCCGTCCTGGACCCGAACAATCGATGCTGGGAATGCAGGCTCCTCGGAACGGGCGTTCGCCATACCATTTACGGAAAGTACCAAAAGAGCGATCAACGATTTCATTTTCATAGAAGCAAAATCCATAGGGTGCAAACCGAAATCCACAGCGCTGTATTATAGTTGCAATATTCTAGTTAACGAGAAAGCCCTTCGCGGCGTAATTTTCAAAACGAGACTAGTCTGCCCAAAAAACGGACCAATTCCAGTTTACGCCCTGAATCTCTACCGCTTTCGCCAAGCGAGAAACCGGATTTAACGATTATCAGGCCCGTGCTTCGATTGGTCCGTTTCTTTCAAGACGACCACCATGGGCAATGGGCGAGCGACGCTAAAGCCTCCGAGCACCCGATCCGAGGGGCGGTTCGCCGTCACGAGCGTTGCCTTGGGTTCTTGCTTGAGGGCCATGATGCTACTCCCGCCACCATCGAGATTCGATGCATCCCAACATCCTAGCTCGAGGAACAAATCACCTAGTTCCACCGTGGTCATGCCCTCGCTGTACCCTGGCTGTCGGCCATCGACAACAACAAACCACATGAAGCGACGCTCTCGATCAAAACCGACGCCAGTCCGCGGATGCAGAGAGGTATCGTTATTCTCGATTCGTTTACCCTCGCTGACAATCTGCTGAAAGCCCCCGAACCCTTCCTCTATGGTATCTACCCTCGCTTTTGCTGACCCCATCTTGTGCTTGCCATCTTTATCTCTCCATACCGAAACGTAGCTTGCTCCTGGTTTGCTGAGGATAGTCCCGTCGCTCGCGGCAAGTCCAGAAATGTCAACCGGTCGCCCCGGGAACCAAACAGGCTTATCAGGTTGCTTGCCATCCTCATCAGGCAAAGCACTCCACGGATTCGTGTTAACGACAGCAATCACGTTCGTACTTTGGTTTGCGAGCAGAAACGGGCTTGTAAGCTCCGCCTCCGCAGGGCCATCACCATCAGGATCTTTGGCCACAACAACTTTCCATTCGATACCGCGAAAGGTCAAATCCATTTTAAGAACATGAATCTGCATCGGTCTGGGCATTTGGCGTTCCATGTGAACATAACTGACGTGACCCGCTGCGAGCTCTCGTCGCTCCTTGATCCCGTCCTCCGCATACGCATACGTCCATGCACATGCCATAGAACCGCCCCCAATCAACAGGAGCCCACGTCTCAACATACCTATCGACCATCGCATGGTGGAAAATCCCTATTTCATTTTTGGGGAATGGTAACGACACGATCCTCTGACAACAATAATAACGTGATATCGATGTACTCGGATTCCAATCCATACTGCTTTTGCAACGCTAATCCATACGCGCGGAGCTGAGGGCCATGATACTCCACCCTCTCCTGAATCCATTGGTCCAAATCATATTTGCTGGGTCGCATGTCGGTTTTAAAGTCGATTAACTCCGCTCGAACGACCCGATCACCATCGAATCCCAGCACGCATCGATCGATAATCCCTGACAATAACTGATCATCAATGATTTGTAACAGTTTTCGTTCCGTAGAAACTTCTAACTTGAGCATTCTGGGGCGATGCCAAGCTTCGTACCGCGATGAACCCAGGCAACGCATCACGGAATCCATTGTGCAGTAACGCAAAAATCTTTCTAACCAATCATCGATACGGATGTAGTTTAACTCTTCTGCCGTCAAATGAGCGGAAGCGATCTCTCTAAGGTGTTTCTTGTTCGGGCTGTAATCCTCGATCCAACCATCAATCTCTTCAAACCATCGGTGCACCAACTTGCCAATGGCCGCCCCTGCATGATCCTGTGGCCGCCATTTGCTTCCCAGATTGATGTGATCCTTGCGATTGGCGAGCGAGCTTGGCCTGAGCCATGGAATGGTCCTCCGAGAGGTATTGTCGGCTCTGATTTTCATACGACGTTTTGAGTTGGTCGATTTTGGAACCGCATGCTTGGTATCATCCTCGGCAACGATTTCTTTATGCCACTGAGGGTCCCCCCATTGCCGAATCACCAATCCTTTTTCCGATTGCTGCTCTGCGGTGGCGAAAATCGAATGCAAAACGGAACCCCATCGCTTTTTACTCGACGAGGACGGAGCCGTATACAGATACAGCGCTCGCTTTGCACGTGTTAAAGCGACATAGAAAACGCACAGTGCCTCGGCTAGTTGTTGATTGCTAAACTCCCGAAATGCGATTTGCCACGATTCGCTCAGATACTTTTGCAAACCTCGATTCATATAGCGAGTAACACCGATCGGAGGTTTGGTGCGATCACCATACATCGGAACATACAAAGGGGGCCTGGCCGAAATGGTCTGATCCAGAGTAGGTAAAAAGACCGCATCGAATTCCAATCCCTTGGATTGGTGGATTGTCATGACACGGACCTTGCTGGCCCCTGGCAAAGCAACTTTGTGTTGCTCAATGTATTCCACAAACCCAAATATATTGTCGGCCCCCATGGCATCATAGCGATAGCCGAGTTGTATTAGTTGGCGAAGTCTCTCTTGGTCTCGTTCGTGACATTCCGGAGCGAGTATGCTCGAAAACACTCCTAGCGTATGCCCGAAGCCACGAGCGATGAGCATGGCACGCACCGCCTCGGAAAGTCGGTAGGCATCCGTCCACGTCGCTATTTGCTGCAACACATCCGTCGAATCCCCCGAATCGGTTTTGGGGAGCAAAGGGGAATGGATTACATGAAAGTGAGCTAATGAGTCGCCAGGGTGATTGGCCAACCTCATCAGACTCATCAATAGAAGCACCGCAGCGGAATCGGTCAGTGGGTTTCCACCTTCTTGACTCGCTTCGACCCCTCGCTCACGTAACAAGAGAATCATTTTTCCAACGTCATGATTGGTCCTAGAGAGAACGCCAATCTCGACCATAGGATTCGTTTTGTGCAAGTCCGCGATGCGATCGGCAACCTCTTCGAACAAACCTTCGGCACTCGATTCTCCATCATCGCGACGTGACTTGCTGTCGATATCGGCATTCCGAAACTCTACGTAACCAGCCAAGTCGGTCTTGGCCGTCTCATGCAACTGATAATTTCGAGACACCCAATCGACGATCGCTCGCGTATCACCATTCTTGGCATCTTCTTCATCTTCGTCATTATAGTTTTCATGACGATGCAACTGCGTGAAAACTTGATTCACAAATTCGATAATGATGGGAGAAGAGCGACGGCTAAGGCTAAGCTTTTCCTGGAAAACATTTCGGATTTGCTGACCGACCGATTCAAAAATCTCGGCCACTCCGCCCCGCCAACCATAAATGGCTTGTTTCGTATCCCCTACGCAAAAGAATGACGTCCTCCCTGATTGATTTTGAACAATGGCTTCTGCAAAGGGCTTAACGATCTCCCACTGTACCGGCGAGGTATCTTGAAACTCATCGAGTAGTAGATGGCTAACGGGGCAATCTAATCGATGTGCCACCGTATCCAAACTAACCCGATCCGAACTCACTGTGGTCTGTGCATCATGAACCAACTCACCAGCCAGTTCCTCCATCGAGTCATCGAGTAGATTCTCCTTTTCGTTTATTGAGGCGATGTTGTAGCTGGAGTCATTCGCTGCTTCACGCTTGCTGCGAGCAATACCATTGGCCATCCAGTTTGCTAATCGCTCCGATATATCATCGAATGTCACAACTCGACGCTTGGCCTTGACGATCCCCAGTTGCTCATGAAAACACTTGATGACACTAAACGACGCTTCGTTTTGTGCACGACGGCTCGCGAGTTCTGCTGACGCTGCTTTTCGAGCTAGAATTCGAATGGCATGAACGAGTTCTGGCTCAAAGCTCTTTTTGTAATACGTGACCTCATCCCCTTGGGATGCCTGCACAAACGTTACCGTCAGAAAGTCTAGCCAATTTCCGGTTTCAAAACGCTCGATCGCTTTGTCCCTTGCGGTTTCATATCGCTTATCACCAATTTTTGAGACTCGGAAATAGTTCAGTGCATTCTCAAGGTCTTGAGGCTCCGGACTGTTGGGAACAGCTAGTTGGTGCCACGCGTCCTCGGTGGTTCGCCTGAATAAATCGTAGCCAAACGACACCGCTTGATCGATTTCGTTTCGAATGCTTCGCGTTGCTTCGCTCTTGGACAATTGTGACACCAAAGACTTCAACGCTGCACGGTCGATATGATCGAACATGCGGTTGATGGCTTCGTGCTTGAGTTCTTCAAATTGAAAGGGGTCGCACAACGACCAACCCGGCGGGAGTTTAAGCTCCAAGGCAAAGGATCGTGCCAGCTGCGAATAAAAACTGTCGAGCGTGCTGACTCGAAATCGATGCAAATGCTGACACAGTCTTGCTAACTGATACTTTGCCGAATCTCGATTTATAGTCAACGGCGTCAACAACGATTGAATTTGCCTTAACGAAGACTCTTCTTCAACGGCATTCGCAAGCCACGAGAGGACGCGATGTAAAATCTCCCCAGCGGCTTTTCTGGTAAAGGTCGTCGCAAGAATCGAGTCGATGGGCTCTTCGGAAAAGAGAAGCCGAACCGCCCGGGCCGCCAAACTAAACGTCTTGCCCGTTCCCGCCGAAGCCAAAATCATCTCGGGACGAAACCACTTGGGGTCGGGAGTGCCGACGGCCAAATGTTCTTCAACATACAATTTGTTTGGATTCCAATTTTTGCCTGGACGACAAACCGGCTTGCTCTCGGTCGAAGTGTCCCCGGTATCGAGACTTTCGTTTGCTGCATCTGCTTCTGATGGCTTTTCGTCGTCATGCGATGCGTCCGAATCCAATGACTCTAACGATGGATCGACTTCGGGGGCCCAGCGTCGCGCGACGGTATGCTGAGTGATGGCTCCGTATTCATCAAACGATGAGATACCTGAATACGCCGGTGGCCAAAAGACTCCTTGATATACCTGATTCGCTAACTCCTTTGCAGACTCGATAGCTTGGTGATGCTCCTCAAGACTAAAGTCAGCCAAAGCAAACTCGGTGTACTTGGGGTCGCGAGGTAGAAGAATGTAACCAAACGAAACCTTTGACAAGTCAGTGATTCCGAGCTTCTCAATCAACTTGCCATACAACGGTAACTGCCAATCGATCCACTGACCGTCACGTCGCAAATGATTCTCTCGTGGTTTGCTGGTTCGATCACCAGTTTTGTAGTCCCACACGGCATACTGTTGCGTCGCGGGATTGAAATCGATTCGATCGATCCGACCATGTATCGTCATGAACTGATCATTTCCCAGCGGCAACAACACTCCATTGTCGCGTGACACGCTGAACTCGATCTCCTGAATTTGCCACCCTTGCATGGCGTATTTCGCTTGGTGCTCTGCGAACGAAATCAATCTCCTCTCCGCTTGCTCGATTTGGATCATGATGGCAGGTGGAGGCTGGACTCCAAAATTCTCACGAGCTTTTATCCTCAACACCTCGATCAAAAAATCCGAAATGAAACGCGGATCCGTCGACCGCTCTGCGGGTGACCCTTTCAAGGCCTCCAACACCACGTGCATCAAGTCCCCGAAACCACCACCATCGAGCTCTAGCCGTTCATGCTCATAAGCTTTCGCTTTTTCGATTCGCCTCAAGTAAAAACGATACGGGCATTGAGAATACCGCTTGAAATCGGTCACAGCCATGTCGCGAATCGTGGCGTCCGGTGATGGCACTGGGATGGGAATATTAGATTGCCCCAGCCTCGGTCTCCAAATGGTGGCAACCTCAGCGTCGGAGTCAATCGGCTTGGGATCGATGAGCCATTTGACTCGCTTTGCTAATTCATCACCAGGAACAGATAGCAGCAATCGACTCGGCGGTTGAGGATCTCCCTCTACGCTGAGTTGATTGAGAATTAGCTGCAATTCCTGGCGAGTATGCAGCAATGTCAGCATCACGTAACAATCACGCGCGTAGCGGCGCGAGTTATCCATCAACCCCAAGGTTGTTCTCAGTTTGTTGGGCAAGAAAGCATCGCCGTTCACCGATTCAGGAATCACTCCGTCATGCATTCCAGTCAACATCAGCACAGGCGCATCATCCAACGCCAATTCAAGCCACCCGAGCATCTCGATCGCATCATCTCGTTGCACCGGAGGAATCTGCACGGCATCCAATTGACCGAGAATCCAGGTGTACGCTTCAAGAAGTGACACGGATACGTTGAGATGAGACGGGACCGTAGCCAAGGTTTCGAAGACTTCGTTCAAGCCGTCGCTGGAGCGGGCGTAGATGTTGCCAGTTTCGTCCGCTAACGAGATTTCTAATGTCTCATAAATCGATTGGACAACACTGCGAAGCGGCTCTGCCCAATCGGAAATCTTTTGATTCGTAATGCGAAGCGGCGTCAGCCATTGATCGATGAGTGCCAAGGTGGCCTGTAATGTAGCGAGCCCCTCCTTTTGCGGCCATTCGGGTTGATTGACGCTGTTGATTAACGTCGTTTCTAAGTATTTGTCGATCTCACTGAGAAACCGACTGTACTTCAAATTCAGCCCACCGCTGGCCGACTGTTCAGCGAGCTTAACCGTTAACCAATCTTGAACACTCGGTATGCGAATAAGCCTGTTAAAAGCATCAATGCTGCCCTCTGCGACATATTCGACAATGGTATCGATCAGGCGAATTGGTGGAGATTGCAAAAGAGGCGATCCCGGTCCATACCTCAACATGACACCGTAGCCGTTCATCGATTCTTGGAGAATAGGAACCAACGATGCATCGGGAATTCCGATCGTTATGTTTTGATTTGAGTAGGCTGAACCAACATTAGCCAATTGAATTGCCAACTCGCGGGCCACATCGGTCGGAGTCGATCGCACATGGATCAATTCTGGCTCTATACCGATTTCGAGATCTTGCCAGTATTCAGGAAGCAACGTACCTTCTTCGCTAAAGCCAGCCTCGTACGACTTAGGTGCACCGATTAGTAACGTAACATTGCCGGAAATCGCTTTTAAGAAAGATCGTTGCGCTCTGTTTAAGTCAACCGAACCTAACACAATAACGTCCTTGTCGGTTTTGACCTCCTTGTGTTCGATAGCAAATTTTCGCGCCGTCTGCACATCCCACAATCCGGCTTCGTGTAGCTGATCGAGGTACATTCGTTGCAAGCTTCCCAGAACTTGCCATCGAATCAGTTCTTGTTCATCTTCGATTTGGCTAGCAACATACGCAAAATCCGTAAGATCGGAGGCTAACTCGCGATGAAGTTTGCCGAGCATTTTGCCAAGCTCCATCCATGCACGCAGTTCGTTCGAATCAGGTAACTCCAGCAATAGTGGGCGAATGAAGTCGGGATCAGCAGCCCGAAGAACATTGGTCCACGCCAAGGTCTGCTCTAATTCGTTGGCAAACGGGAGCTTCGCATAATAAAGCTTCTCCGGAAGAGAACCGATCGTCAAAATCTCGGGCGGCCGGAATACGAGCCCCAATTCATGTGCCCTGACCGCCATCAGCTGGGCTAAACGACGCCCCGCATAAGATCCAGGCAAGACCAAAATGCAACCATCTAGATTCCAATTCGTCCCGCGAGAGTATCGGTTGAATAAGTAATCCATAGCCGAATGCAATAAGGGACGTTCCCAACCCAAATACTCAACTTGCATAGCACGAACGTCATCAAACAGAGTTGCAGTCGCTGAAGATGCTGATTTTTTTTTCGCCATTTAAACCGTCCTTGCCGCCGATGCGAGCGTTCAACAAAACCGAGCCCTAAGATAAAGGAACGTGTGACACGTGTGGTCACAATCGTTCTGCCATCGGGAATTTTCGAGCGTTATCCGTGATTTTCCCGTTTGTAAACGAGAAGTCAAAGCGTTCGTCAAGATCGACACGCCCCTGCTTTTCAACTGGAGCGATTCGCGGCCCCCAAGGTGACTTGGAAATCTTGCGGCAAACCCTAGTGTTCCAGACTGGCGTTTCTCGATTACAATTCGACGGCCTCTCTTTTTTGGTAAAAGCACTTTTTTCGTTAGGAGATTTTTATGGCGACCTGGCATTGCGCTCTGGGATTTGCCACCATCCTTGGTGGGTTGAATGTAGTTGCTGCGGCGGATGAACTTACACAAAAGTTCGTTGATTCGGGGATCACACGGCGCGTCGGAGGTTACCGTCCCATCGAAAGCAAGATGGAAGAAACGGAAGAGATCGCTAAAAAAGTCCCCGAGGGTCTCACCAACCCCAAGTTCGGGAAACTAAAAATCGATGATGCTCAATGGGCTTACGTTCTCGATGAACCTGAAGAAGGCGAGCCGAGACTATTCGTCGATACGAACGGTGATGGCGATTTGACAAACGATCCCGCTACAAAATGGGAAGTTCAGAAAGTAGGAGAGTTCAATCAGTCCAACGGTTCCTGCAAAGTGGAGCTACCGAGCGGTGATGTAGGTGTCGTCAATCTGTATCGATTCGATCCAAACGATAAACGTCGCGAAAAGCTTGCGAATTCCGTGATGTATTACGCTGACTTTGGATACGAATACACCTTCAAACTCGACGATAGCGAATTCAGCACATTCCTCGCCGGTGCGCCAACCGACCGCGCACCTCTGTCGATCGATCGTGACGGCAACGGTAACGTTAGCCGTCGATTCGAAGTTGCGTCGATCGGAAAGCCTTTCAACTTTACCGGCACAACTTACCAATTCGCCATTGAAGATCAGAAGCTAGCGCTGAAAGTTTCCGATGAAAAAGTAGATCAAATGCCTCTCCCCCCAGACCTGAGTCTCGGCAAAAAGGTGATCGAATTTTCCGCGACCACGATGGATGAAGCCGAAGTCAAATTCCCTTCGTCCTACGCTGGAAAGATTGTTATGCTCGACTTCTGGGCAACATGGTGCGGCCCTTGCATCGCGGAAATCCCTAACATGAAACAAGCTTACGCGGACTGGAACGATAAAGGCTTTGAGATTCTCGGCATCAGCTTGGACAACGAAGGGATGGATGAAAAGGTTAGCGAATTTTTAAAGGAAAAAGAGCTGCCATGGGCCCAAGTTTACCAAGGCAAGGGCTGGGATATCGATCTGGCGACGACCTACGATGTCTCTGGCATTCCGTTTGTTCTTTTGGTCGATGGCGACACCGGCGAAATCATCGGAACCTCCCGCCAATTACGCGGCCCAGGCCTGACCGAATACATCGGAAAACAAATTGAGAAACGAAGCGGTGCGACCAAGAGCGATGAGTAAATCTCCGTTCGGTGCAGCAATGTGTTACAACGCATTTTCGGATTTGCAAACCAGTTCCCAGTAGGGATGGCTTGTCCGAAACGTCTGCATACAGGAAGTAGATTCTAGACGGCACGATAGCGATCCCTATCGTGCCGTTTTTCTTTCCACCGATGCGTCGAATGACAATGCCTAGAGACCGAAACGGTACTGCCC
>JALOQS010000329.1 GCA_025459355.1 Pirellula sp.
CATGTTCGCCTCCCCCCGCGCCGCCGATTTTCTCATCGGTGCACCCGGCGCTCCCATCCCTCCCATGGCAGCGGGCGCAGCGTCCATCATCGCTTCGGCCGCCATCGCCGGCGCGGAGCCGCCGTAGCCGCCACCAAAACCGCTAGGTCCGCTAAACATTCGCCCTCTTCGAGCCATTCCCATGCCGCCTCCCATACCACCAAAGTACAGAGAAATCTCCGGATCAAAGGAACGATAGCTCGACGGAACAGAAATAAACTGCGGCCTAAACTGACCATCTACATAATTCAAGGATTCGCCGAAGTTCGAAAAGGTGAGATTGCCCCATCGGTAATTGGTTCGAAACACTCCAAAGCTGTTTCGCCAGTAGTGCGGCAGATAGGCATCGAGGGACGCGTCATACATGCCAGCCACCAGTTCGCTGACCGCCTTTGATGCCTTGGGCCCCTCGACAATCAACCGTACTTTATCTTTCGCACCAGGCTCTAGTTTCGAAGTAAAGTACTCGGTCTTATTGCGTGGCGTCAGGCTTGGTCCAGAAGCTTTGCAGCACTCGATTTCCCACCGATAGCTCTACAAAGGCCTGTCCCTTGTCATATCCGGTTCCCCATAGAGCGGTGAACGTATCTCCCGGCTCAACACTCCACTTCGGTGCAACAATTAGACTCGGTATCTTGATTCCAAGACTCTTTCTCTTTGGATCGATGACCTTAAAGTTAAGAACCGAGGTCACAGGCTTTCCGAATCGATCCTGCGTCTCAACGACGGCCCGATAGATTCCAACGTCAAGCTTCCAATCCTGTTCGCTAGCCCCCGAATCGTCAGTCTCGAATCCTCGCTCTTCAACCAGGGCTGCCGTATCCCACGACGCAACATTACCAGGATCAACAGGAGCGGGAGCGATCGAGACGTTGCCAGGACCTTTCGCCATGCGACCACGTCTTACGGCCGGCCTGGCTACACCAAGCAGATCAGGGCGAATGACCGATTCTGGTTGCTTAAGCGAAAAGACTTTCAACTTGCCCGAAGCCGCTAAGCCGTTGCCGTTAAGCGACGTCGTGCTCAACGCAAGCTTGACCGGTGAGCCGGCCACATTCCAATCCGACGTCGTAACATTCGCTTGCAACGCCACGTAGCCAACCGTAACCGAAGAGGTGCTCGAACGAGTTTCCCCCGTCGTGTCTGTCACATCGACGGTAACACTGTACTGAAATTGAGGGTTATCACTTTCATTAACCGAGCGATCTGGTTTGGCAACGAATGCAACCTTGAAAGTTCCGTCTGGTTCACTCTGCAAAACACCGTGAACGATTTCTTGAGACGACCCAGCGTTTGGCGGAATTCGCCACGGGAAACAGTAACTGAACCAAACGGGCCAACGCACGGAACGTGAAACGCGATAGCTTACTTTGGCACCTTGGATCGGCATCCCCGTATAGCTGAGGGCTTTACCAACCACAACCACTTCTTCGTTTAACTTGGGGGACTCTTTTGGCGACTCCAATGTGACTTCAAACTTGGGTCGCTTGTACTCCTCGACTTGGACACTCGCCGTTTGCATTCCATTAACCACGATCGACATTTGGCCTGTCCCGCGATCTCGCGGTGCATCGAACGTACCGCTAAAGCTACCAAATGCGTTCGACACGAGTGGCTTTGATTCGATCACCTGGCCGTTGATATCTCGAAAGTCAACCGTGACACCTTGGTTGGGCACGGTGTTGTATTTGTTGTTGGCTTGGTCGACCGATAACACGATACCTTTAAAATGAACCGTTTGGCCTGGTCGATACAGCGACCTATCTGTAAACATCGTAAATTGAACGTTGGCGTTGGGTAACGGCTGCGATTGTCCCGAATAGGCAAAATCGCGAGCTGCAAGTATTTGCCCTTTGGATTCCGCAAGAATCATGACCGCCTGATTGACCATTGCCAACGAGAAACGTCCATCCGCTTTCGATTTCGTGGACGTTTCCGAAATGCTGTTATTCTGATGATTTATCGTAAATGCTCGGATCGTGGCATCCGCGATCGGCATACCCGATTTACTATCCAACACAAAGCCATCGACGATCCCGTTATTGGTGTTTTGATCGACCACCAAGGACAATTTCGAAACCCAAACCGGCACCATCGACAAAACGTTTTCGTTGTTGCTAAAGTCGGCGTTCGCACTGGCCAACAAGATGTAGAAGCCTGGCTTCAAGGAATGCGGTATCACCACGTCTTGTGTGGAGTCTTGAAAGTCCTCGGTCGAGACGAGATCCGAGTTCCATTCGACGATAGGCTTTCCATTCTTGAGCGTATTCCATTCATCACCAATGAGATAATTTGGCGACGAGCGAAACTGCTTAAACCGAGCCAACCAGTCCGATGCATGCAGCCGAAAGTAAACTTTGTTGATGTTTCGATACGACACTCGTACGGTCGACTTATCGTTGTCCCAAACTCGTTCGGTGATGGCGGATAAGTTCTTGCTTTCGATCTCTTCGATCAGATTCTTGCAATTGGCTCCCCCAGCGCTTTTGGGGAACGTGTTGAAACCTTGTTGAGCGATCTCCCGAGCTGCAACACGATCACCTCGTTCCCTTATCACCATAGCCCAGCGATGACGCGCCATGGACGAGAGTTCATGTTTAGCATTGGCTTCGGCGAAGGCCTTCAACGCAGCGATGTAGCGATCCCCTTTTTCTTCACCCATTGCATTGGCATGACTAAACTGGAGACGCCCGAGTTCTGCGTCCAAGTAAGCACTGCGATCACTATCATCGCTGTGAATGCGAAGCAGTTTTTGGTAAAGCTTTAAGGCTTTGAGTTTGACCGAATCGGTGTCGGTGGTGGCTGGCTCCCAAGCTAAAAAATCAGCCGTTGTTCCCAATGCAGGACCAGAGGCCTCAATCTCGAATGCGTCTTCGGATTTAGCGCCGGCTTGTTCGCCGGCGGAATAGAACTCGATCGCTTCAAAGGCCACGAAATCGAAAAGGGTTGGACGATACGTGTCGGGCATCTCGCCAGCCTTTAACAAAGGCTCAAAATTCGCAACCGGGACAGAACGTAGATAATCCTCCGCTTCGAGAGCTTTTTCGTAATGGAAGTCGATCTGCTCAAAGAGTCGTTTTAAATCCCAGGTCGAAAAATCATCTCCGGCAGGAGCGGCAGTGGCCGTTCTCTGTCCGAATCGCCATCGATTGTTTTCAAAGTAATTCCAAAAAAATTGAGCCTGGATGGTATGCAGCAGCGGTTGCGTTTCGGCGGGAGCGTTTTCTAGCTCCGACTTCATTTTTTTAATAGCGGCTTCCGCGTCGTTGCCATCGAGACTCGATTCGAGGCTGGCTCGGAGAGCGATCGCTTTGAGTGCTTCGCCGAATTTCTTCTCCGCCAAAGCGGAATCGACGATGACCGTTAAGGCCTCGATCGCAGTTTTGGGCAGTCCATCCTGGCGAGCTTGGTCGACTTTTTTCCAGTTATCGCTGCGATTTTCTTGTTGGTAAGCCATCAACGTTCCCAAAAGGAGAGTGAAAAACGAAAACGCAACAAGCCACTCTTTGGCCCGAAAGACCTTGGCTGACATGTAGATAGCTCCGCTAGAGGATTAGACTTGTGTCAGGTTCTGTCACTTACTGTAACGTACCAGAGATTCGAAAAGGAATCGAGCAGGACCCGCCTACCCAATTTATGTGTGTTATCTAGTAGGACGGAAACGGCTTCGGTTCGGTTCCAAGAATTTTGAGACGGTCATTTCGCATCAAACGGCAGGCATCGCATCCAACGGCGGTTCAACACATGAGGATTAATTCGTTCTTTGGCGGCGAGCTTCGTACAGCAAAAGGGTTGCGGTCATGGCCACATTGAGCGACTCAACCCCCGGTTGCATAGGTACAGCGACAATTTCATCAACCATTCCCAACGTCTCTCGACCTAAGCCTGCTCCCTCGTTGCCCAAGACGAAAATCGTTGGCCCTCGAAAGTCCAGATTCCAATAAGAATTCCCATGCGCCGCTGCCCCATAGACTTTGACTCCCGCCGATTGACAGTTCCGGATCCAATCTGGCAAGGAAACTCGGCGCGGAGGCTGACGAAACCATTGGCCCACGCTGGCACGCAGCACTTTTGGACTCGTTGGATCGACGCAACCTTCTCCCAAGAACACGCCGTTTGAACCACTGGCCACGGACGAACGAATCACTGCACCCAAGTTACCTGGATCCTGCACTTGCTCCAGTGCAATGGCCAAATTGTTGTTTCGTTGAGATGGGATTGATCAACGCCCCATCTTTACCGATAGCGATTACCCCATCAGGCGTTTCAGAATGGGCCACTTTGCGAAGAACGTCCTCAGGAACAAGAAAGCAGTTTGCAGATTTTGACAAGACAGGGAATAGTTCGAGGTGCAGTTGGTACCACATCTCGGTCATGAAGACGGAATCGATAGGCCACTGGGTTGCGCAGGCTTCTTGGATTGCGTGAGTCCCCTCGATCAGGAAAAGCCCGGTTTTTTTTCTCTCGCTGGTCTGCTTAAGCTTAGCCGCGGCCACGATTCTGGGATTTTTAACACTTTGAATGGACGTATCCATACCGAACTCAAGACTCGAAAAAAGGGCTTCCGGTTACGCATGACGTGGTGGGCAACGCACATCGAAAAACATCCCTTGAAACGACCGAATTGACAAGAGCAATGAAAGCAACCGGTGTTTTAACTCGCCCAAAACCCTCTTGTTTGCGAAACACTAGAGGACAATTCCCCCAGCGATGGCTTCGTTTAACCGCACGCCCAGCGATCCTGCGCTGGCGTTCACGGTCAGGTATGATCGCGCGAGTAAGTGAGTTCTACTGACTTGTGAACGCTCAGCGCAGGGGCGATGCCTTTGTTTAACCGCACGCCCAGCGGGCTGCGCTGGCGTTCAGGGACGGGTATGATCGCGCGAGTAAATGAGTTCTTCT
This sequence comes from Pirellula sp., assembly GCA_025459355.1. Lineage (GTDB taxonomy): Bacteria > Planctomycetota > Planctomycetia > Pirellulales > Pirellulaceae > JBKCUI01. The sequence goes on from JALOQS010000329.1 coordinate 4,942, forward strand.
GACTTGTGAACGCTCAGCGCAGGGCGATGCCTTTGTTTAACCGCACGCCCATCGGGCTGCGCTGGCGTTCAGGGACGGGTATGATCGCGCGAGTTAGCGAGTTCTGCTGACTTGTGAACGCTCAGCGCAGGGCGTTGCCTTCGTTTAACCGCACGCCCAGCGGGCTGCGCTGGCGCTCAGGGTCGGGTATGATCGCGCGAGTTAGTGAGTTCTGCTGACTTGTGAACGCCCAGCGCAGGGCGATGCCCGTGCGGTTAAACGAAAACAGTGATCTTGCGCTGGCGTTCAGGGTCGGGTATGATCGCGCGAGTTAGTGAGTTCTTCTGACTTGTGAACGCCCAGCGCAGGGCGATGCCCGTGCGGTTAAACGAAACAGTGATCTTGCGCTGGCGTTCAGGGACGGGTATGATCGCGCGAGTTAGTGAGTTCTGCTGACTTGTGAACGTTCAGCGCAGGGCGATGCCCGTGCGGTTAAACGAAAACAGTGATCTTGCGCTGGCGTTCAGGGACGGGTGTGATCGCGCGAGTTAGTGAGTTCTTCTGACTTGTGAACGCTCAGCGCAGGGCGATGCCCGTGCGGTTAAACGATTTGCGGCGATGCACGTGCGGTTAAACGAAAACATCAGCTTTTTGATGCGTCCTCGCCTGTGATGAGTCGTGCAGTTCGATTGCGTGTGATGTAATTCCAGAACCATTGGAAGATGACCAAGACTCGGTTCTCGAATCTGGCTAAATACAGAATGTGAACAAAGAGCCACGCAAGCCATGCTAGTTTACCAGTCATTCGCCATTTGCCTGATTCTACGATCGCACGTGATCGGCCAATCGTAGCCATGTTCCCTTTGTCCCAATAGCGAAACGGCTTGTCACTGGCAGCCCCAAGGATCATATCATTGATACGCTTACCAACGTATTCCCCTTGCTGAATGGCCACCGGTGCAACTCCTGGTAATGGCTTTCCGTCTTCACCAACGAAATTGGTCATGTCTCCTAGTGCAAAGACGTTGCGAAAGCCTTCCAAGTTGCAATGTGGTGTAACGGTAATGCGTCCCCCTGCAACGATTTGCGATCCCAATGCATAGGCCTCGGCCAGCTTTTGTGCGAGCGGCGACGCTTTCACGCCAGCGGCCCAGACCACATTTTCGGTTTCGATGATGGACGAAACACCTTTAGAAGTCACCACGACATGATCCGGGTGAATCTCCGCCAAACGTGTTTCATTGCGAAGCTCGATGCCCATGTTCAGCAAATCTTTGGCCGCTCGAATGGAAAGCGAGTGATGATATCGATCCAATACATGTTGGCTATTCTCCACGAGGATCACTCGCGCCTGGGTCGGATCGATCGATCGAAAATCGCGTCGCATCGTTTGTTTAGCCAGCTCAGCAATGGAGCCAGCCATTTCGACTCCCGTTGGCCCACCACCAACGACGACAAACGTTAAAAGCCTCTTGATCTCTTCTGGATCAGATGATCGCTCAGCCCTCTCGAATGCCAAGAGCACGTTTCTACGTATCTTCGTTGCGTCTTCGATCGTCTTGAGTCCAGGAGCGAGATGTTCCCATTGAGCGTCTTTGCCAAAGTAATGGTGCGTTGAGCCGGTGGCCACGACTAGGTAATCGAATTTCCAACGCGTTTCATCCGCGAGCACAACCTCGCTAGATTCACGGTCAAAGCCTGACACCGAGCCCATGAGGACTTGAACATTGCGTTGGCGGCGAAAAATGCTTCGAAGGGGGGCTGCGATATTGGCGGGCGATAGACCACCCGTCGCGACTTGATAGAGCAAAGGCTGGAACAAATGGAAGTTTCTTCGGTCGATGAGCACAACTTCGGCTGGAGTGTTCTTAAGAGCTTTGGCACACATCATGCCAGCAAAGCCACCACCGATAATCACAACACGAGGTTTTTGCATAAATGGTTCGCTAGGGGCCTAGAGTGAAGTAAACATCAACTCGTCAAAGCGAACCAGTATACCGTTTTTGGTCACGGTTTACTTTTAAAGTCAGAAGTAAAGCAAGTGCCGCGACTTAAAGAGGGCATTCATGGGATAATCTTCGAAATCCCGACCCTCATAGGTTGGGTGCTTTAATCGATGCGAAGTGTTTAGCGAACGTAAAATGGGCACTCCTGACGCGCCCGACATTATCTCGGTTTGCGATGGGAGGCGAAATCGGTTGCGTTAAAAATTTTGCGGTGAAAACCGTCAATCATCGGCA
>JALOQS010000005.1 GCA_025459355.1 Pirellula sp.
GAATTTCGATGGGCAAATAAAGTTAGGATCGAACGCGCTCGGGTCATAGCAACGTAAAGACTGCTTGCCAAAACTCCTTTGTCCTGCGCGCGAAAAAAATCGATGCCCGGTATGATCACAACTTCGGAGTCGTACCCTTTGAATGAAGCGGAGGTCGTGGCCAAGATTACATTGGCGCTGCGTTGATACGCTTGATTGGTTTGCACGCTCAGTACGACTCCGAGCTCCTTAAGCACCGGAGCAACAATTTGTTCTAAGCGTGCCCGAACGAATTTGGAATTGTAAATCACCGTAATGTCAGATGGCTTAACGCCTTCGTCCTGAATGAGTTGCCGACAATACTCTGCCATGGCGACGAACTCTTTGTCTAAGGATTCGAATTTGCGGAATTCCGGCTTCGGGCCGTCGATCTGATTAAATCGGACGTTCCACCAAGTCATGCCATTTTTGGTCACCTGCTCGACCAGACCACGAGCAAGCAATTCTTTGTAGTCTTGATTGTCGGTCTGTGGTTGCAATTGGCAAAGCACGTTCAGAGCAAACTCAGTGATTGGTTTTGTGCTCCGAAAGCTCTCTTTCATGACGGAGGATCGACCACGCATATCAAGACCCAACTCAGACCATTTAGGAATCGCGCGATCGTAGATGTTCTGCGCATTGTCATAGAAGATGTTTACGGAGCGACTGTTGGAATCGTAGATGTTGGTTTGGCGAGTTAAAGCGGTCAGGAGTTTAAGCGTGTTAGGGCCCATATCCTGCGCCTCGTCGATGAACAAAGCATCGCAGCGATGTTCGATTCGATTCTTATCAATACGACTCAAATAAGCCTCTGCCGCCTGATCATAATCGAATCCAAAACTCTCTGCGTCTAGCCCCACCTCAGGCAAAATCACTTGTAACAAATCACGGATATGCTGTAGCGACACACGGTTCCAGGGAAACGGTTTTCCATCCGCCGCCTGCTCCCACGCGTTCACAATGGACTCTGATATGAGCGTCTGGAGAGAACGGTTTGCGAAGATCGCCCATATGCGAATGTTCTGCTCGGTTCGCAATCGATTGACCGTTTGCATCAGCCAATGCGCCAGGACCACCGTCTTGCCACTGCCAGCTACACCTCTTACAAGTCGCGGCTTTCCGTCTAGTTCCAGGCCGCACAATCTTTGTTGCTCGTGGGAAAGAACAGGTCTCAACTCTTTCCGTTTCGTGATTTGGTAACCTACGCTGGTTGTTTCTCGGACCAACGATGGTTGCGGGGGTTGGAACTCTTCCATGACCGAGACCGCTTGCCATTCATAATGGCGAAACTGCTTTCGCAAGACTCGTGGCTTTAGATGACGAATGAGGGGGCGTAGGTATGGCTCATTCATTTCCCCTCGGCTTGCAAAAACCAAGACTGCTTCGCGAGCGCGACTAATCGCGACATTAATCATTCGTTGCCATTCGTCATAGGGCCAACTGTAGCTACCTGCATTGACCGAATCGAAGATGACGATATCCGCCTCAGAGCCTTGTTGACTATGGACTGTAGAAGCGGTCCAGTTTTGAATGTGATGATCGGCGAGATAGCGACTCACCAGACTGGCTTGTGCTTTAAAGGGGGACAAGAACAAACCGTGACTCTCCCGAAACTCAACGTGGGAAAAGAAATGATTGAGAATGTCGATGGACACCTTTCGTACCCAGCTACGATTACCAGGGCCTCGTTCCGCACGAATGTTTGGCAAGTCTGATGATTCTTCATCCAGAACGTACCAGATTGCTCGCGTGTCATCGGACAGGGGCTGGGGAAGTTTGGTGAGCCGTTGCTTAACTTCTGGGGCGGTTACGAGTTGCGAGTCATATTTGTACTTGGAAACAATTTGGCATATCTCGTCTTGCATACGCCGTTGCTCGCGCAGGATATGGACACCATTGCATTGAGTTGTGATCGTATCGAGATGGCTTAGACCGCTCATGGCGAGCCACTTCATTTGGTTGGTAGGAAGCACTCGGCTGATGCGACTGATGGGAGCTAGCTGGTGAGAATCCCCAATCAAAACGACACGCCGGCTAGCTAACATCGAGAGCGCTGAAATAGAGGCCCGTGATAGTAGTCCGGCTTCATCGATCATTATTGTCGTAAAGGGAGCAAAGCCTGCTTCGAGGTCGGTTTTGATCTCAGCTCGCTTTAGCAGAGTCGTAGCTTTAAATGCGGTCGTGACAACAACGCGGATTTTAGAGTCCAAAAAGTTTTTTAACGAAGCGTCGCGCATTTCTCTCTGCAGTAATTTGATTTGGCTGCGAATGACTGCTTTCTCTTCAGAGCCACGAGAGCGAATCAGGTCTGCAGAGAGCAGTTCGATCTGGCCAAGATAGTCCGTTTCCGTTCCTTTTAGCATGGAAAGAAGCTTTTCCGATTGATAGCGCTCCAGCCGAGCCCCTTTCCCGACACGCAATAATGTCCCACGATCAAATTCAGACAGGTTCGATTCCCGCGCGGCTCTTCCAATAGAAATTGCAATCGCATCGGTGGCTCGATTCGTCGTTGAAACGATTAGAATTCGCTCCGAAGGGTCGGCGAGCACTTCCGCGACTTGCTTACCCGCCGTGTAGGTTTTGCCTGTTCCCGGTGGCCCCCATAGAACACTCCATGATTTACCCCACCACGTTTGCAAATGCTCCAACCCCACAGCCTGCGGATTGCCAACATCGGGATGAATCCCCCCCTCTGTAGCTAGCAGGCGATTCGGCAACAGCTTTCGAATGGATTCGTAAGCGGGTTCATTGAAGAGCGAATTCAAGAAGGCTAAAAACTCAAAAGGTCGAACGTAAAATGAACCTTTCGTAGGGGGGAACTCTGGGTTGGAGACTGACACAAAGATGCGACCCGTGGACTCATCGACCTCGAGCACTTCGCCTGTCCATAGTACGGAGTCGGATTCCTCCTGTTCGTCTGCCGATTCGAGATCGAAGAGCGAACGACTTTCTGTACGTTGCTCGTCCATGTGAGCAGGGCGAAATGCGATCGCCCCTTCCCATGTCCAATCGAACTCGACGGAGTGTCCGACATGCAGAATATAGATCGTTCCACTATCCGATGCGGAAAGAACGCTTACTTTGCGGCATCGTAAAAGCTTCCATTTGACCGAATCGCGATACTCACGCTTTATTGCTTGCTGTACGTCACCTAAGTAAGATTCAGGGGCCACAGGCAGTTCGATTCGAATCGGGAAACGAGCTTTATCGAACCGATCATCATCAAGCTCGTCATTATGCATTTCAAATTCGAATCAACAACGAGCATCGAAAATAGTAAGCTTGCCAGCGCGTCAGGTTCCGCCCAAATGACTCCGCACAAACCTCTAAGGTAATCTTAAGCTCAGGCCTCGACTAGCCGATTATGCATGCTTTCTCATGGTTTACAACTTGAGCGAAGGTACCTCGCGCTCTCACCTATACGAATCCCCCTGCAAGTTTCTTTTGATTTTCGTGACCAGAATCGTATCAGGTAGTCGGCGTGCCCTAGTCGACGCACGATTTTGCGGCCGATAGAATAGGATCGCACGTCGCGGACAAAATAGGTCCCAAGAACACCCCCGTCCTCCCTTCACTACTCCTTGACACGATGTCTTTATCAACAAGCAAGATAACGGAACTTGCGCCAGATCAAGAATCGCTCAACGCCGCTAACAAGCTGATGAAGCCAAACAAATGGCCTTGTCTCGCGCAGCATGAGCATTTGGTTTGGGGAGAATGCCAAGGCTCGGGGGCTAATCCCTATCGAACGGTATTCGATCAAGTCAATCTTGGGTACAAATGCACATGCCCCTCCCGAAAATTCCCTTGCAAACATGTCCTAGCTCTTATGTGGATGTTTGCAGAAGCCCCCTCGAATTTCGCACCTGCTGACGTGCCGACTTGGGTCTCGGATTGGGTAGGTCGGCGCCGGAACACCGATGGATCTAACTCCAAGAAACCTGAGGTCCCAGCTTCGAACAAACAGGCCAAAAGTTTGATCGCGGCTCAACTCGCAGAACCTGAAAAGGCTATCGATCCAGAGATCGAAGCTCGAAGGAAAGCTGCCTCCCAAAAACGTTCACAAGCGACCCAGCAATCGATTGCAACGGGCCTTGAGGAACTACAACAGTGGCTGGCCGATCAACTACGTTCTGGGTTGTCAACTCTCGTTAGCGATCCGACCTCTCGTTGCCGAACGATCGCGGCTCGATTGGTGGACGCAAAAGCTCAAGCTATGGCCAGCCGATTGGACGAGCTGCCGTCGCGAATTCTGCTAGTGCCTAGCGAGTGGCGCATCGATTGGTTGATTCAAGAGCTTGGTCGAATCGTGTTGATCTGTCGCGCATGGATGGCAGATCCCGATGATGCTGAACTCACCCGATTGGTAGGTAGCAGCGAAACACGCGACTCGATTATAGCCCTGAACGATGCGCCGAGACTCTGTTCCGTATGGGAGGTTATCGGCGAGCAAGTGTCCACGCGCCGGGATGGCTTGGTGAGCCAATCGACGTGGTTAATGAACCATGGAGATGGCCAACGTTTCGCGTTGCTCCTTGATTACTTCCCAGCCTCTCTGGGCAAGCGAAGCAGTTCATTCTCGGTGGGTGAAACCATTCTTGCCGAGCTGGTTTTCTATCCCGCTCGACATCCCTTGCGGGCCGTGATCGCAGAACGAAAACAGGTCGATGCGCCGAATGCAACATTTTCAGATTGTTGGCCTATTCCCTCTTCCGATCCACTCTCTGTTTATCGCGACGTACTAAAACTATCACCATGGTCATCCGATGTGCCGCTTTTGTTGCCCCGGGGCCGTCTCGCGCAATCGGGTGCGCAAACGTGGTGGCAATCGGAAGACGAATCCCTTTGCTTGCCAATCATGGACAAGCCTCAGAAGTCTATTCTCGGACTTGAATTGCACACGGCAGCCGCGGTGTGGGATGGCATGGCATTGAAGCTTTTATCCGGTCGTTCTCAATGGGGGCCATGGTCGTATGACAACTGACCTATTAAAGAGTCTCGATGATCTTAAAGGGATCTGGCTGATGGGTGGCTCCGCGATCGATAGAGCCCCCAAGTTGTGGCAAGACGCTGTCCGAGATTTGGAGCAACAAGAGTTAGCCCTCGTCGCGCTGGCCGGTCAAGCGATCTCGTTCGCACTGCAACCGATGCCTACTCGGCAGTTAGTCGTCTCGCCAATACTGCCTGCTTTGCCCCTGCCTGCGACTCCTGAGCCAGCTCGTCAGATGATTCGGTTTTTGTTAAAGGTCGTCAAGTTGACTGAGGCACAAATGGCCGATGTGATTAGGCTGCTAACGGCCCGAGGTTATGCAGTAAATCCGATTGATTATATGCCGAGAAACTATTCCCAGCTGCCAGATCTGTATTCGGTGTGGGAGGCCTGGGATCGCGCTGAGAAAGCCCCCGCTGCAGGTACCGCGTCAGCTTTTCAAAACGTGTCGGCTCTTCAAAACGAAATAGACGCTGAGAACTGGGATCAATGGCTACCGGCCGAGCGTCGGATGGCTTTGGCTGAACTGAGACGTCAACGACCTCGCGAAGTTCGGGAGTTGTTAGCGGATAAACTACCAACATTACCTGCCGAAGAACGATTCCGGATACTGGAGCTATTTAACGACAACTTGTGTCCCGAAGATCAAGCGTTCTTGGAAGGCTTGATGCAAGATCGATCTTCAAAAGTCAAACAACTGGCGCAATCGTACCTCGCTCGCCTCGGTGTTTCGACGTGTTTAGATGAGGATAGCATCGAGTTCGCCCAATTCTTTACCGCCACCAATGTGGATCTGAATGGCATCCTGAAGATCACCGCAAATCCTCTTAAAACGCCTGCGCAAAAGAAACGACGTGCGGTCTTGGCAAGCAAGCTTAGTTTACAATGTCTAGCAACAGGCCTAAAGATCGCGAGTGAAGAGCAGTTGGTTCATGGGTGGGATCATGTTGATCCTCAAGCCTCGGATGAATTTGTTCGGATGGTGGCTGCAACTGGTAGCGAAAAATCGGTCGCTTCGCTAGCGCGACGCATTGAGTCCCTAGATGGAATATCGGCCGAAGCACTCCAGCTCCTATTTCAACGACTAAGTCCGCAAGTGCGACGTGAGTTACTACCGCGAGTCTTAAGCAACGACGACGCCACGTTCGCTGCGACGTTAATGTGCTGTGGCAACATGCTTGGTGAAATCGCGATGGAGCAACTGGTGCCAACTCTCGCGTTCAACGAGTTGTTAAAAATTTGTCGAGAAGAGGCTTCGGCCAATGTTTTGAAGAAAGATAAATTGCGACAGGGACTCTATACGCTCGGGTTAATCGCAAAACAATCCGCCGCTTCAGAACTTTTGAAGATGTTCACGAACGCAGGTCTATTTGCGTCTGATCCGTTGTTGAGTGTTTTAAAGCTCAATACATGCTTGCCACATAACGATTGCTTACCACGAGGAGATGATTTGTGAGTGACGTATTACGACATCCGGCCGAGTTAACCTATGCGGACGACTTGGCAGCATTGAAAGCGACCGACCATCATCCGAAACCTGTGGGTTGGGTGCTTAGTCCGCAATCTGTGGTGACTTATCTCGTGGGTGGAACGGCGGGCGGGCGAAGCATTGATCCAAAGTACGTGGGGAACCGTCGTATCATAGAAACAGCAGTTGCTACATTGGCCACCGATCGGGCGTTGCTGCTGATGGGGATTCCGGGCACAGCAAAGAGTTGGGTCTCCGAGCATATGGCGGCGGCGATTAGCGGTGATTCGACGAAAATCATTCAGTGTACCGCCGGTACAGACGAGAATCAGATTCGCTATGGTTGGAATTATGCACAACTTTTGGCGAAAGGGCCTAGTCGCGAAGCATTGGTGCCTACGCCACTCTTGCGTGCCATGGAGAGTGGCAGCATATGTCGGCTCGAAGAGTTGACTCGCATGGGTTCAGATATTCAAGACACCCTGATTACCGTTTTGTCGGAGAAGATGCTGCCTATTCCGGAATTGAATAGCGCGGTATATGCGCAGCGAGGATTCAATGTCATCGCAACCGCCAATGATCGCGACAAAGGTGTTAACGAATTATCGGCGGCACTCAAACGACGATTTAATGTTGTCGTGCTACCGTTGCCTGATGATCTAGAGGAAGAAATCAGAATCGTTACTCGTCGTGTTAGCGAAACTGCTCAGTCCCTGAATTTGCCAGAAGCAAAGAACGTTGTTGAGGAAGTGACGAGAGTGTTAGCAATCTTCCGAGAGCTACGAAGCGGAGAGACAGCGGATGGGAAAGTTACGATCAAAAGCCCTTCATCAACCTTGTCGACCGCAGAAGCGATTTCGGTCATGGTGAGCGGTTTATCTCACGCAGCGTACTTTAACAACGGTGTATTGTCTGCTGATGGACTCGCTGCCAACGTCTTGGGTGCTATCGTGAAAGATCCCGTTCAAGACAAAGCCGTTCTTGAAGAGTATTTAGAAACGGTTTTAAAGAAGCGCAGAGACTACTCGGACTATTACACTACCTTAACCGAGCTAATCTAATGGTTGGCGATGTACACTATTTTGGCATTCGGCATCATGGGCCGGGTTCAGCGCGACGACTGTTGGAAGCCCTCGAAGACGTGCTGCCGGTCGAGGTGTTGATCGAAGGGCCGTCGGATCTTTCGGATTTGATTCCGATGTTGTCTCATCAAGATATGGTGCCTCCCGTCGCGCTGCTCGCCTATCCAGCTGGCGAGCCAGAGCGTTCGATTTTTTGGCCCTTTGCGGTGTTTTCTCCGGAGTACCAAGCGATTTGCTGGGCCGTCAAAAAGGGTGTGCCCGTCCGGTTTATCGATCTGCCGGTTTATTGGCGGCTTCCAGAGTTACCATCGAGTGAAAATGAGAACGAACAAACGGTTGCCCCGAACGTTGAGCATGATTCTAGATTTGGTAGCCCTCGATCGACTGAGTCGCCAACGCAACAACCGCCAGAACAATCTGGATTCTCAATAGAGCGTGATCCGATAGGGGCTTTAGCCAGGGTAGCCGGTTACGAGGACGGTGAAAGTTGGTGGCAAGATGTAATCGAAGAGAACCCCGAACCGGGCCCCATCTTTGCTGCGGTCGCGGATGCGATGAAAGCTTTGCGAGACAGTGTCGCTCCTCCCAAAGAGCACGAGGCGGCCCGCGAAGCGCATATGCGGCTTGAGATCGCCAAGTCCCTCAAGTCAGCTTCAGGACCAATCGCGGTCGTGTGCGGTGCATGGCATGTTCCCGCATTAAAGGAAAAGCACTCCATGAAGGATGATCGAGAGCTTTTAAAGGGGGTCGCCAAGCGAAAGATATCCGCGACATGGACACCTTGGACGGCACCTCGATTGGCGATTGACAGTGGGTATGCGGCAGGGGTCACTTACCCGGGGTGGAACAAGCATTTGTGGGAAACCTCGCGAAAAGAACAATCGACTCGTTGGATGGCACGTACCGCTCGTTGTCTTCGTGAACAGGGGCAGATGGTTTCAACGGCATCATTGATTGAGGCAGAACGCCTAGCGGTTGCGATTGCAGCGATTCGGGGACGCCCGCGAGCAGGGTTCGAGGAATTGATTGATGCCACGGTGGCTTGCATATGTTATGGCAACGAGATTGTTTGGAAATCCGTTGCAGACAAGATGTTAGTTGGTGATGAGGTCGGAGTAATACCCGAGGGAGTGCCGTTAGCTCCACTGTTAGAGGATCTGCAAAAGCAACAAAAGATTACACGATTAAAGCCCGAGGCTCTTGAGCGGGAACTCATGCTGGATCTACGTTCTGAAAGTGGTCTGTGCCGGTCCACTCTGTTGCACAGGCTAAACGCTCTAGGAGTTGGGTGGGGGCAATTGGATGACCCTGGCGGTAGTCGGGGCACGTTTCGAGAACGTTGGATACTCCGATGGGAACCGGAGTATTCAGTCCAATTGGTGGAAAATCTGATTTACGGTGCCACGATTGAACAAGCGGCAACGGGTCGGATCATCGCGTCGCTCCCTAAAGCGAAAGGTCTAGGTGAGCTTTCGAATTTGGTTTTTCAAGCGTTGACGGCGCAGCTGCCCGAGGCTGCGGCAAAAGTGAGTGTTGCCCTGGAACACCGAGCCGGATTAGCCACCGATTGCCAGGAGATGCTAACTGCCTTGCCGCCGATTGCAGATGCACTGCGATATGGCAAAGCCAGGCACGTCGACATGGGCCAAATGGCCGTTCTCTTTGATCGAATAGCGGTTCAAGCGGCGCTCGGTCTTCACCATGCGTCACGAGGCCTGGATGATGAGGCTGCCGGTACGTTTCGCGACTCGATTCGGGGGGCCGACAGAGCGATTCGATTGATTGACTCCGTTGCCCTGTCCTCTTGGTTAGAAGCTTTGAGAGACATCGTCGATGATGAACGAGCGACGGCCCTCATAGGTGGTCAAGCGGCACGTCTACTGTATGAATCCGATCAACTCAGCTCAGACGAGGCCGTAACTCTTTTAGGACGTAAACTCTCCCCAGGCTCTACCATGTCGGAAGCCGCTGGATTCTTCGAAGGATTCTTGGAGGGAGCGGGTGTTCGACTCATACACGATCAATCTCTCCGTAGCTGCATAAATGACTGGATTCTAGAAATCGATGAAGAATCGTTTGTTGAAGCGTTGCCGATCTTTCGACGCGTCTTTTCGAATTTAGACAAAATGGAGCGTCAACGATTACTGGTAGCAGCTCTTGGTCAAGAGACTCAACATACCAGATATGTTGTGACGCAGGGCATCGATCATTGCTGGTCGGAGCATGTGCAAACGATTGCGAGCATCCTCAAAGGCAGGGCAGACCATGAGTGAATTACAACGCCGATGGAAAATGATTTTGGGCGGGGATAACGACGGCCTCAATGAGCGCGACCGACGAATGTCAGCAGCATTGGACTCCTTGTATGGTTCGTCCGACGAGGGAGACGGCTCCAAGTCGCAACGGGGCGGTTTGGGGCGATCAGCACCTCGTGTTTCGAAGTGGATGGGAGACATCCGCGAATGCTTTCCGAGTTCTGTGGTTCAGATCATTCAAAAGGACGCCTTCACTCGTTTGGGGCTAAAGCAGATGTTGCTCGAGCCCGAGTTTTTGGCAGCTATGCAAGCCGACGTGAATCTAGTTGCTGACTTGATGAGTCTCAAGGGGATGATACCTGACAAGGTTAAACAAACAGCGAGGGAAGTGATCGAAAAGGTCGTAAGGGAGCTCATGGAGCGGCTAGAACGAAAGACAGCCGAAGCGCTTCGAGGCGCTGTCGATCGAGGAAAAAGAACGACGCGACCAAGGCATGTTGATATCGACTGGTCACGTACGATTCGAGCGAATTTGCATCAGTATCTACCACAATACAAAACGGTGGTTCCAGAACGCATGATCGGTTTTGCACGCAAGCAGCGACGTCTAGTCGATTTGGACGAGATCCTATTGTGCGTCGATCAATCTGGCTCGATGGCTCCGTCGGTGATATATGCATCCATCTTCGCAGCGGTCATGGCGTCGTTGCCTGTTGTAAGGACGCAATTGATCTGTTTTGACACGGTTGTTCTAGATCTTACGGAACAGTTGTCGGACCCTGTAGATGTTTTGTTCGGTATTCAGCTAGGTGGAGGAACGGACATAAACCAAGCCGTCGCCTACTGTGCGACAAAAATTCAACAGCCTCGTAAATCGCATTTGGTTTTGATTACAGACCTTTGTGAAGGAGGAAACGCCGAGGAATTGATTTCGCGGATTGGTCAATTGGTAAATGATGGGGTCAACGTTATCGTGTTATTGGCGTTGAGCGACGAGGGGCGGCCATTCTACGATGCCGATATGGCTAGTAAAGTTGCATCGATGGGCGTTGCCGTGTTTGCCTGCACACCAGATCAATTTCCCGATTTGATGGCCACGGCATTGCGTCGCCAAAATCTTTTTCAATGGGCAGCCAACGAAGACATAAAGGTCATCTCGAACCCTAGCTAACGTTGCAACCATTCCATTGCAATTTACTGTAGACCAAAAAAGCATCATCGCCATTATGGCACTGCCTGTTTTTTCATTGACTTAGATAGTAGTGTGAGCAAAAGCATGAGTCTGGCAATGGAGACTTTTCTTAATCGACTATGGTTGAAATCACCAATGACACATCGAGGAAAAAGGGCAGTTCTGTTTCATCAAATGCCTTACATAAGAATCGTGCATTAAAGTAGCACGCCAAGTTGAAAACGCATACGCTTGACTCTCACTTCATGGATGCGTAGCATTGACCGAACGTGCGAAGCAGGTTGAATTTTATTTGTCTCAAAACTTCTATCATTGAGTTTCTCCCCCAAACATAAGCCAACTACCACGACGGTAGCTTGGACGAATCGGTAACTTCCACGCAGCGTAAAGTTCCAACCAGCGTAAAGCAAAAACGACCCATGGTTGAGACCATCAATGGTTGAGACGATCCATGATTGATACGGCCCATAATTGATACAGCCCATGGTGGAGACAGCGCATGGTGCTGACAGCGAGTGTCGATTGTGCTTGCTTTCCATTGATGATTTACAGAGCGTCTCTTTTTTGTCTTCCGAGTATTTTCAAAGGAATCCGTTAAGATGTTGCAACTAGCTATTACATGTTTGGTGATCGCGTTGATCGCTGCAGTTTTAGGATTTGGTGGTATCGCTGGCTCGTTTATGGGGGTGGCCAAAATTTTGTTTGTGGTCTTTCTAGTTCTTGCTGTGGTTTCCTTCCTTTTTGGCCGCAGAAGAATTGCATAGACGTGCCAGGCCTATAGCGCCTTGTGAGGCACCAAACCAGACGTCAGGCGGGAGCTTCGCTGCTTGATTTTCTATACATCGAGTTATTGCTCCCTCCGCATGGTCCAATGCATCGTCGTTCAAGAATCTTTCATGCACTTTGCTCCATGAGCCCCCTGCAACATTGCCAAAAGGCTCTTCTAACGCGGTTGACGTTTAACGGAATGCGAGCTGATGCGATTAACAACTAACCATACGAGGTGGAAAGCTTGTATCGTGAGACCCTCGGAGAGTCTTTTCCGGCCCAATAGAAACACCAGAGAAACTGGCACATTTTTTAGAATCCACATCTTCTGCAACGCAACACCCCACACAAGTTTGCTAAAATCACTATCGTCAAAGGGGAATGAACCAGGAGTCAGACAGTCCATAGGCTACGATCGCGTTCCCGTTTGCCCCCACCTCCCCAGATTGTTTTAACTACGGTTGAGATAACTCCCTCCCCAGGTTTTGCCTATGTGGTCTATCAGGCATAGAACGAATCAATGCGTCTTGATCGAATTCGCGTTCGCAAAAAAGACGCACCGCCAGCATTACAGGATTGCTGCTCTGCTGATCCTATCGCTAATGTTCTTGCGATCGAAAGCACTAGCGCAAGACGATTCTCAATCGCGATCACCCGGTGGATCGACCGATTCGCCCCCAGGCTATTACTTCGAAAAGGAAGTAAGACCCATTCTCAAAGCGCATTGTTTTCTGTGCCATGGCGAGGAGGAGGAAAAAGGTGGCGGACTCGATCTAAGACTCGTACGACTCATGATGACCGGAGGTGACTCAGGTGCCGCTATCGCGATCGATCAGCCAGACGATTCTCTTCTCATGGAAAGAATTCGCTCGGACGAAATGCCTCCCGGGCCCAAGAAGCTTTCGTCTTCGGAAAAAGAAATAATAAGCAAGTGGCTGCACCTGGGCGCTAAAACCGCGAGGCCGGAACCGGACAATCCAGACGAGCAACCCTTTACGGAAGAGGAATTGAATCATTGGGCTTATCAACCAATCCCGGATTCGAAGCAAATTCTGAGCAAGCTCAATCAAAATGGGGCAGAAAGCGTGGCAGCCTCCGAGATGATCGACCTAATAGTGAAGTCAAAAGCCAAAGAAAACGGGTTCGATCTTGCTCCAACTGCTAACCGAAACACCTTGATTCGTCGTTTGAGCTTTAACGTGATTGGGCTCCCGCCAACGCCAGAGGAGGTACAGCAATTCGTGAATGATAGCCAAGAGAACGCTTATGAGCGGGTGGTTGATCGGTTGTTGGAATCACCGCAGTATGGTGTCAAGTGGTCACGGCACTGGCTCGATGTGGCGGGTTATTCCGAAAGCGAAGGACAAATTCTAGACGACCGAGAGCGACCTCATGCCTGGCGGTATCGCGATTACGTGATTGATGCGTTCAATCGAGATATTCCCTACAGCCAGTTCATCAAAGAGCAATTGGCCGGAGATCAAATGATTGACGGATCGTTGGATCACAACAGCGACGAGCACGCCAGGTTGCTAGCCGCAACTGGCTTCTTACAAATGGCTCCCGACCTCACGGAAACCGACAACACCATAATGGTCCGCAACCAAGCCGTCGCGGACACGATCCAAACGGTAACATCGGCTATACTCGGGCTCTCGGTCGCGTGCGCTCAATGTCATGACCATCGCTATGATCCCATTTCCATCGAGGATTACTATCGATTAAGAGCAATCTTTGACCCCGCTATGCCCATTCAACATTGGAAACAACCGAGCCAACGTTTAGCAGACCTCACCAATGACGGGACAATCGCCGAACGAGCTAGCATTGAAGCACAGGCGGTTGCACTCCAAGAGGACATTCACGCTCGACGTCGTGCCCACTGTCAGACGATTCAGGACCGAGAGATAAACGCTGCGCCGGAGGACGTGCGAGACGCGTTGCGAAAAGCCATCAACACACCGGTCGGAGAACAAACAGCCCATCAAAAAGCCTTGTTAGAATCGCATCCCAAAGTTCGGACTATTGATTGGATCGTTGGGCAATTGGTTGAATACGATGGTGCCTCGCACAGAGCCTTTCAAGAAGAAGAGAAAAAGGTTCAAGAAATCCGCGATAGCAAGCCCATCGCACGACTGGTTATGTCGCTCAAGGAAATCCCAACAGAAGTCCAAAGTTTTGTATTCTTTAGGGGAAATCCCGAATCACCTCAACACGAAGTGTCACCGAGTGAGCTTCAAATTTTGACACAGAATCGGTCATCAACTAGCTCGCATTTGATTCCTAAAAACAACAGACGACTCGCCTATGCCGAATCATTAATCGATGGAACCCATCCATTGGTTGCACGTGTGATTGTGAATCGAGTTTGGCAGCATTACTTCGGGGCCGGGATAGTTCGCACACCTGGTGAGTTTGGGCTGGGTGGACAGAGACCAACGCACCCTGAATTGCTCGATTATTTGGCTCGCGAGTTCATGAATCATGGTTGGAGTTTGAAATGGTTGCACAAACAAATCTTGTTATCCAAGACGTTTCAGCAATCATCCTCAAAGCGGGAGGAATCGCAGGCGAATGCTGACGAAGCGAGCATGTTTCAAAGTAGCTTTTCATTAGATCCTGAGAATAGGTACTTTGCTCGAATGTCGCTCCGCAGACTCGATGCCGAAGCGGTGCGAGACGCGATTTTGGCGATTAGTGGTCAGCTAAACTCAGCCATTGGTGGACCGAGCGTGCCCATCGCAGAAGATGATGAAGGGAAAGCGGTTATCGGTTCGCGAATTCTCAGAGATGGGTTGTTCGCAGGAATCAAAGATCCAGGTGAGAACGGAAAGCGAAGGAGTGTCTTCTTAAGCTCCAAGCGGTCGATGCAGTTGAATTTACTCAACACTTTTGATCTTCCAGAAATGAAACCCAATTGTCAGCAACGCACCGTCTCGACCGTCACACCGCAAGCGTTATTGCTCCTCAACGACTCCTGGGTCGTAGAAGCTGCGCAGCGAATGTCGGAACGCCTGTGGTCAACGACTGCATCGCCAGAAGAACGTATTCACATGGCATTCAATCTCGCGTTTTGTGTTGATGCCAATCCGGCAGAACTAGCCTCCTGCCAAGCTTTCGTGCAAAAGCAAGCTGAGTTGTTTCGAAATGACCCCGACGAAAAGTGGCAACAGACGGTCAAAGAACAAACCGATGCGCCGGAGCGTCGAGGGTTTGCGAGTTTGTGCCAAATGTTGATGGCGTCCAATCGATTTCTCTATTTGGAATAAAGGGAAGCTGTCCATGGGTGATTCTTTTGGCAATAGTAAAGAGGGCAAAGCAATGAGTGCTATGATGGGCAGACTGTGTTCGCGACGCCATTGGTTACAATCGTCAGCGTTCGGACTAGGTTCGGTAGCTGCAGCGATGCTGCTAAAGCAGGACGGGTTGTTGGCTCAACAGGGAGCGGCGCCTAAGAAGCCTGCGCTAGAAGCTCCTGTTTATGATTTGCTCCCTAAGCAGCCACCCAAGCCTGCCCGTGCCAAGGCGATGATCTCCATGTTTATGATGGGTGGTCCGAGTCAGATCGACTTGTTTGACCCGAAACCAGAACTGATTAAACGTGATGGGCAGCAGTTCGAAGGCAACATTCAATTTGACAACGCTGCGCAAGCGAGTCGCCAGATCATGGCGCCGCGATGGGATTTTAAACCGCGTGGTCAATGTGGGATGGAAATTTCGGAATTGATGCCCCATCTCGCCGGGATTGCGGATGAGATAACGCTAATTCGATCCATGCACTCTGCTGTCAATAATCATTTCCCAGGTTTTTTTGCCATGACAAATGGTGGCATCCAAGGTGGACGAGCGACACTGGGCAGTTGGCTTACGTTTGCGTTGGGGAGTGAGACTCAAGAGTTACCGGCTTATGTTGCGTTAACCCATCCATGGGGACTGCCAATTTGTGGTGGGGATAGCTGGACTAATGGTGGATTGCCATCGCTTTATCAAGGCACGGTGGTTCGACCTACGGAGCCGAGAATGTTTAATCTTAATCCGCCTCCGCATTTACGTGGAGCAGCACAGTCGGAGCAGTTGCGATTTCTCGAAGCATTTAACCGAAAGCATGCCGAGGACTTTCCAGGGAACACGGACCTAACCGCGCGAATGGCCAGCTATCAGTTAGCGGCGCGAATGCAGTTGTCAGCCAGAGAAGCGTTCGACCTATCCTCTGAGACAGCCGATACGCTGGAGATGTATGGGATCAATAACGATACAACACGTGATTACGGAACACGATGTTTGATCGCGCGGCGACTGGTAGAACGAGGAGTGCGTTTCGTTCAGATCTTCAACAATGGTCAATCTTGGGATCATCATTCATCGATTGCAACAGAATTGCCTGCGAGATGTCGCGAGGTGGACCAACCAGCTGCGGCATTGGTAAAAGATTTGAAACAACGCGGGCTTCTCGATAGCACGTTAGTACACTGGGGAGGAGAGATGGGCCGGTTGCCAACGATTCAAGTCCCCGTGGGCGATACAGAATTAAAGAATGTCGGGCGAGATCATAACACGTATGGGTTTAGTATGTGGGTTGCTGGAGCGGGCTTGAAATCGGGATATGTGCATGGTGAAACGGACGATTTCTCCCATTATGCCGTAAAGGATTTGGTTACACACCACGATTGGTTAACCACCGTACTTGATCAATTCGGTCTCGATGCGAAGAACTTGAGCTTTGAAGTCGGAACACAGAAGTTATCGTTGGTGGAGAACCCTAACGCACGAGTCATCCAGGAAATTATAGCTTGAGCGTTGAATCGCAATCTACGCTACCCTTCCAAGTAAGTGCTCCAGGTTGCAGCTTCGGTGTAGTCTCTCGTTAAACTTTGGGCTTGCGTTTCGGAGAGCTCCCCTTTTGCCACCAAGCCGTTAACTCGCCTTTGAAAGTTTGCGATTAATGAGGACGTTTCATACCTGGCAAATTGAACCATATCTTGGATTTTGGAACCTTGAACGATTTTGGACAGGTGATAACGTCCATCCGCTTCCACAAAGACGTGAGCCTCATTCGGAAGTCCGAACAAGTTATGGTAGGAACCCATGACCTCTTGGTAGGCACCGACCAGGAAGATGCCGATGTAAAAATCTTCATCAGCTTTCCACTCGGGTAATTCCAAGGTTTCCTTAACGTCTTTCAAATCGACGAACTTGTCAATTTTTCCATCGGAGTCACATGTCACGTCCACGAGGGTAGCAAAATCAAGTTTGGATTCGTTAAGTCGGTGAATGGGAACGATTGGAAACAATTGTCCGATAGCCCACGAATCGGGGGCGGAGCGAAACAGCGAAAAGTTACATAGGTATTTTGCAGCCAGGACTCGCTTGACTTCTTCGAACTCTTCGTTGTGGCTTCGCGCCTGTTCGGCTTCTTTGAGAGCGCGAGCACAAACTTCCCAGTAGAGAACTTCTCCCTTTGCCCGATCCTCAAGGGAGATGAGTCCCAGATTGAATTGGGTATGCAATTCATCTTTATGTTCGACAGCATCGTGGTAGTATTCGAAGTAGTTTTTACCGTTGATTTCGTCGCAAAGCCATTTCAACTCGGTGATAACTTGTGGGTCATCTTCGTCGATTTCTACTTCGGGTTCATCATCAGCAAAGGTTTCGATTTCTTCGCGAATCGAAACAACAAGTATGCTGTGATAGGCAGTCATCATTCGTCCGCTCTCCGTCACCAAGTTAGGATGGGGGACGTGTTCTTCATCGCAAACGGTTTTGATGGAGTAGACAACATCGTTCGCGAACTCTTGGACCGTGTAGTTCATTGAGGATTCGAAACGAGTTTTCGAGCCGTCATAATCCACCCCTAAACCGCCACCAATGTCGAGGAACTCGATCTTGGCACCTTGTTGGTGAATCTTGGCATACACACGCGCAGCTTCTTTCATTGCGTTTTTCACTCGTTTTATGTCGGTGATTTGCGAGCCGATATGAAAGTGCAAAAGTTTTAGCTTGTCAAAATGACCCGTGTTACGAAGGAGTTTGAGGCACTGAACGATTTCGGATGATGTCAATCCGAACTTGGCCGAATCACCACCGGAGCTCGCCCATTTGCCGGACCCGCGAGTGTATAGTTTCGCACGCAGACCGATTCCCGGACAAACGCCGGTCGTTTCTGCAACTCGCAAAAGCATTTTAAGTTCGTTTAGTTTCTCAATGACGATGACGACGTTCTTGCCAGACTGGAGAGCCAATCCTGCCAGGCGACAGAAGGCTTCATCTTTAAAACCATTACAGATCAGTAGCGTATCGGGGTCTTGGTCTTGAGAGACCGCAGCGAACAGTTCGGCTTTCGAACCACATTCGAGACCCAATCGAAGTCGGCTACTTTCCTTGAGAAACTCTTCAACCACTTCTCGTCGTGGATTCACTTTCATCGGGAACACAGGGTAGTGGGTGGCCCGATATTCAAACAACTGCATCGATTCTTTGTAAGCGTTAGCGAGCGTGCGTAACTGATTGGTCAGAATTTGGGGAAAACGGACCAAAAGAGGGAGGCTCAGCTTCTTTTCTTTGACCAGTTGGTCGACCACTTTTTTGAGATCAACGCTTCGCGGATCATTTTGGCTTGGCCTAACAACGATATTGCCAGAGGCGTTGATATCAAAGTAACCGTTGGACCAATTCTCGATTCCGTAGATCGACTGAATTTTGTGCATTGCGGCTTCGTTCATACTGGCATTCCTCAAGCGATCGAAAAAATAGGCGTTCCGTCTACGCAAATCAGAAACGAGAATTCTAATGCTTCGTGGCGTGGCATCTAGAACAGAACGTCAATTGGTGGGGTGTGTTTTATCTTTTTCGTTTGCCAAAAGCTTGCTGTCCTGTGCGAGAAGCTTTCTAAGCTCGACCCAAGTTCGTTCTGTCGCACCTCGATGCTCAGAGGCAACACCTGCAGCTCGTTTGCCCATGTCGATTCTAAGTTCCGGATGATGGGCCATATCAAGCACCCATGGCACAATTTCTGATGGATTTTCGAATTGTTTACAAGCGTTCTTGTCTCGCAGAAGGCGAACAACATCTCGAAAGTTTTTCGTATTCGGTCCAAAGGAGGTGGCCACACCGTAAGCGCACGGTTCGATCATGTTTTGCCCACCGCGGTCTCCAAAGCTACCGCCGACAAAACCGATATCTGCCATGCCCCACCACCATCGCAGTTCTCCGATGGAATCCCCGAGGAATATCTGCCAATCCTGATTGATTGGATTGGCGTCATCGAGCCGTGACCGTCGATCCCATGGAATGCCCGTCGATTGAATCTTCTTCGCAACATCTTCGAATCGCTCCTTGTGGCGTGGAACGAGGATCATGCGCAGATTGGGAACTTTGGATCGCAGTTGCATAAACGCATCGATCATCAACTGTTCCTCGGGATATTGCGTGCTGCCAACGACCCAGATGAGATCCGTGCTATCAATTTGGAGCAACTGTCGCCGATCGAGAATCTCGTTCGACGAGCGGCTTGATGAAGCGTTGTCGAATTTGATGCTACCGGTGTTCACGACACGGTTAGGGGCCGCACCTAAGGCTATAAAACGCTCCTGGTATGTTTCGTTTTGAACACCAATCCAAGTGACTGAACTCAGGGCTCGACGAACGATGAATGAAAGCTTCTTGTACCCGCGGAAGCTCGATTCGCTTAATCTTCCGTTCACAATTGCTACAGGACAGCCGCTCGATTCTGCTTGTCGAAGCCAGTTTGGCCAGATTTCGAGTTCCGCCAGCACCAAGAGTTTGGGATGAAGATCACGAAAAACACGCGAAACGGCCCAGGAAAAATCGAGCGGAGCGAAAAAAACGTCGTGGTTTTTATACAGTTCACACGCAATGTCGTAGCCTGAGTCGGTACTTGTCGAGATGGCGATGCGAAATGATGGGAATTCTTGCGCAAAACGCTGAACGAGCGGACGGACCAATTGGACTTCTCCAACACTAACCGCATGAATCCAGATGGTAGGGCGAGGACTATCACCTAACCTTGTTATTCCAAAGAGTTTTGAAGCAGCTCCCCTTTTGTACCGACCGTATCGAATGGCGCGATACAGCACCAAGGGGCTGACGCATAACAGGGCAATTAGGTATAGAAGGTTTGCGATGTAAAGCATTTTTGATTAAGATGTGGGCGTCCCGAGCTGGGACTACTACAGCCTTTCAATCCTCAAGTACCAATTTTATGAGCGACGCCGCCCTTTCGACAGCCTCCGCAGCTGCTCCCGCAGAAAATCGCACAATTGGCTATTCCCTACAAGGGACCGCAGCACTTTTGTTGGCGATTTCTGTGCTGGTGGGCTGGGGATTTTGGATGAATTGGTTTTCCAAGACGGATAGTCTCGTTTGCTCCATTTGTCTCGCACTGGGTTTCGTAATCGCGTTATCGCGAGGAATGATGACGGAACCCATGTACCGAAGGACTTTGGTTCCGGCGATCTTTTTGGGGATAGCATTTTTGGTCCTGTTTTACTCCGTGGTGTCGGGGCGACCAAAGATAAGCTGTATAGCGGCCGGGTTTTCGGTGGCTGGATGGCTCGCGTATGTGCTTCGTTCGGAAAGTGCCTTTCAAGCGTTGAGCTTGGGAGTTGCATTCATGGTCCCTTCGATTGTGGACGCTTGTGAGCAACGAGGTGGGTTTGAATTCATTGAAAGCTGTGCTTTAAATTTGACCTCGGGGCTCGCTGAGGCCAACAGTCAGTTCCACATCCAGCGAGATGGGGCGATTGAATTTGGGCATGGGGTCGCGGACAGATTCTCTAGCGTAGGACGTTGGGACAGCATCTTGCCGTTCGTAGGGATCTCCTTTTTTTGCATCTATGTGTTCCGCAGGAACTTGATCCCTAGCGTTTTAATCATCGTCTCCGCCTTTCTTGTTTGGATGGCAATTCGAGCAACCGCGTGGGTCGCGTTTTCGTGGTATGCAGAGCGAAATGAAGTATGGCCCGAGTGGGGAATGGGGATGCAGTTATTTCTGTTCGCATTGGGCGCTGTCATGATTGTCTTATTGGATCAGTTTTTCGCAGCTCTTTTCGAGCCAATCCCTGCTGAATTCATCAACGAGGATCTACCGCTAGCAGCGACGGTATGGAACGGTATGGTTTCTTTACCATCACTTTGTTTCAAGATCCCCCAGCGTTCCTTCGACAGGGACAATGAGGAATAACTACGATCGTAGTCTGTGTTTGATCTATTTACGCCCTTCAGAAAATCGTTCTGAGTTTGAAATTATGTCAACTATAAAATGGTTAATCCAGGAGATGGTCAAAGCGTTCTCGTCGCCGCTGTCATTTCTTGGAAGTGTTTTGGATGCCTTACGTGGTTGGCGTTATTCACGAAAACGTGTCAGGATTCTATTAGGACTGTTGCCAGTATTGTTGCTAGCGGTTGTATACGCTGGATATGGATTTAGCTTGTTCGAACGAGTGGATTCTCGCGTCCAGAAGTATGGATTCAAGAGCGAAGCGGTGTGTCCGTCCGCAAACCTCGAAGAAGCCGCCTATTCAAAGCTTGATTTTTTGAAGCAGAACATAGGAGCCGAAGCCTCGAAGCCGTTGGAGATTTCCCCTATTCAAATGCGGTACGTCAAGATTCTGAACGAAAGAATCCTCGCGACCGAGCCAGACGACAATAGTGCGAAGTATCGGCTGGCACTCAGCGAAGCTATCTCAGGCAACGTAGATGAATGCATGACCATTATGACGGATGTTGCCAGTGGCAAGAACGGCCCTTTCCCAGCGGCGAACTCCTGGATAGCCGCGAAAATGATCGATGACTTTCAAAAGTCAAACGATAACACCATGTTGCCCGAAATCGCTACTCAATTAAAAGTGGCATCGACCTGGCCAGGGGTCCGCCCCCAAATGCTGGCGTTTTATGCAAGAATTTTGGCGAGCTCTGGAATGGTCGGTGACGCAATTACCGTCGCTAAAGATGCCGTAAAGCGTAGTCGATTTTATCACCTAGATCTTCTACAGTACTATAACGCCGCAGGGAACGCTGACGGTGTGAGAACCTCAGGGTACGAAGTGGAAAAGATCTACGGAGCCCGCATTAACACCGCCCTCGAAACAAAAATCGATCGCCTCGCCGTTGCCGAAGCCCGCTTCTTGATGGGCAAACCTGACTCGGCCATCGAAGTGCTAAGGGAAGGTCTTGCGAAAGAATCGACAACGAACAAAACCGAATTGTCTCGCGCTTTGTCGGAATACAAGTTAAGGCAATTCGACAAGTCGATCCAACGATTGGACGACGGCACTTTTATAGCCGACGTTTCTTACTTAGATGATGCTGTCGATGCGGATCCTAATAACCCGAAAGTCTCCGAAACAGTTGCTCGCATGCTGCCCATGAAAATCAGACCGTCTCGCAAGGTGATTGCTATTCTCAAGCAACAAATCGAAACTGGTGTTACCTCGGGAGATGCGCACAGAATTTTAGCTGAAGGGTACTACGCTTCCGGGAACACTGCCGAAGCGATTAAGAGTTGGGAGTCAGCAATCAGCAAATCGGCAATAGATGCTAGCTCCCGAAACAATCTTGCACTGGTCCTAGCGAGAGAAAAGCCACCTCAGCTAGAGCGAGCGTTTGAGTTGATCGCGGAAGCAGACCGGCTATCGCCCAATTCGGCCGAAGTGCTCGACAGCTACGGTCAGATCTTGGCCATCGCCAATAAACCAGCGGAAGCCATTGTTAAACTAGAGGCTGCTGTTCGCTTGGATCCGAACAAAAAAACCACTCGCAAAGTGCTGGAGCAGTGCTATCGCCAACTAAACATGATTGACCTTGCGGATGCACAAGCCGCAGCAATCAAATCTATCGAAGATGCAGGCTTGCCTCCAAAAAGCACCACGACGCCGGACTAAAGCAGAACCCAGAATGGTATCAACATCGAGTGGGTGCTCGAATCACTCCATCGAGCACTCACTCTGAACCTTACGCTTTGACAATCTTAGCATTGGGTTGGCACTCCCTAGTCGCGTTTCTGGTGTCCACAATAAGCTTCGACCACGCAACAAGCTTTTCATAATCCACGCTCTCATGCGCCGTGCATATGATCACCGCATCGAATTCTTCAATCGACCCTTGAGAGAACTCAATGCTACGTTTCCCAGCCCAATGAGAATGCTCTCGACTGGGACGAATCGCTGGAACGAAGGGATCATAGTAATCAACCACCGCGCCTGCATCACTTAGTAAATCCAGAAGAACATAGGCGGGTGACTCACGATCATCGTCCACATTCGCCTTATAAGCTAAACCGACAATCAATAGCCTGCTACCATTGATGGGTAAACGCTTTTCATTGAGGGCATGGGCAATTCGGTTGACCACATAATGTGGCATGCTGGTATTGATCTCCCCTGCAAGCTCAATGAATCGCGTCGATTGACCATACTCACGTGCCTTCCAGGTCAAGTAGAAAGGATCGATCGGTATACAGTGCCCCCCTAAGCCAGGCCCCGGGTAGAACGGCATAAAACCGAACGGCTTGGTCTTAGCTGCTTCGATAACGTCCCATATGTCGATGCCCATCTTCTCGTAAACCATCTTTAGTTCGTTCACGAGAGCGATATTGACGCTTCGAAAAATGTTCTCCAATAACTTCGTCGCTTCTGCGACCCTACAATTCTTGACGGGGACAACCGAATCGACAGCCCTTTCATAAAGCTCTACTGCTGCCTTGAGGCAGGCTGGAGTCAAACCACCTACCACCTTAGGAATTCTGCTAACTGCACTGTTAGGATTTCCTGGATCCTCGCGTTCAGGAGAAAAAGCCAAATGAAAATCAACGCCCGCTACCAAACCTGATCCTGCTTCAAGCACCTCGCGAAGATCTTCATCAGTAGTCCCCGGGTAAGTCGTTGACTCCAGGACGACCAATTGTGGCGTGTCTCTTTTTCTAAGATAAGGGGCAATGGTTCGTCCTGTATTGAGCACGAAAGAAAGATCGGGTTCGCGATTGCGACTAAGAGGTGTTGGTACACAAATAATGATCTGTTCACATTCGCTAACCAATGAAAAATCGACCGAAGCCCTAAGCATGCCAGCATCTACGGCTTTGGCAATTTCCCGACTTTCGATGTGGTGGATGTAGCTTTGGCCTGACTGGATTGATTCAATCTTCGTTGCATCGATATCGAGCCCCATCACCTTTGAGCCCTTTCGAGCAAACTGCAATCCAAGCGGCAGACCGACGTAACCAAGTCCAATTATGGCAATCATAATCTATTAGATGATTTGAGCAGAAAATCGATGCTTTTGACTAAACTCCGACCAAGCGTTAAGCCAAGGGTAACCTGCCTGTGTTCGGTTGCCAAGCCAAGCGTTCTGATTCCAAACACGATTGCGAATAAACACGATCAAGATCGGTCCCGCCACCAATCTTGCATCAAATCCCGTACAAGCGATAGTATCGCCTGGGACTCCTAAGTTACTCCCAGTTTGGAAATACTAACGCTTTGCCAGACCAGAAGACATTTTTTCGGGTGTTTGACCAAGATATTCAGGGGGCAGGCGAACTGATCCAGTCGCTGTGCTCGCCAGTCGCCATCCATCGCCTGCTTATCGTGTTTAACGTAGAGATCAAACTATGCAACTATCAATCAAAAGCTTGACCAAAACCTACCCGGGTGACGTTCGCGCGCTGGACAATATATCGCTCACGATCCCGACGGGCATGTTTGGGTTACTCGGTCCAAATGGAGCAGGGAAATCGACTTTGATGCGCACAATTGCTACCTTGCAAGACGCCGATCAGGGATCGATCATGCTGGGTGATGTTGATGTTCTCCGAAACAAGGCTCAGATTCGAAAGCATCTGGGCTATCTTCCTCAGGAGTTTGGGGTCTATCCACGGACCAGCGCGGTATCGCTTTTAACCCATCTCGCTTCGTTAAAGGGTGTTGGTGATGGTGCAAAACATCGCCGAGAGATTGTCGATGCTTTGTTGTTTCGTGTGAACCTTTACGACGTCCGGCACAAAGCGGTGGCAACCTACTCGGGAGGCATGCGCCAACGATTCGGGATCGCGCAAGCGCTACTGGGCGATCCCAAATTGATCATTGTCGATGAACCAACCGCAGGACTCGATCCCGGAGAACGCAATCGATTTTACAATTTGCTGTCAGAAGTCGGAGAAAGTGTGGTCGTGATTCTGTCGACCCACATTGTCGAAGATGTTAAAGAACTTTGCCAAAACATGGCCATCATTCATCGTGGGCAATTGAAGTTTAATGGCTCCCCAAGCTCCGCGGAGGCTTCCATGCGAGGGAAGATTTGGAGCCGGTCCATGTCGAAACAAGAGTTGCGTGACCTGCAAGGATTCCGTGTCCTTTCAACGAAATTGATCGAAGGAAGACCTATCGTTCGCGTGTTCAGCGATGCTAATCCTGGCGAGGGATTTCAATGCGCGGAACCGAATCTGGAAGACGCCTTCTTTTTTCATATCCAATAGAAATGCGAACAGATAGGTAGAACCATGCTAGAATTCTTTCGCTTTGAACTCAACTATTGGCTCCGTGGATATATGGTCTATATCTTCACCGGGCTCATGGCATTCATGTTTGCCACGGCGACCTACTCGGATAACTTGCAAATTGGAGGTGCGATTGGAAACACGTTTCGCAATGCTCCGTATGTGATCCAGCAGTACTATGCGATAGCCGGCTTGCTAGGTGCGTTGATCATCACGACATTTTTTGATTCCGCGGCCTCGAGAGATTTCTCTTCGAAGTTTGCAGACGTTCTGTTTACAAAACCCATTCGCAAATCGGACTATCTGATTGGGCGTTTTCTCGCGGCCTGTTGTGTTTCCCTGCTGCCGATGATTGGAATCTCGATTGGGATCATCGTGGCGGGATGGCTTCCGTATCGGGACCTGGAGCGCTGGTGTGCGATCAACTGGACGGCACACGGCCTGTCGCTGATTACGTTTGCCATTCCAAACGTTCTCTTTGTCGGAGCGATTGTCTTTGCCATCGCGACGTGGACGCGTAGCACGCTTTATTCCTTTCTCGCTGTGTTGGGGCTATTGGTAGCCTATAGTGTCGCCCTGTCGCTCGTTAGTGAACTTTCCAATGAATCATTTGCCGTCTTGGCAGACCCAATGGGGGCAACCGGTTTTGGAATCGCAACGAAGTACTGGACCCCAGATCAGCGAAACAATTGGGTGGTTCCGCTCAGTGGATTACTTCTCGTGAACCGTGTGCTATGGCTTACGGTCTCGATCTTAATTTTGGCCGTGGCCGCATGGCGATTCCGATTTGAAACGGTCGCAAGGTCGAGCGGTAAACAAAAGGTAAAGACAAAGAGCTCCCCGAGTTTGTCTACCGGTCATGGTAGTCAAGCGTGGCCAGTTACAACTCCTAACCCAGGATGGGCCTCGCAATGGCTATCCTCGATTCGCATGGAAGCCTGGTTGGTGCTAAGAAGCCCCGCGTTTGTTGTGATTTTATGCTTCTCGTTACTCAACGCTGGGCTTGCAATCATATTCAGTGCGACCGAAGGGTTTGGTGTCCCTTCATTGCCCGTGACCTACAAAATGATCGATATTGTTCGCGGTAGTTTGACCGTTTTTGTGATCGCTATCTTAGCCTATTTTTCCGGCGTGTTAGTTTGGAAAGATCGAGACAATCGCATGCACGAAATCGTAGGAGCAACACCTGTCTCCAATAGCGCTTTGCTTTTGAGTCACGTCGTATCTCTCATGACGATCCTTCTTTCGATTCATGCATTAATCATATCGTTATGCTGCCTCGTTCAATGGATCAATGGTTACACCAGATTTCAATTCGGGTTGTACTTCCTCGAGCTGATTGCGTTAGATGGCATTCGTTTCTTTTTCCTACTGGTCCTGGCTCTAGCGGCTCACACGGTTTCTCCAAACAAGTATGTTGGTTACTTTGCGTTTATCGCTTTGGTGATTGCGAATAACTTTGTTTGGCAGTTGTTCCGAGTCGAAACGTTGCTTGTAAGGTTTGGTCGCTTCCCTAGCTACACCTATTCCGATATGTTTGGATTTGCGCCGTATGTGTCCGGTATCGTTTGGTTTGTGATCTATTGGGGCTTCGCGGCTGGTTGCTTTCTTTGGCTGATTTCAGCAGCACTTCATCGTGGAACACCAAAGAAATTCTCGAATCGATTGTGGTCTGGGCTCGCATCTTCCACCACGCAGGGGCGATTGATGGTTGTTGTAATGCTGTCGGGAATGATGTCCGTCGGCGGATGGCTTTACTACAACACCCAAGTTCTTAACACACTCATCGGTGGCGAAGAATTAGAAAACCGCCGGGCGGAATACGAGAAAACCTACGCTTCTCTGGAGGGTATTGCTCAACCTAAAATCACCAGCATTCGTTACGAGATCGATGTTTACCCCAACGAACGTAACATGGTTATGCGTGGTAAACAAACGATCCAGAATCTATCTGGTGCGAGTATTGACAAGCTTTATTTGAACGTAGCACCCGTCTACAAAACGGAGATAACGATCCCTGGCGGCGCTATCACCGAGGACAACGAGAAACTATCGATGCGTGTCATTCAACTGGATCCACCCTTGGAACCTAACGAAAGCCGCGAAATGAGCTTTGAGGTGCGTAGTCAAAATCGAGGTATTGAAAATCAAGTCAGCGATACGTCGCTTGTGCAAAACGGTAGCTTCTTCAACAGTGATCTGGCTCCAAATTTTGGCTATGATCCAAACCGTAGAATCATGGACCCCAACCGAAGAAAGAAATTGGGGCTTGGGGTTGCGCAAGTCGTTCCTGATCTGACCCGCGAATGCGGCGTACTCTGCAACACGCACTACATCGGAAGCGATGCTGACTATGTTGATGTAGAAACAATCATAAGCACTTCAGCCGATCAGATTGCTGTCGCTCCTGGTTCGCTCGTCAAGGCTTGGACGGAAAACGATCGAAACTACTACCACTATAAACTTGATCATCCGTCCCTAAACTTTTATTCGTTCATCTCGGCTAAGTACGAGGTTGACCGAAGCAAGTACGAGGATATCGACGTAGAGGTCTACTATCATAACGAACATAAATGGAACGTCCCTCGCATGTCGAAAGGTGTCAAGGATGCCCTAGAATATTGCTCACGCAACTTCGGTCCTTACATGCACAAGCAAGCGAGAATCATCGAATTTCCGAGAGTCGCGACCTTTGCCCAAGCATTCCCGGGCACTATGCCTTACTCGGAGAGCATTGGCTTTATCGCAAACCTGAACAAGCCGGATGACATCGATATGGTCTACTACATTGTGTGCCACGAGATTGCACACCAGTGGTGGGCTCATCAAGTGATCGGTGCGAGAATGCAAGGCGCGACCTTGCTTTCTGAGACGCTCGCTCAATACACCGCGCTGATGATCATGAAGAAAGAATTTGGCGACGAAATGATGCACAAGTTCCTTCGCTACGAAATGAACAACTATCTTCGATCTCGCGGACTTGAGCGAATGAAGGAACGTCCGCTGATGAACGTTGATTTGAATCAAGGGTACATTCATTACCAAAAGGGTAGCTTGGCCATTTACTATCTTACCGAAATGATTGGCGAAAACCGAGTCAACGCCGCCTTGAAGGAACTGATTGATGCCTACGCGTACAAAGGCCCCCCATATCCAAGCTCCCATGAGTTGGTCGATCGTCTTAAGAAACACACTCCTCCCGATTTGCAGTACCTCATCAAGGATCTGTTCGAGGAGATTACCATCTTCGACAATCGAACCCTTGAGGCCAAAGTGACTTCCGTGGGGGAAGACAAATACAAGGTGTCGATCGAGATCGAATGTCACAAATGGAAGGCGGATGAAAAGGGATTAGAAACAGAGGTCGATATGGACGACTGGATCGAAGTCGGCGCTTATGCCAAGCCAGAAAAGGGCAATCGCTATGGCAAGTTGCTGCACAGCGAACGATTGCGATTAATTCAAGGAAAACATCGCTTGGAATTTGAAACCACCGAAATCCCCTACCAAGCTGGCGTTGATCCTAAAAATCTTTTGATCGATAGGATTGCTGACGACAACTTAAAGACCGTAACCATAGAATGAACCGTTCGCATGGACGATTACTTGGCCTCAGCAGCCTTCTCAGCAGACGCCCCTGCAGACTTCTCAGCATCTGGTTCAGAAGCGGGCTGCGGATCGGGTTTGATGCCAAGCCAGTTTTTCCAATTTGATTCTTGTAACTCGGACGGCTTCTCGATTCGTTTGAGTGTCCATGATTCTCGGGGCTTGGTCCCGAGAGTCAGCTTGAGCGTGATGAGTTTACCATGCCGTGCGATTAAACATTCGCAATCATCGCCCGGCCGAAAATAACCAACCATCTCGTTCCAATTTTCGGATAAGATTCGTAAATCGTTTAGCCCGATCCATTCGTCACCAACATTAAAGCCAGCGTCAGCTGCGGGCGTGTCGATGGGAACCGTTGCCACCAAGGCTTTCCCAGCTTGATTGTTGAGGGTTAGACCAACATAGGGCGTTTCTGTCGCATCTTTATCTTTTGGCGAAGCATCTTTCCATTCCAGTCCATAAAAATCTAACAGGGGCTGGAAGTTGAGCTCTTTCGTCGTTTCGAGACAATCTTTGAACCATGGTTGCAGATCCTGGCCGGAGATCTCGTTACAGATCCTAACTACATCGTCATTGGTGTAGCCACTGCTACGGTGTTCACTCCAAAGTCTTCGCATAACATCATCAAGCGATTTGGCGTTGCTAGTTGCTCGACGGATTTCGACATCTAAAAGCAATCCGACCAAACTACCTTTGGTGTAGTAACTGACTCGGCTATTCTTGGCGTTTTCATCGGGACGGTAATATTTGGTCCATGCATCAAAGCTACTATCAAAGAGTGACTGCACTCTGCGACCTGGAGACTTTTGAACGTCTGCGACGGTTTTGTTTAAACGATCTAGATATTCAGCCGGAGTGCATAGCCCTGTTCGAGGCAAGAACAGATCATCGTAGTAGCTCGTTATGCCTTCTGCCACCCACAGTTCTTTAAAGTATTGCTCACGATCGTAGTCGTAGTTCACCAACGCTTTTGGCCGGAGTCGACGTACATTCCACGTATGAAAAAATTCATGGGCAACTAGTCCGAGCCAGTTTTGGTACTTTGCTTTGTCCTTGGTGGCAAAACGACTGGTCATTAACACGGTGCTGTTATCGTGTTCCAACCCGCCACCCTGCTCGGTGGCCAGATTCAAGAACCAATAAGACTTGTATGGCACTTCGCCCCAAAATTCTTGTTCTTTAGCGACGATCTTTTGAACATCTTGAAGTGCCTTTTCGGAATCCCAAAAAGGTTCACCCCCGAGCGTCGCTAAATAGTGAGGTACGCCGCCACAAACGAACGATCGGATATCGAGTTCACCCATAACGATCGGACTATCCACGAGATCGTCAAAGCTGGTGGCGATACGGGTCCATGGGTCCGTATCGGAAGCCGCGAGACTCGTTGCGATTTGCTTCCATTGTGGCAAAGGTGCAAGCTTAACAATGTGGGAACGATCGAGGCAGTCATCTCGCGTGAGGAATGTGGCAGCTCCGGTCAAGAATGCAAAGTCTTTTTCAACCCAATTGGTTCGAACGCTCATTTCACGGCAATATACCGTGTACCGAACGTGCACCTCTGGGACGCCAGCCGTTTGGACAGCCCAACGATTTTTTGATACTCGCTCGAGTGGAAGCAACTCGTTTGAAACACCATGACTAGCGGTCATGGTTTCAATCTGCCTCGAATACTCACGGACCAGATAGCTGCCTGGGGTCCAAACGGGAAGAAACAATTCGATTCGGTCCTTGCCGTCGGTTGGAATATGGACTTCGATATCGATTCGATGTGTTTCTGCTTGTCGAAAGGAAATTCGATACTGGATGGGAGGTTTAGTTGCTGAGTCGTTGGACAATCCAGTTGCAGCCATGAGGGTCAGAATGGAGTACGAAATAACGAACGATAGACGGGTCACGATAGGTGCCATAGGTTACAAATCCGTTTCAAAGAAGCAATTCGAACTGCTTCAGAGTATAGTTGCAAACGCCCGAATTCCGAGCGGGAAATGGTTATGAGATGCCTGGCAGTTTGGCAGCCAGCCCCTCCGAGAAACCGTTTGTACGGCCTAATGGGGGAGCAACTAACACTCGGGCTAGATTTTGGTGTATGCTAACGGCTTACCGGCACCTTTCGACTTACCGGCACCTATCGACTTCCGATCCAGTCCCTCCAACCTCTCAACCATCCAGGAATCGCTGTCATGTCAAATCTGGACCTACTAGGCACCACCACCAAAACCGAAAACGCATCTCTCGCCGTAGACACCGCCTCCCCACCTCGACGGGAATTCTTGAAGTCAGCCGTGAACGCGGCGGCTGCCGTTGCTATCGCTCCCTACATTATCACGTCTCCATCGCAGGCGTCGAACGTCCTCGGGACCGACGAATATGCCTACGAAATCCACCACCAATGCGTTGAACTGCCATCGCAGTACACTTGGCAAACAACCCACAATGTCGCCGTCGATGCCAGCAACAATCTGTATGTGATTCACGAAGGACGAGCAAATCTAAAGGATCACCCATCGATTTTCGTTTTCGATGAGAATGGAAAATTCATTCGGGCATTTGGAAAGCAATTCCAAGGGGGCGGACACGGTATCGAGGTCCGAACCGAGGGCAAAGAACAATTCTTGTATGTCGCTGCCTACCAACAAGTCAAATCGTTTGCCAAGTTAACACTATCCGGTGACGTTGTTTGGGAGAAACGAGCTCCTGAACAAGCGAAGATCTATCATCCAGATGAAGCGACCAATCCCGCTCAAGTTTGGGGACGCGATCGATTCATGCCAACCAACTTTGCGTTCTTGCCAAATGGCGAATTCTTCTTGGCGGACGGTTACGGTTCCTTTTATATCCATCACTTTGACAAAGACGGAAAGTGGCTGAGCGCTTTCGGTGGAGCCGGTGACGGCAAAGGAAAGTTCAATACACCTCACGGACTCTGGATCGATGATCGGGATAGCAGCAACTTGAAAATTGTTGTAACCGACCGCGCCCACAACACATTGCAAATTTTTGACTTGAAAGGCAACTATCTGCAAACCATCGAGGGATTCGGATTACCCGCCAACGTCGATTCGCAAGGGGATTTACTCTTGGTTCCGGAACTCAAAGCTCGCGTATCGCTATTGGACAAGAGCTACAATACCGTTGCCACCTTAGGTTCAGACGTAGAACGGATCTCCGCCGATTCTGGATTCAAGATTCGACAGGACGAGAAGTCGTGGCAAGACGGTAGATTCGTTCACCCTCACGACGCTTGCTTCGATCTCAAAGGCAATATCTATGTCGCTGAATGGGTGAACACGGGCCGAGTCTCCAAGCTTGTCAAAAAATCCTAACTGATCATTCCTCAAACAAAGACGCAACCTCGCGAGAAAGTTAATTCGATGTCACAACCCATAGATCGCATCAACCGAAGAAATTTTGGCCTCGCCGCTGGCGTAGCTGCATCCGCACTGGCAACGGTAGGTGCTGTTCCGGCAGCCGCATCCAACCTCAATGCCCAAGCGGATTCCAAGAAGGGGCGATTGAATCAA
The DNA here is from genome assembly GCA_025459355.1 of Pirellula sp. Taxonomy (GTDB): domain Bacteria; phylum Planctomycetota; class Planctomycetia; order Pirellulales; family Pirellulaceae; genus JBKCUI01. Next base: position 32,411 of record JALOQS010000005.1, read on the forward strand.
TCGGTCTGTCGTTGGTGCTTTGGCAATATGTCGCTTGACGAACTTTGCCAAGCCGCCGTAAAGCTAGGTCTTGTCGGAATCGATTTGCTCGGTCCCGATGACTTTGCAACCTTGAAGAAATACAACCTTGTCTGCACGATGGTCTCATCGCACTCGTTGACGGATGGTTTGTGTGACGAAAAGTATCACGAATCAGCTCTCAAAAAGATCAATGAAATGATCGAGGTGACGTCCGCAGCGGGCTATCGCAACGTGATCTGTTTCTCTGGAAATGCGCGTGGCATCGATCGAAAAACAGGTTTGAAGAATTGTGCCAAGGCCTTGCGGCAAATCGTGGACGTGGCCAAAGCAAAAAACGTCATCTTGAATATGGAACTGCTGAATAGTCGCGTGGATCATGCGGACTACATGTGCGATCGATCGGACTGGGGAGTCGAATTAGTAAAAGAGGTGGGGTCAGACCATTTCAAGCTACTTTTTGACATCTATCACATGCAAATCATGGAAGGGGATTTGATTCGTACCATTCAAAAGAATCACCAGTACTTTGGTCACTATCACACAGCTGGCAATCCCGGACGCCACGAGTTGGACGACAATCAAGAGCTCCTCTATCCACCCATCGCCAAGGCGATCGCCGAGACCGGATTTGATGGTTTCTTTGCACACGAGTTTATCCCTAAACGAGATCCGATTCAGGGACTAACCGATGCAGTGCGTCAATGTACGATTTGATCAAATCCGTTTGATTGGCGTCGGCCAACCTTTGCGTCGGCCAACCACAGTTGACTTGATGGCACATACAGCCAATAAACTCGAGCTATTGCCAGATCAATAGCTCTTGCTAAACAACACATCATCTGATCGAGTCAGATGATGCGGTTCTGCCACTTATCACGTTGCGTCGGAAGCTGTTCGTTAGACCAACTCTTTGATTGGCTCGACGTGTTCGACGCCCACTAGCTTTTGATCGAGCCCGCTATAGAAATACGATAGCTTATTAGGGTCCATTCCCATCTGATGAAGTATCGTGGCATGAAGATTCTTGACGTGAAGCGGACGTTCGGTAGCCGCAGCTCCTAATTCGTCCGTCGCGCCGACCGTGGTTCCACCTTTGATCCCACCACCAGCCATCCACATCGTGAAACCGTACGAGTTATGGTCTCTACCGGTCGACGCTTGATATTCTGCGACAGGTTGCCGACCGAACTCACCACCCCAAACGATCAGCGTGCTGTCAAGCAGCCCGCTTCGTTTTAGATCTTGAAGCAATCCTGCAATCGGCTTATCGGTTCTTCCTGCGTGCAAGTTGTGGTTCGTTTCCAAGTCGCCGTGCGCATCCCAGTTGTCGTCGTTATGGGCTCCCCCCGAGTACAACTGAATAAAGCGAACACCTCGCTCCACCATCCGACGAGCCATCAAGCATCTGCGACCAAAATCATCGGTTTTCGGATTGCCAATACCGTACAAGTCAAGGGTTTCCTGCGATTCATCGCTGATGTCAACTAGCTCAGGAGCTGATTGCTGCATCTTGAAGGCTAACTCATAGCTTGATATTCGCGCAGCTAGTTCATCTTGATTCGTTCGGCTACTTAGGTGCGAGACGTTGTTTTCTTTGATCGCATCGAGCAGTTCTCTTTGCAATTCGCGAGAGACTCCTTCCGGCGCTTGCAAATCCAAAAGCGGCGTGCCTTTTGCGCGTACGATCGTCCCGGCATAGTTTGCGGGCATGTACCCACTGGACCAGTTCTTGGCACCGCTAATGGGCCCCCCTTTTGGATCGAGCATCACAACATAACCGGGCAGATTCTCGTTGACAGTCCCCAACCCATAATTGATCCATGAACCAATCGAAGGAGAACCACTCAGAATCTTGCCGGAATTCATCATCAGCATGGCTGAACCGTGAATGGGCGAGTCTGCAGTCATCGAGTGAATAAATGCAATATCGTCGACTCGTTGGGCTAGGTTGGGAAACAGATCGCTTACCCACTTTCCGCATTGACCGTACTGCTTAAACTTCCAACGCGGCTCGACAATCCGCCCTTCGTTTCGATGCCCTCCACGCCCGAATGTTTTTACCTCAATGGTCTTGTTATCCATGCCGATCATATTCGGCTTGTAGTCAAACGTATCGATTTGACTCGGACCACCATACATGAACAAAAAAATGACCGACTTAGCTTTGGCAGAATCGGGAGGTAGAAAAGCGTGCGATGCCGGCTTTTGGTCTGCATTCGCCTTGCTGAAAAAACCATCCCCCGCCAGTATCGATGTCAGCGCGGCGCCTGCAAATCCGCCTCCGGATTGCCACAAGAACTCGCGGCGCGTTCGTCCACAAAAATTTCTAGTTGTCATATTCCGATTTTCCTTCATCAATCCAGGTAAACGAACTCATTCGAATTGAACAACACGACGCAGTACTCGCGAAACGCTTGTTGCTCGCTTAAAGAAAACTTGCTCTGCAGCAACTCGATCCGCTTCATCGCTCTTTGAATTTCTTGATCCGTCGCGGGTCGAGAATACAAATTTTCTATTGTGAAGCGGAGCTTCTTATCGAGCGAATCTCCAACCGTTTGTTGTGCGAATCGGGCCAGATGCGTAGCATGCTTTTGGAGAAACTGACCGTTGAGCATATTGAGGGCTTGGGCCGCTTGGGTCGTCAAAAAACGAGCTTCGCAGGTTACGTCCGTTTCGGGATAATCGAATACTGACAGCTCGGGCGGCACCAGCGAACGTTTGATGTGAATGTAAATGCTACGCCGAGCTTGCTCCTCTTCGCTTGACTTTTTCCAGCCAGAACCGGGCACGCTTTGTCCCGCTTTGACATCGTCAGAAACATCTGGAAAGATGCTGGGCCCATGCATGCTGTAGTTGATTCGGCCCGTTACTGCTAGAACCGTGTCTCGAATCTCCTCGGCACTTAATCGTCGAGAATTAAAGCGACTAAAGTAATTGTTTTCTGGATCGGCGGCGATCGACTCGGCGGTTCCTCGGGAGCTTTGTCGGTAAGTTTCGCTCGTCACCATCAACCGGTGAATCCCCTTAAGGCTCCAATTCTGTCGTACAAGTTCGCGAGCCAAAAAGTCGAGCAACTCAGGATGCGTAGGAACGTCCCCCATTTGACCAAAGTTATTGGATGAGCGAACAATACCTCTTCCAAAGTGATGCTGCCAAAGTCGATTCACGATAACGCGACTTACCAACCGGTTCTCTGGATTGGTGAGCCAATTCGCCAGGACCAATCTCCGACCCGCAGATTTTTGATCGGGCTGAGGTTCCGGAATGACGGGAGCCGCCTCGCCAAAAATGGTTGGATAACCAGGTTCAACCTCGTCACCGAACGCCTCGGGAGATCCTCGCAATAGAACATGGGTCTTTGGTGGAGTCGCTTCGCATTTCGCCAAGCCTAGTCGAGAATCAACGGGTATCGAATCAAGATCTTTGCGGGTTGTCTCTAGCTCAGACTTTAGTCGTTGATATTCGGACCATTCATCGGGACTAAGATGACTTTCTAGTTTCGCATCGATCACCTTGTTACGGTCGGGACTATCCGCAGCGACCCGATCCTCGTCGGACATTTTGCCGATGCCAACGTTTTCAAGGTCCCTCATTTTGCGTTCCATAGATTTGATCGATGAACGCAACTGCTTGGTCTTCGCGAGTTGTTCTGGGGTTGAAATCAGAATTTGCGAATTAGTTTTTTGGTCCCCACGAATACCATAGGGGGTCACGTCGCGAAGAAACGCAACAAGTTGATAGTAATCCTTTTGTGGGATCGGATCGATTTTGTGGTCGTGACATCGAGCACAATTCATGGTTAGCCCCAGCACACCTTGACTGATGGTCGTCACCAAATCGTCGAATTCATCCATGCGAGCCAATGCAGGGTCGGCTGGTTCGTCGTCATAAATTCCTAGTCGATAGAAACCGGTTGCCGTCAAAGTTTCCGCATTAGGTGCCGGAAGCTCATCGCCTGCAATTTGCTCACGCAGAAACTGATCGTAGGGCTTGTCTTTGTTAAATGCATCAATCACATAGTCACGATACTTGTACGCGTTTGGCTTTTCGCCGTCCCGTTCAAAGCTGTTCGTCTCTGCGTACCGAACCACATCGAGCCAGCCTCTCGCCATGCGCTCGCCGAATCGAGTGTCCGCTAACAATTGCTCAACTATGCCCTCATACGCTTCCTTGGTTGGGTTCGACGCAAAGCGATCCGAAGTCGCCTTGTCGGGAGGAACTCCAACTAAATCGAAAAACAAGCGACGTAGCAACTCGCGCGGTTCCGCTTCAGGCGACCGAGACATGCGATGTTTGTTCAACTTTTCGTCTACGAAAGCGTCGATGGGATTCCCGGTTCCGATAACGCCATCGTCAGTGGGGACGGGTGGGTCTGACATTGGAAGAAACGCCCAATGGGCTGTGTACTTCCCCCCTGACTCGATCCATCGTCGAATCTTCTCAACTTGTGCCGGAGACAGCCCTTCGCCTTCAGGTGGCATTCGTATCGACGGGTCATCGCTACTGATTCTAGCGATCATCTCGCTTTCATCCGGCTTGCCAGGAACAACCGCCTTAGAACCGCTATCGGTTTCGGCCGTTGCCAAATCAAATTCGTGCAACGCCAAACCAGCCTCTTTGGTATCGACTCCGTGACAAGAATAACAATGCTTGGCCAAGATAGGCCTGATCTCTCTGGCGAAATCGACCGGCTCGTCTGCAGGTTTGGCTTGCTCATCTTCCTGAACAAAGCTCGCACCGAGAACGAGCGGCATGAACGTGTCCGTCATCGCTAGAAAATTGCCGGTCACCAAGACCAAGAAGACCAGTACGTAGTTACGAAGGGTCGTCATCGCAGTTCGCTTAGTAGGTGGGATAGGGTGGGAAGGCTAATGCCCAATATCTGGCAAAGGAAGGAAATCCTTCACCGAATTCTCTACGATTATACCTTGGTCGATATCGTAAAGCTATGCGAAGGCTCTGCAAGCGTGTAATATCCTTTGTCATTCGGGTGCACAGTTTGTTTTTGCGGGAGTTCCAGGTTGTTTGGCCATAGATTTCGCGTTAACGCATTTTTTGCGATCTTAATTCATGGTCTGGTTCTAAGCCAGAGCGGCACTAGGGGCTTGGCTCAATCGAACTTGCAAACACCTTCGATTGAGCCCATTCGATCCCTTGCACGGACAATCCAGCCAATCGATCCCGATGAAGCCATTGATGCTAAGCTCGACCCGAGGCTGCCTCCCTACCAAGTTTCGCACGGCCCCACGGGGTTGGTTCGCTCGGTGGGCTCGGATACGATGATCACTTTGATGCTCTCCTGGTCTGAGCGATTCAAATCCTATTACAGAGGTGTTCGCACCGAGATTGAAGGGCAAGGATCTTCGAAGGCGATGCCCTCACTTATCGAGGGGTCGTCCAGTTTTGGTCCGATGAGCCGCCCACTAAAGCTGTCAGAGATTGAAGAATTCGAAAACCGGTTCGGCTATAAACCCACATTGCTCCCCGTCGGTATCGATCTAGTTGGATTGCTGGTGCATCGTGACTGTCCGCTCGAATCGATTTCGCTCGAACAAATCGACGCGATATTTTCCAACACGCGACGTCGCGGACATCCTGCTATTGCGACCTGGGGTGATCTGGGGTTGTCTGGCGAGTGGGCCAGGGAACCGATTGTTCTTTACGGCAGAAATGCTGCTTCGGGGACCTACGGATTTTTCAAAGATCGAGTACTTAATGAAGGAGATTTTCAGCCTAAAGTTTTGGAGCAGCCTGGTAGCAGCGCGGTTGTCGCCGCCATCGCAGGCAACCGATTTGCCATGGGTTACAGCGGTATGGGTGGGAATACCGACTTGGTTAAGCCCTTAATGATTTCTGAACGAAATGGGACTTCCGGTATCAGCCCCAGCGAAGACAATGCGTTAGATGGAACTTATCCGCTCGCCAGATATCTGTTTCTAGCAATCAACCACAAACCGAATTCGAGACTCGATCCTACACGACGCGAATTTCTAAAGTTCATCTACAGTCGTGATGGACAGAGATTAGTTCTCGTAGATGGATACTTGCCTATCAATGCGGTCATCGCAGAAGAAGCCTTAAAAGAGGTTGGCATCGTTTCAAGCAAATGACAAAACAATCGCGTACTCTATCTCGTCAAATCGCAATCTCGGCTTGGAGAATCGCAACGATTATGGCGATCGGTATTCAACACAAGTGACGAATTCGAGGCAACCATTGTCCAACGAAATCGCCAGCAAAAGGCCAGTTCGAAAACAGCTTTGGTTCGATACCATCGCCCGTGCCTTGATCACATCGGGAGGTATCGGCACGATTTTGGTGGCGTTGCTGATCGTCTTTGTGATGATCAGCCAATTGCTCCCTCTCTTGAGCACATCCGACGCGACGACCGTTGCCGAATTTACCATCGATCATGACTCAAACGCACCAACCGGATCTGATTCGCCAAATCGGCAGTTGACCTCGGAACCCATCTGCGCTGGGATGGACGAATACGGCGATATTGCTTGGTTCCTATTTCCATCCGGATCAATCCAGACCTACTCCACCCGTTCTGGCTTACGACTACAGTCCTTTGCGCCGCCCGCTGACGCCCTCAAGCAGGAAAACGCGAATCCATCCAAGCCTGAGATAACGGCTTGCTCTGTCGCTGATGACGATGCCAGTTTGTTAGTAGGTTATTCCAATGGTTATGTACGCCCCATTACGATCCGGTGGAATATCGAATACCTTGATCAGCCAAACGAAGAGAGTGATGATCACCCTTCACCAGACAGTGACGAACCCGAAACATCTGTCATGACGGAACTTCCGAATGGTTTAGTGCGAGTCCAACGTATTGATTCTATCGATTTCCACGATCCGATTGCTGCGTTAAAGTCGCCGGTGCGGTGCATCGATTGGTTAAAACCAGATGCAATTTATGGCCTGGAAAAAGCAAAAAGCTGGAAATGGTTAGCGAGTGACGGTAACGAAGTTATTGTCCAACATCATCTTCGACGAAGACTAGGTATTAGCCTCGCGAACACAGAAGAGATCAAAACATGGCGCACGTCAGTGCCATCCAATTCCATCATTGCGGCTATGCTAAACGCCCAAGGGGAAACGTTTACATCCATTACCTCAGATGGGCTCGCGCAACTTTGGCGATTGTCCCCTGAAACCAGTATTGGGCATCTCGCGTCTCATTGGACTATCACTGGCAGCGAAAGCAAGGTGCTGAGTGCGGTACCGATCCTGGGACGCAATACTTTGCTCATGAGTTCCGAATCAGGTTACTTGGAGGGGGTATCTCCCTACTTCGGTCCGGACAAATCGGACTTGGTTTCGATTCACCGAATGTCGCTACCAACGCAGAGGATTCGTCAACTATCACCTGCCACAAATTCTCGTGTCGTCGCTGCCCTCATGGACGATGGAGTGGCATCACTGATCTATGTACCAACCAATCGACAACTGCTTCGCTGGACAGTTGATCCAGAATCGAAAATCTTCTTTTCCTCTGGCTCTCGCTTTATGGGAGCGTTGCATGGCAACTCAGTTACCGTCGCGAGACTGAATCTTCGTTTCCCTGAAGCGGGTTGGCAAAGCTTTCTGAATGCGAATTGGTTTGAAGGTTACGATAGCCCTAGGCACTTGTGGCAAAGTAGCTCGGGAACAATCCAGGGTGAAATAAAGCTAAGCATTGTTCCGCTTGTTTTCGGGACCATCAAAGCAACCTTCTATACCCTTTTGATCGCTATTCCTCTCGGACTCATCTCTGCGATTTTCTCGAGCGAATACTTGCACCCGACCAGTCGAGCCCGAATCAAACCAATTATGGAATTAATGGCTAGCGTACCCAGTGTGGCCTTGGGATTCGTTGGGGCGATTGCCTTAGCGCCCTTGGTGAGAGATAACCTATTCGGATTGTTCTTGTTCCTCGTTGTTGCGATGTTGATTCTGGTTAGCATCCCCGCGATTCTCTCAACGCTCCCTCGCTCCGCTGCCGCATCAACAACAAAGCACCGTGCATGGACATTGATCTTAGTCTTAATCGCCGCGTTGGGTATTTCGCGTTATTGTGCCGAACGGATGGAATTCGGACTCTTCGGTGGTCCGCTGACTTACTGGCTAAACGGCGAGTTTGGAAGTGCTTTTCCTGGTTGGTTGTGCATTGCCATTCTCCCTTGTGGGGTGCTCACTTTCTGGGCATTTAACCATTTTCAGATCTCGCGATTTCTTACGAAGAGACTGCCATTCCTTCGACCAGACTCTTCGTTCAATTTGTTGGCTATGCACGCGCTACAGTTAATCGCAAGCGTAGTGATTACATGCGCTTTATCAGCTTGCTTAAGCTTAGTGGGTTGGGACGCACGCGGCACATTGCTGGATTCCTACCAAGAACGAAATGCATTATTGGTCGGTGTAGTTCTGGGATTCGCGATTGTCCCATTGATTTTCACTCTGTCAGAGGATGCATTACAAGCGGTGCCGCAACATTTGCGAGCGGCATCGATGAGCTGCGGTGCAACCGTATGGCAAACCACAATTCGTGTTGTTGTTCCAACGGCAGTAAGCGGGCTGTTTAGCGCAGTGATGCTCGGACTGGGACGCGCCATCGGAGAGACCATGGTGGTTTTAATGGTCTCAGGAAACAGTGCCATCATGGAGCTCAATCCGTTTAGTGGATTTCGCACACTATCGGCAACACTCGCGATGGAACTCCCTGAGGCGGCTCGTGGTAGCACTCATTATCACTCTTTGTTCTTTGTCTCACTGGTCCTATTTTTCTTGACGGTTGTTGTTAATTCGATCGCAGAGTTTGTTCGGCTCAAATTCAAACGGAATGCGAGCCAACTATGAAACGACCTTCAGTACGAAACAACGTGACCGCTTCGTCCGACGCCATGATTTGGGTTTCAGGCGGATTTTTCGTCGTGTCCTGCACTCTGCTGTTCCTGTTTATCGGACATATTGCCTATCACAGCCTTCATGCCCATTGGCCTCGTAGAGTTGCCGTTTTCGAGAAGACCGATGGCACGCTTTTGGCAGGTGAAATTCACGGATATCATGGTGAGAGCCTCCCCCATCACGAACAAAGCATATCGTTGAGAACGGGATACAACAGAAATAGCACCCAATCCATATCCACAATGGAAATGGAAACCGTAACCGCCATTCCTCCGGTCTATCCCGAAAACGTTATCGCTGTCGAACTTCGGGAATCAGAACCCATGTTTGGGCTAATAACTCAAGTTGCCCAATTACAGCACTCGTTGCAGACGAATGTAGCGATAGCTCGCGTTTTCTTGTCGGAAATCGAGTCAGCAGAAGCGAAAGGTATCGTCGCTAAGAAAGACAGAAACGCTTTTGAAGAAATCTTACCGTCGGCACTTGCTTCAATGATTGAACAAGCGGACGAACCGATCGAGATACCGATGGAACGATGGGATGAGGCGATCGCTGATTTTGAACAAATTGTTGAGCACAACCAACATCTAATTCGGCTCAAACAAATGGAGTTGAGCGGCATTGACAAACAGTTATCAGCCAGTCGTAAACAAGGCATCAGGTACGCCGTCTCCCGAAACCAATCGTTTGTTAATACCATTGACGAGATTTTTCGAGTCGCGTTCGAGCTGGGAGCGGCAGAACAAGCGATCTACGATGTCGAAGCCTCGGCACGTTTCTGGAGAGACCAATTTCAGTCGGATGATACCATCTCAAAGAGTATCGATGAATCAACCGATCGCATCAAGGCGCTTCTTAAACAACAACGTGATCAGCTTGAAACGGAATTGAACACTCTCGTTAAACAAGATTCTTGGGTGAGTCCAAGCGATTCTCAAAAGACTACCAACGAAGCAAGAGAATTCCTTTCGGAACTAGCCAAAACGGCTAAATCCGCATACTCGCAACAGTTGCGAGTCAACACGGATCTTGCGGAATTGGACATTGTTCGCAACGCGTTTCGCATCGAATTGACTTTATTGGATTGCGAAACAATCGCCCCCACCCATTCCGATCGGACGAATTACGCAGACTCAGATGTAAAAGTGGGTATTGTATCAACGAGAGTCGGACAATCGCTTGAATTCCTTTGGCGATCCGGATCAACACAAGGTGCGACTGAGTTTGCGCTCGCGAAAAAGCAAATTTTGTGTTCCGACGTAATACGCTATTACTTTCCAAACAAACTCGGATGGCTCGGCAAGCTGCAGCTGTACTCGGAACGCTGGATTGAGTTTCTCGCTGGGTCGCCGCGGCGAAATGGACTCGCCGGTGGTGTATTCCCGGCCATTTGGGGAACCGTTGTCATGACTATTCTCATGTCGATTATGGTAATGCCTTTTGGTGTTATGGCGGCCATCTATATGCGAGAATACGCACAGCACAGCATGATGCTTAGCATCGTCCGAGTAACGGTTCACAATCTAGCGGGCGTTCCCAGTATCGTGTACGGCGTGTTTGGCTTAGCTTTCTTTAGCTACTTGATCGGAGGCTTTATCGATGGCGGGCCACAAAAGGTTGGCTTGGAACCGTTGCCGATTCTTTCCTGGATCATTTTGAGTTCCGCGACCATGATTTCCATTTTATGGTTGGCCTATCGTACACTCAAACCGCAGTCCAAGTTTCTGAAGCCCAGCTTTGTTGCTGCCAATCGATTCTTTTCCTTTGGGCTGCTCGTCACGGCTTTGGTGGGCAGTTTTTTGGTCGTTGCTAAAGTTCCGTTTTTCGAAGGCTTGTACTACGATGAGTTACCTAATCCTACTTTTGGCAAAGGCTGTTTGCTTTGGGCATCATTTACGATGGCCCTGCTAACACTGCCCATTGTTATCGTAACTACGGAAGAAGCGCTGTCCTCTGTTCCCGCATCGCTTAAAGAAGGCTCTTACGCTTGCGGTGCTACAAAATGGCAAACAATACGACGGCTGGTTCTTCCTTACGCCAGACCAGGAATCATCACAGGGATGATTCTTTCGGTCGCGCGCGGTGCAGGCGAAGTTGCTCCGCTCATGCTGGTTGGGGTGATCCCGCTGGCTAGCGATTTACCATTGGATACAGAGTATCCTTACTTGCACGGGTCACGCTCGTTTATGCATCTCGGATACCACATATACTCGCTGGGGCTCCAGAACCCCGACATCAACGCAGCACGCCCCATGGTTTACGCAACGATTGTGTTGCTTATGCTAATTGTGTTCGTGCTCAATTCGGGTGCGATTTGGCTGAGAAGCAAAATCAATCGTCAAATGAAAACCCAACAATTTTAAGACACACTTCAATACTATGGATCGCGTTAAACTCATCTCATCGGGCCGAATGGTTCCTGCTGAAACTCACGAGGCGTTGCTCGAGAATGAGTTCGTATTGTCCATCGAGAACTTTTCGCTTTGGTACGGAAGCAAACAGGTGCTGCACCAAATCTCGATGGGCATCCCGTCTGGCAAGGTAACCGCATTGATCGGACCGAGCGGGTGTGGCAAGTCGACATTGCTCCGAAGCGTTAATCGCATGAACGACCTAGTGGAGTCAGTCGATGTCGAGGGCGAAATGGAACTGCGGGGAGAGTCGATTTATAACTCTAGCATTAATGTGATCGAGCTCCGCAAGAGAATGGGCATGGTCTTTCAGAAGCCTAATCCATTTCCGATGTCCATCTTTGAGAACGTGGTCTATCCATTGCGAATTGACGGCGAAAGCCATAAGGGACGACTCATGGAGGCATGCGAACGAGCGTTACGTGAAGCCGCACTTTGGGATGAAGTTAAAGATCGCCTGTCAGAAAGTGGACTAAAGCTATCCGGTGGTCAGCAACAACGCCTGTGTATTGCGAGAGCGATCGTATCATCGCCAGAAATTCTTCTTCTCGATGAACCTTGTTCGGCGCTTGACCCAATTGCAACGGGCAAGGTAGAGGATTTGATCGAGAGATTAAAGGGAGAGTACTCCATTCTCATTGTGACGCACAACATGCAGCAAGCGTCACGAATCAGCGACTACACAGCTTTTTTGTATCTCGGACATTTGCTCGAATATGGTCCAACGTCCACGATCTTCACGCGACCTCGCTTGCGTGAAACCGAGGATTACATAACCGGTCGATTTGGATAAACCGTCAATCGCTTTACACACGCTACTGCCCAAAACTGCGCCTCAATAAGTGCCATCCATTTCTCAATAGGTGCCATCCATTGTATTTTCACCCAATAGGTGCCCAATAGGTGCCCAATAGGTGCCCAATAGGTGCCCAATAGGTGCCCAATAGGTGCCCAATAGGTGCCCAATAGGTGCCCAATAGGTG
>JALOQS010000006.1 GCA_025459355.1 Pirellula sp.
AAAGATTGGATCGTAAAACCTGAAAAATGGGATTCGAACCCGCTCGATGCGTTTTACTCCGGCAAGGGAGCAAGCCGCAGTCTGATCCTGGTGGGAATGGCAGGAACGCTGATACTTCTCGCTGTGATTTATGCGATCGCGGTTCGCGTATCGGGCCAGTCGGCCATCGCGTTTGCTAAAGGCTTCGTCGGAGTTTTTTTGTTAGCGTCCATTGCTTATGTGCTGGCAGGGCAAACGGTCATCAGGACCTACAATCTTGAGTTTGTTCTTTGGGCTTTGTTGCTTGGGTTAGTGATCAGCAACACCGTTGGCACTCCGAAATGGTTGGAGCCGGGTGCTGTTACCGAACTCTATATCAAAACAGGTCTCGTTTTGCTCGGAGCTGAGGTGCTGTTTAACAAGCTGCTAGCGATGGGTGTTCCTGGGATTTTGATTTCATGGGTCGTGACTCCTATCGTTCTCATCGGGACTTACCTTTTTGGTCAGTATGTCCTCAAGGTCCCATCGAAGTCATTAAACATGGTCATCTCTGCAGATATGTCGGTGTGCGGTGTATCGGCGGCTGTCGCGACTGCTGCGGCTTGTAAAGCGAAAAAGGAAGAGCTTTCGCTGGCCATTGGCTTATCACTTATATTCACAGTGATCATGATCGTTATTCAGCCGTATGTCATCCTCTGGTCCGGTATGGGGCCTGTGATCGGGGGAGCGTGGATTGGGGCCACCATCGATTCGACAGGTGCGGTCGCGGCTGCAGGGGAGCTTGTGGGTGGATCAGCCAAAGATGTGGCGGCTGTGATCAAGATGATTCAAAACGTGTTGATCGGTGCGGTTGCGTTTGGGGTGGCTACTTATTGGGTAAGCTTTGTCGAAAAGAAAGAATCAGGAGAACGTCCTAAGATTTCAGAAGTTTGGAAGCGATTCCCTCGTTTCACGCTCGGGTTTATTGGTGTGTCGCTCGCCATGTCGCTCATTGCGTCGCAGGGATTCAGCGGTAATGCCTTGGTTCAAAGTATCACGAGCGTCTCGAAGCCAGTGCGCGAATGGCTATTTTGTTTAGCATTCGTGAGTATTGGCTTGGGGACCAATTTCCGGGACTATGCGCATATGTTGGCCTCGGGCAAGCCGGTGATTCTCTACGTCTGCGGCCAAGCGTTTAATCTGCTTCTTTCCTTTTTGATGGCTTGGTATGTGTTCACGTACCCGTTTGCCGAAGTTGCGAAGAACTTGGCAAGGTAGTTTGTGATCGCTGACTGAGTTAGCTGCATAAGATAAACTCAGTCGTGGAAAAAGCGGCGTCCTATCGCATATCGGCTTATCGCATATCGACTGCAAGCTGACGCAGCACTTTGATACCTCGGTCGAGAGTTTCGTCGCTGGCTGCGAATGAGATTCGGAAGTGGGTGTCGTGTTGCGAGAAGATGTTGCCTGGAATGACCAAGAGTTCTCGTTCGATACATTTCTCGACGAATTGCGTCGCGTTCCCCCCCGGGGCTTTCGGAAAGATATAAAACGCGCCGCCTGGAACGACAAAGTCATAGAACGTTCTTAGTCCCTTGACGATGCGATCTCTCTTTTGGGCGTAATCGCGGTAATGTTTCGTCATGTCGTAATCCATGGCCGCCAGGGCGCCCCATTGGAAAGGTGTTGGAGCGCAAACGAAGGAGTACTGCTGTATCTTTTGCATTGTTTGCATGATGGCATCTGGTCCGTGGACCCAGCCGAGTCTCCAGCCCGTCATGGCGTGACTTTTCGAGAAGCCATCGATTACGATCGTGTTTTCGTTAAACTCTGCCGGGGACCGCATCGGTGCATCAAAATGAAAGCGGCTGTAGATTTCATCTGAGATGAGGGCGATATTTTTTTCCTTGCAGAGTTTCGCCAACGCCTCAATTTCCTCGACGGAGGCCGTGACACCAGTCGGGTTTCCGGGCGAATTGAAGAGAACGAGTTTAGTTCGTTCCGTGATTGCATCGCGGACTTTGTCGACGTTAATCTTAAAGTCGGGGTAGGTGTCGATGAGGACAGGTTTACCCCCGACGAGTTGAATGAGCGGGACATACATTACAAAGTAAGGATCAAAAACGATCACCTCGTCACCGGGATCGACCATGCTCAGCATAGCCAGCACGAGGCCGCCGCTGGTTCCCGAGCTCACGAAAACTTTTCGGTCTTTGTGAGCAAATTTGAGATCAACCGATTTTTGGAGTTTTTCGAGAAGCGGCTGAACTCCTTGGGTGGGCGAGTAAGCGTTTTTGCCGGATTCGATGGCTTCGATAGCCGAGAATCGAATTGGCTGCGGGACGTCAAAGTCCGGTTGCCCAATCGACAAGTTGATAGGGTTCGCGAGTTTGGCAGCCAGAGCGAAAACTTTTCGTATACCGCTAGAATCGAAGGAAAGAGTTCGTTTGGCGATCCACGGATGAGCTTGAGACATATTTCTGGCTGATTTGTTTTCGCAGGTAAAGATGGAGCGATTAGGTAACTCGTAATCATTTGAGACGAAAATCATACGCAGAAATCTGAATTTTAGCAGCCCATTTTGGGGGCAATATGGTGGCGTATTCATCTCGGTTGTGTAGCATACACCTACATTCCTCCCGCTGTTTCATTGCATTTCCCCAAGTACGAGTTCATCCATGGCGCGTGTTCGTTTATTCGGGTCAAACCGAAGTTTTGTAGGCTGGAGTTGTTGGATCGCTATAGCTGTTTCTGTTTGCTTGGCCCATGTTGGAACAGTCGAGGCGAGCGTCATTGCTCAAGATCCACCTGCGAATGCCGCTGCATCGGAGCCTGCTCAGAACGCTAGTTCAGCAGAACAGCCACCTGCGGCGGATAGTGCTTCGACTGCGGCAGATCCGAACGCGGATTCGTCTACTGCAAGCTCCGCATCAACTGATGCAAAAACGGTGGTCGATCCATTTACGATTCCCCTACCGGAAAAGATGCCGGCAGCTTCGAGCAAAACGCAAGTGGTAGCGGATGATTGGATATCTAAGGTAGACGGCCTTTTTGGGAAATTGCTTGTTAAGCCAATGGCGGCAGTTCTCTTTTTTGACTTTGGAACGGGAGACAAGCCTGTCTTTGATGAATCGGGCAAACCTGTTGTTGACGAATCGGGCAACCCTGTCATGAAGAAAGGTTGGCTGGGTACAAGCATTCCGTTCGTCGTGGTCTGGCTATTGTGCGGTGGTGTGTTTCTGACCTTGAGAATGGCCTTTATCAACTTGCGTGGTTTCTTCCATGCGATCCAATTGGTTCGAGGTGTTTACGACGAAGACGATCACAAGGGGGATGTGTCTCACTTTCAAGCGTTGTCGTCTGCGCTGTCGGGCACTGTTGGATTGGGTAACATCGCTGGTGTTGCCATCGCGATCGGTATGGGAGGCCCTGGTGCAACGTTTTGGTTGATCGTTGCGGGCTTTCTCGGTATGACCAGCAAATTTGCGGAGTGCACTCTTGCTGTGATGTACAGAAAGACCGACGAAGAAGGTCGAGTGTTGGGTGGCCCGATGGTGTATCTCAAAGAGGGGCTCGCTCGCATTGGACTGGGACCGTTAGGATCAGCATTAGGAATCGTCTTCACTGTTTTGTGTATTGGTGGTTCTTTTGGTGGT
The DNA here is from genome assembly GCA_025459355.1 of Pirellula sp. Taxonomy (GTDB): domain Bacteria; phylum Planctomycetota; class Planctomycetia; order Pirellulales; family Pirellulaceae; genus JBKCUI01. The sequence continues at coordinate 3,615 of JALOQS010000006.1, forward strand.
GGAAACTCGTTTCAAGTTGTGCAGTCGTTGACCGCTTTGAAGACGGAGCCTGCTTTTAGTTTCTTGAATGACTATCCTTGGATTTATGGCTTGTTAATGGTTGTTTTGGTCGGGGTTGTCATCATCGGTGGTATCAAATCGATTGGAAACTTTGCTGGGGCCATCGTTCCGTTTATGTGCGTAGCTTACATGGCAATTTGCTTTGCCGTACTCGCAGATTGATTATTCGAGGGGCATTCACACCAGATGGTCTCTACGGCGGATTTTTAGGGGTGATGGTTCTCGGGATCAAGCGAGCTGTTTTCTCCAACGAGGCAGGAGCCGGATCAGCGGCAATCGCTCACTCGGCAGCTAAAACAGATGAACCTGTGAGCGAGGGTATCGTTGCCTTGCTGGAGCCGTTTATCGATACGATTGTGGTATGCACGTTGACTGGTTTGACGATCATTGTGACCGGGGTTTATCGTCAACCTGACGTATTGCAGTGGGCTGTTGACAGCCAGGGGGCGAACATCACGTTAGCCGCCTTCACTCAGAACCCTACGTTTGCTTGGTTCAAATATGTGTTGTATTTGGCTGTGTTTCTGTTTGCCTACTCGACATGCGTATCGTGGTCGTACTATGGAGAGCGATGCTTTGTCTCGTTGTTTGGGCAAAAGTCATCTCTGTTTTACAAGTGTTTGTTTTTGACGTTCACCTTTTTGGGATCGATTGTTTCGCCGACAAACATCTTGGAATTTAGCGACATGCTTATTCTCTCGATGTCGATTCCTAACTTGTTAGGAGTGTTCCTGATGAGTGGCATGATCAAGTCAGAGCTGGATCGATATTGGGCACGTTACAAGAGTGGTGAACTGAAAAAGTGAGATCGACCAAATGGCAATGGTGGGTCAGTTTTCTGCTGCTCCTTGCCACGATGATCAACTACATGGACCGCCAAACGTTGGCAAATCTGGCGGTCCGTATCAAAGAACAGTTTTCGCTTTCCAGTGAGCAATACGGTGATATCGAATCGCTATTCGGCGTGACTTTTGCGGCTGGTTCGTTGGTGTTTGGTTTTCTGGTCGATAAGGTTTCGGTCCGTTGGCTATATCCGGTTGCATTGGCCGGTTGGTCGATTGTGGGCATGTTGACGGGGTTCGCAACTGGCTACTATTCGTTGCTCGTTTGTCGCGGTTTTCTCGGCTTCTTCGAAGCTGGACATTGGCCGTGCGCGTTAGTCGTGACGCAGAGAATACTGACGAGTAGAGAGCGGGTGCTAGGGAATAGCATTCTGCAAAGTGGAGCTTCAATCGGTGCGATCATCACTCCTTTGTTGATTCAGTTGATGGTGAGAGGCTCGGAGGACGAATCCATCTGGAGAACGCCATTTATCGTCATCGGTGCTGCGGGACTCGTTTGGGTTGTATTCTGGTTTTGGGTTGTCGGCCCCCGAGATTTGTTGCCACCCGTGATTGAGTCAGATTTGCGAGACAACACATCGGTTTCATCGGCACGGGAAACCTCATGGATCGGCGACCTGTTTCAAGATCGTCGATTCTGGGGTTTGGTGGCGATGGTCGTTTGCATCAATACATCGTGGCAACTCATCAGAGCTTGGTTGCCGATGTTTTTAGAAAAAGGGCGAGGGTATTCCGAATCAACCGCTTTGTACTTTAACTCGATTTATTACATCGCGACCGACATCGGTTGTATTGGTGCAGGTATTGGCGCGGCGATGCTCGCAAAGAGAGGGCTGAGCGTTCACTCAAGTCGCGTGTTGGTTTACTTGGTATGTGCAATGTTCGCAGCGCTGAGCACGATCGCAGCCTTACTGCCCCAGGGTTATCTATTGCTGGCTGTTTTGCTATTGGTAGGTGCTGGTTCTCTGGGTGTTTTTCCATGTTATTACTCGTTTACACAAGAGTACTCGGCGACACACATGGGGCGAGTGACGGGCATCCTGTCCTGTTTAGGTTGGCTCTTATCAGCGCCGACCCACAAGCTCTTTGGGTGGATGGTGGACCGGACGGGTACGTATGACTGGAACATCGCCGTGTTGGGTTGGGCACCTTTGGTGGGGCTGTTGTTCTTTTTGTTCTTGTGGCCACGCGCATCGATGAAATCGGAATGAACCAACCATTGAATTGGCAGCCTTGCTCGCCCCCGCAGCCTACGGTTCTGATCGGAGATTATTGTCGATTAGAGCCGATGGGGCTGCAGCACGCTGACGAGCTCTATGACGCCTCTGTGGCTCCTGGCTGTGAAGATCGGTTTCGCTATTTGACCATTGAGCCGCAATCGAGGGAGGAATTCTCGAAGTGGCTCGATCTGTTTTCGAAGTCATCGGATCCTCTTTACTTTGCGGTTATCGATCTCAAAACAAAGCGTTGCGAGGGGCGACAAAGTTTGATGCGAATCGACACCAACAATGGTGTGATTGAAATTGGCAATATTCTTTGGGGACCTGCTATTTCACGTTCTAGAGTTGCGACGGAAGCGTTTTTCTTGACGGCGCAACATGTATTTGAGACGCTGGGCTTTCGACGATTTGAATGGAAGTGCGATGCGCTCAACATGCCATCGCGGGCTGCTGCATTGCGGTTTGGCTTCAGGTTTGAGGGGATTTTTCGTCAGCACATGGTGGTAAAGGGCTACAACCGAGACACCGCTTGGTTTTCCATGCTTGACTCCGAGTGGGATGAGCTCCGAAAAATGTTTACGGATTGGTTCGCTCCGGAAAATTTTGATTCGCAAGGAAAGCAGCGATCACGATTGCAGGATTTCCGAATACAATAAACGAGCCCGATCGATCCAATAGAGTACGGTCGATGAATTAGAGTACGAGCTTCCTTACTATTGTTTGGGATTAACTATGATAACCTCTCGAAGAAACTTTCTCGCCACGACGGCAGCAGTCGCGGCAACGGCGGCCGTGACCAAGCGAGCAACCGCATCCGTTACTGCGAAACCACGTAAGCTAGTTATGATTGCGGGACGACCTAGCCACCCGCCCGGATGCCACGAACACAACGCGGGAGTTCAGCTTTTCCAAAAGTGCTTGGCCGGTGTCGATGGATTGGAAACATCTTTTGTGCTCAATGGCTATCCGCAAGACGACTCCGTATTGGACGACGCTGATGGTATCCTCTGCTTTGCTGATGGCGGGGGAGGTCACCCATTGATTCCAGACGACCGACTCAAGAAAATTGGCGGGCTGCTGGAGCGTGGGACAGGTCTATTTTGTTTGCATTTTGGAGTCGAGGTACCCAAGGGACCAGTTGGAGACACATTCCGAAATTGGATCGGTGGTTGCTACGAGCACGAGTACTCCTGCAATCCAATGTGGGTCGCCAAATTTGAGAGTTTTCCAGACCATCCCATTGCGAACGGCGTGAAGCCATTCTCGATCATGGACGAATGGTATTTTAATATGCGATTCCGAGAGGACATGATGGGCGTTACGCCGATTCTTACTGCCAAGCCATCCGACGAGACTCGCGACGGCCCCTATGTCTATCCACGAGGCCCTTACAAGCATATTCAAGAGTCCAAGGGGCGTGCCGAGCACATGATGTGGTGCACGGAAAATGCGAATGGTTCTCGCGGAGTGGGCTTTACGGGTGGCCACTTTCACAAGAACTGGCAAAACGATGACTTCCGCAAACTCGTGCTGAACGCGCTTCTATGGACTAGCAAAGTGGATGTTCCGAAAGATGGTGTATCATCCACTGTAAGCGATGAGGATATGGCCAAAAATCTAGATCCTAAGTAGACCGGAAAAGTCCTACTGGGCTCAAGTTGACGTTCACTCACATCGCTACGCAGGTTGATCAAAGAGCTCGTGACCATCTCGATTGGGTTACGAGCTTTGCGTACGCGATACTAGGCCAGAATCTCTTTTACAACCTTGCCATGGACATCGGTGAGGCGATAACGTCGGCCCTGGAATCGGTAGGTTAGCTGCTCATGGTCTATCCCCAACAAGTGCATCAACGTGGCCTGCATGTCGTGGATGTGGACTGGGTTTTCTGCGACGTTGTAGCCGAGTTCATCGGTCGCGCCATAAGTCATGCCTGGTTTGATTCCGCCACCAGCGAACCACATGCTAAAGCAACGTGGGTGGTGGTCTCGACCGAAGTTTGGTTGGATCTTGCCTTGGCAATAGTTCGTACGTCCGAATTCGCCACCCCATATGACGAGCGTGTCTTCGAGTAGTCCGAGCCTCTTCAGATCCTTTACTAACGCAGCGCTCGGCTGATCCGTCTCTTTGCACAAGCCTGGAATTCCTCCCGGTAATCCGCCGTGGTGATCCCAATCTTGGTGATAGAGCTGGATAAAGCGAACACCACGTTCTGCCAAGCGGCGAGCCATCAGGCAGTTGGCTGCAAAGGTACCTGGATTGCGAACATCGGGTCCATAGCTATTGAGGACATCCTCTGGTTCCGAGGCCAGATCGGCAACTTCGGGAATGCTGGATTGCATCGAGAACGCCATCTCATATTGATCGATGCGATTTTGGATCGAGAGTTCGCCACTATCTGCCATTTGGAATTCATGCAGATCGCGCAATCGATCTAGCATTAAACGGCGTCCCGATGGATCGATTCCTTGCGGGTTGCTCAGATAGAGGACCGGATCCTTTGCCGCTCGTAACAGTATGCCTTGATGTTTGCTCGGAAGAAAACCGCTCCCCCAGAGGTGGGCACCAAGCGGTTGGCCACCTTTGTCTTTGGTCACCATCACGACAAAGGAAGGTAGGTTTTCATTTTCTTGACCGAGCCCATAGCTCAACCAAGAGCCGATGCTGGGGCGGCCGGCAATCTGCGTACCCGTTTGAAAGAACGTCACACCTGGCCCATGGTTGATGGCTTCGGTGTACATGGAGTTAACCATGCAAATATCTTCAGCGATAGAAGCTGTGTGTGGCAAATGTTCACAAAACCAAGCTCCGGTTTTTTCGTTTTGATGAAACTTAAACGGGCTACCGACCAAGGGGATCGACGATTGATTTCCCGACATACCGGTCAATCGCTGTCCACCACGTACCGAATCTGGCAATTGCTGGCCGTGTAACTCATTCAATTTTTGTTTGTAATCGAACAGGTCTAAATGAGATGGACCGCCCGACATGAACAGATAGATGACTCGTTTTGCCTTGGGTGCATGGTGAAATTTCGGGAGTATCCCACCCTTGCCTGTTGTTGGCAGCTCGTCAGCAAAGCTATGCTCCCCCAATAAAGAGCCCAACGCGAGGGAGCCAAGTCCGAGCCCACTGCTTCCGAGAAACGAACGCCTTGATCGGATATAGTTAGCACGAATAAAGTCTTGTTGATCCATGTTTTTGTTACCTTTATCGTTTCATGATGCACGAGTCATGATTGAAGAGTGTTTGACTCAAGACCGTTAGCGCTGCCAATACCTCATCGGGGATTGCAGCATCGAGTTTGAACCGTCCAACACTTAGAAACTCTTTGGCTTTATCGGGAGACGATTTGAACAGTTCACGCTGCTCAGTTAGAAGCTGTCGACAAATCTCCAATTCTCTGTCTTGTGGCGATCGATTGATGCACGCGCGGAAGATCGTCTCGATTTGCTTTTGTTCGTCGTCTGGCGTTAGGGTGTAGGCTTTGGCTGCTAGAGCGCGAGCCGCCTCAACGTATTGAATGCCGTTAAGCAAAATCAACGATTGCAGAGCTGATTCGGTACGTTCACGTTTTGGCGTGCAAACGGCTCTACGCGGCGCATCGAATGCAATCATAGCGGGAGGTGGTCCTGTTCGGCGCCAGTTTGTATACAGGCTTCTTCGGTAAACGCCATTTCCGCCGGATGGTCCAGCCGGTTTAAACGACTCCGAAAGTTCATAAGGATTCACGGGCGGGCCGCCAACGGAGAGATCGATTAGGCCTGCGGAAGCCAGCATATTGTCGCGAATCATTTCCGCGCTGAGCCGAATGCGAGGGCCTCGCGATAGCAGTTCATTCTCGGGGTCATCGATCATGATTTGCTTGTTGTCGGAAACACTTCTCTGACGATAAACATCGCTCATCAAAATCGTCTTCATCAGTTCTTTCGTGTTCCAACCTGAGTCGATGAAACGTGCCGAGAGAGCATCGAGAACATTTTGGTACAAGGGCAACGAGCCTTGGCTTCCAAAATCCTCAGAAGTTTTTACTAGGCCGATCCCGAACAGACTTTGCCAAATTCGATTGACCGTGACTCGAGCGGTCAGGGGATGGTCACGCGAAACGGTCCAATGGGCTAGGCCTAGTCGATTGTTGGGTAACCCTTGGGCCAATGGAGGCAGCACTTTCGGAGTCATGGCAGAGACGGTCTCGCCCCGCTGATTGTACTCGCCCCGGATTAAAACGTAGGCAGGCTTGGGCGTGGCGAGCTCTTGCATGACCATGATTTCGGTGTGCGAGTCTTGGTGGTCGTAGCATTTCTTTCTCGCGGCCTTGAGTTCTTCAGCGAGTTTAGTCGACTGCTCATCAAATCTCGCGTAGATCGGTGCAATCCATTGTTTAAAAGTCTCGCGGTTAGCGATCGATTGTTGCAGCCATGATTTAGCCGCTTCCGGGTCGGCTTGCTGCAGGGCTTCCCATGGTGTTAGAGCAAAAGAGAACACTTGGAAGTCATCGATCGATCCGTTTTTGAAACCCTTGTCACGGAACCGTTCTCCGAGATCGATGTGGTCATATCCTCCACCTGCGATGGTCTTGGTGAGCTTGTCTTTTTCGATTGTTGATTCGGCAAGGGAGCCGTTTAAGAAAATCTTAAGACCCTCGGCTTGGCTGCTGCCGTCGTAAGTTACCACAATGTGGGTCCATTCATTGGTCGGAACGTTGACTTTCGTCTTGATCGAGATCGCGTTGCCAGGCCAAAAATGAATCAAGCTCCATTTCAATTTGCCATCTTCGATTAGCAGCTCGTAGCCTCGACTGGCAGCATCGGTCCAGGCTCGGGAGCGATGAAACACAACCGCTCTTTCTTTGATGTCTGGTGTTTTGAGCCAAAGCGAAACGCTAAAGGGTTCTTCTCGCTGAAAGTTTCCGAGCGACGTCTTCACTGCATCGTCACCGGTAAATTCCATCGCCATACCGGAACGGCCAGGCACGAGTTTGTTTTCGCCATCGACCGTTGCGGGTTTATCGGCTGCGACCGAATTTTTGAGTTTGCGATCTTCGATAGAATCGAAATCGAAACGAGCCATGGGGCTGCGGGATGCAGCGACTGCCTGCTGAAAGCCGTCGACGGTAAAGCTTTCCGGGGGATCAGTGAGTGTTGACTCGTGAGCGACAAGGTTTTGCGACGCCTTATTCGCTTGCTCAATGAGTTCCGCGAGAACTTTGTCTTGATCGCTACTGGAGAGAGACATCGCTGGCGTTGGAGGAGACTCCGTAAAGTAGGAATACAAGCCAGCCTCATCAATGTTTTGAAACATCGCGAAGAGTCCGTAGTATTCTTTTTGTGAGATCGGGTCAAATTTGTGATCATGACAACGAGCGCATTCGAACGTGAGGCCGAGGAAAGCCGTGGCGTACGTATGAACTCGGTCGGCGACGTACTCGACACGATATTCTTCTTCGACCGAGCCCCCTTCGCTTTCTTGCTGGTGGAGTCGGTTGAAAGCGGTTGCCAAGATTTGGTCTTTGGTTGGGCTGGGGAGCATGTCCCCTGCAATTTGTTCGACTATGAATTGATCGAAGGGTTTGTTCTCGTTGAAGCTCCTGATTACCCAATCACGCCATTGCCACATCGCGCGTTCGCGATCAACTTGAAACCCAAAGCTGTCAGAGTAACGAGAGATATCGAGCCAATCCACCGCCATTTTTTCCCCGTAATGAGGGGATGCTAAAAGCTTGTCTAGATAAGTAGCGTAAGCACTTTTTTCATCGGAGGCACTTAGATACTCGGCTAGAAGTTCAGCGCGAGGTGGCAAGCCGGTGATATCGAATGCCGCCCGGCGAGCTAAAGTTTCACGATCGGCTGTGGGTTGCAAACTCATGCCTCGGGCGGCCAGCTCTTTTTTCACAAATGGGTCGATCGGCGAGAGCTCAGCGGATGGTTCCGAAGTCGAATGGGCTGGGATCGTACTTTTGCTGATGTAGGGAGAGAGCCTATCCCAGTCCAGAGATTCAAAGGCCCAATGCTTTTGGTAGGAGGCACCTTCGCGGATCCATTGTTCCAGGACGGCAATTTCCTCTTTGGTAAGCTTCGGCAGCTTGGAAGTAGGAGGGGGCATTTGCAGATCGGGATCGTCCGAATGAATCCGAGCCAGGATCTCACTTGCTTCGATATTCCCTGGAACAATCGCTTTTTTTGAAATCGCATCCTCGCGATCATCTAGCCTCAAATCTGCTTGGCGAGTCGCGGCGTCAGGTCCGTGGCAAAAAAAGCATTTGTCTGACAAAATGGGTCTGACCGATTCGTTAAAGCGAATCTGACCTAGGGCCGTTTGTCCAACGATCACAAAACAAAACAATGACAAACCCCCCAAGATGGGGAGTGACTTTAGAAGATTCAGTCGCATGGCGGGGTCGGTAAGGGTGGGATTAATTCACCGGTATTATAAGCGATTAGGTCGAGCAATTGCTAACCAATTTTGGCGTACCAGAACCGAACTTGGGGGGGAAATCTAGCTGAACGGGCTCCTACGGGCCGATAAAGTTGGAAAAGTGTTCTCAATTAAGCCGGCTGTCTTGTGACAAAACTTTGCAATACGGCATAATATAAGGACAGCATCGCAAGGTGATTACCGTCTCCCTCGCGACAAGCCCCAGACGGTCCCCGCCAAATTCCCCCCACGGAAGCTTTAGCCATGTTAGACTTTTTAGGTGGTTTTGATCGTTTGTGCAGCGGACTTACTCGAAGAAATTTTCTTTCGATAGGGTCGTTGGGGTTCGGAATGGGAGGCCTCGGGCTGGCCGATCTTTTGCGGGCTGAGGACCAAGTGTCCAAGGGGCCGGCCAAACGGGGATCGCACAAAGGCCTGATCAATATTTTCTTGGGTGGTGGTCCTCCGCACCAGGACATGTGGGAAATCAAGACTGAGGCCCCATCTGAGATCCGGGGGGAGTTTCGCCCGATACCAACCAATGTGCCTGGGATTCAGATCTGCGAGGTGTTTCCGCAGCTTGCGGCTCGCATGGATAAAGCGGTCGTTATTCGTTCTGTGGTGGGTTGTAAAGATCGGCACGAGTCCGATCAGTGCATGAGTGGCTGGTTTCCGGATGATCTCAGAGCACTCGGGGGGCGGCCATCGATAGGTTCTGCCGTTTCCAAATTGCATGGTCCCGTCGATCCAGCTGTTCCGCCCTTCGTGGGGTTAGCAGCCAAAACCTCGCACGTACCCTGGTCTCACTCGGGCGGAGCTGGTTTTTTGGGGGCGGCTTATTCTGCATTCAAGCCCGATGGGCCTGGAATGGACAATATGAAGCTCAACAGCATCCCGATGAGCCGCTTGAACGACCGCAGGCAATTGCTGGCGAGTCTTGATAAGATGCGTCGCGATATCGATACGTCAGGCATCATGAACGGAATGGACGCCTTTGAGCAACGTGCCTTGGACGTCCTTACCAGCAGCAAATTGCTGGACGCTCTCGATTTGTCTAAAGAGGATCCAAAGATTGTCGAACGATACGGCGATGGCAAGCCTTACAAGTATCAGTACGACGGCGCACCGACTTGTAATGAACATCTGTTGCTGGCACGACGCTTGATCGAAGCCGGGGTTCGCGTTGTTAGTTTGAGCTTTGGTCGGTGGGATTCGCACGGTCAAAATTTCGATTTGGTTCGAGATCATGGTAGCAAACTCGATCAGTGCGTCAGTGCATTGATCGACGATTTGCACGATCGCGGAATGCTCGATGACGTGACGATTGTCGTTTGGGGAGAGTTTGGTCGGACACCGAAGATCAACAACGAAGCTGGCCGCGACCACTGGGCACAGGTTAGCTGCGCTTACATGGCGGGTGGTGGCATGCGAACGGGGCAAGCGATTGGGGCTACGAATCGGCTCGGCGAGTATGCTGCACTGAGGCCGGTTCACATGCAAGAAATCATTGCCACGATCTATCACAATCTCGGAATAAACGTTTCAGCAACCACTATCCCTGACCCCACAGGGCGGCCTCAATTCCTAGTGGATCACGAGCCTATGAAAGAGCTCATCTAAGTCGCCCCACCCCCGTCGCTGCAGTGAAGTGAACGATGCTGAACTGCGGTCGCCATGAACTGCAGTGCAGTCGCCTTTCAATGCACTGCATGCAGTCATCCCGCCTTGAACACTGAATCCATTCAGCCCTCCCAAGTGAATTATGTTGCGATCGATTGCTAACCTAACCCCACCGCATCTTTGCCAGAACGTTTCTAGGCCGCTCATGACTGCAATGGTGTGTTTCTGTTTTACGGCATGGATTCCGTTCGCTAGTTTGACGGCTGCGGAGGAAGAAAGCCGTGCCACAACGGTGGAGTTGTCACCTGCTGAGGTTCGAATCGTTGATCGAGATGCGCGAGTCCAGTTGCAAGTTTCATCGTACTTGGCAGAGCCCGCTGCCGGTTCAAGTTTGGCGGGTTTAAGTTCGACCCGTTCAAGTGCGAATAGTGCATATTTGAAAAAAGATATCACGCGAGACGTAACCTATCGGAGCGAGCCTGCGGGTTTGGTCAACATTGATTCCTCTGGCTTGGTGACCCCGATCGCTTCGGGTGCAGGGGAAATTGTTGCTATGCTGGATGGTCAGCCTATTGCCAAGGGGCAGCTTAAGGTCGAGTTGCCAGAGCAAGAAACGCTTATCAATTTCCCCAATCAAATCGTTCCGCTCTTCACGAAGTATGGTTGTAACGGAGGAGGCTGTCATGGAAAGCTTTCGGGGCAGAACGGCTTTCGGCTTTCGCTGTTGGGCTTTGAGCCTCGTGAGGACTTTGAGCATTTAGTACTCGAATCGAGGGGGCGACGGCTGTTTCCGCCCGCTCCGGATTCAAGTCTGCTGCTCCAAAAGTCGGTGGGAACGGTACCGCATGGAGGGGGGCAACGTATGGAAGTGGATTCGCACGATTATCGATTGATGAAACGCTGGATTGCTCAGGGGATGCCTTATGGAGATGAGAACCACCGCAAAGTGGCTAGGATCCAGGTTTACCCCGAATCTCGCATGCTCGCACGAAACAGCAGTCAGCAGCTAGCCGTCATTGCGACTTACCTCGATGGACAGCGGGAGGACATAACGCGAACCGTTCAGTACGAATCAAACAACTTGGATATGGCTGATGTAACGCCAGCAGGGCTCGTTACCTTGCGAGATCGTGCGGGCGAAGTGTCCATCATGGCGCGTTATCAAGGCAATGTCGCTGTGTTCCGCGCCAGCATCCCGCTAGGGGTGCCCAATACAGAATGGCCGACAAGCGATAACGCTATCGATGCCGCCGTATTTGCAAAGCTGAAAACACTTGGCATTCCTCCTTCATCGATGTGCGACGATGCGACTTACTTAAGACGCGTTACGCTAGACATCGCGGGTCGATTGCCCACGCAGGATGAGATCGAGCAAAGTACGCAACTTTCCCGTGAGGAGATCGTTAGTCGTTTGCTCGAATCCGATTCGTATGCCCATTACTTCGCCAGTAAATGGTCTGCGATTCTTCGAAACAGACACTCGTCAGCGGAAAGCAAGTATGCCTCATTCCTGTTTCACGATTGGCTCGTAACAAGCTTTCAGGAAAACAAACCCTTTGACAAACTGGTGCGCGAATTGCTAACAGCCTCGGGCACTATGGAGATCGACCCTGCTCTGGCGTGGTTGAGGCAAGTCGATAACACCGACTCTCGCATTGAAGATCTGTCGCAATTGTTTTTGGGGCAACGATTGCAATGCGCTCGCTGTCACCATCACCCTTATGAAAAATGGGGGCAGCAAGATTACTATCACATGGCCGCATTTCTCACCACGGTCGAACGGCGCGACAGCGGCAAACCGCAAGAGCCACGGTTCGTCGCCCAGGTCAATACACCCATGGCGAGAAACCCCAAGAACGGTGTTCCGTTGGCACCAGCTGGGCTCGACACTACTGCCATCTCTCCGGAACCCACGCAAGATCCTCGATTGGCATTGGCGGATTGGATGACAGCTCCGTCGAATCCCTATTTCGCCAAATCAATCGCCAATCGATATTGGAAGCACTTCATGGGTCGAGGGCTTGTCGAGCCGGAGGATGACATGCGGATCACCAACCCTCCTTCTAATCCCGAGCTTTTGGAGGCACTAGCGAAGACATTAGTCGAATCGAATTATGACTTAAAGCAGCTTGTCAAAGCGATTTGTCTTTCAAAGACCTACCAGCTAAGTGAAGCCGCGAACCCTGAGAACATTCACGATACGACATGCTACTCGCGGTTCTATCCCAAACGGATGAACGCCGAGGTTTTGCTGGATTCCATTGACGATGTCTTGGGCATCCGTTCTCAATTTGATTCGTTACCATCGGGAACGAGAGCCATTGAGCTGCCCAGCACATCGTTTGCATCCTATTTTCTGACTGTGTTCGGTAGGCCAGACTCTGCCACTTCGTGCGAATGTGAGCGAACAACGGAATCCAATCTAGCTCAAAGTCTGCACCTCATGAACTCCAAGGAGATGAACGAAAAGCTTGCCGTTCCTACCAATAAAATCGCTCAGTGGGTCGCATCGCATAACTCCATCGATCCGACCGATCCGGCCTTTGATCAAATCGTTGGGAAAAACATCCGAGAATTGTATCTCAAGGCGTTTAGCCGGTCCCCGAGTGACGAAGAGCAATCGACAGCCACGAAGTATGTGTCCGGCAGGCATGAACGGCTAAGAGAGGCATACGAAGATCTCGTGTGGAGTGTCATCAACAGCAAAGAGTTTCTGTTTAATCACTAGTGCTTAGTGGTTTACTCAGCGGTTGACTAAGCGGTTTGCCGAGTCAACCAGCCGCTTGAAGCGTCGTTAAGCCTAAAGATTTTCCACTTGGAACTCTGGTCGATAGTTTCTTCGGAGCAATTGGTTGGCCAAGTCATGGTTTGGGATTTTCATCTCGTCAGCTCGCCATTGGAGTTCTGCACCGGGGAATCGATTGGCTAGAGTGCCCAGAAGTACCGCTTCCGTTAGCGGTCCTGCATAGCCGAAGTGTGCTGTCGTTGGCTCCCCTCCGAGGCAGGCATCAACGAATAGGTGGTAGTGGTTCCCGTCGGGAGCAGCATCCATTTTGTAGTCCGCAAAGTCTTGGGCGGGCAAAAGTACCGGCATAGCAACGTGAGGCAGCAAAATGGCACCTTTTTCTCCGAGGAAAATGGAGCCTTGATCGGGCAACCCCATGCGTTTGCCGTTGGAGAGTCCGAGCGGCCAATCGTTGGTATCGGGCATCTTGCCACCATCGCTCCAAGTGAGCAGAAAGTCGTCCGTTGTGTACGCTGATGCAGGGAATCGATATCGAGTGTGATTCTGCATGCCGTAAGAAAGTTTCGGTGGCGTAGAGCTACTGGAGAGCACGCTGGACGGTGCACCCAGTTGTAATGCAGAAAAAACGGGATCCAAAATATGGATCGCCATGTCACCCATAGTCCCACATCCGAAAGCATACCAACGACGCCAGCTACCAGGGTGGTAATGACCATTGGAATAGGGTATCTCGGAGGCTGTGCCCAGCCAAAGATTCCAGTCGAGATGATCTGGAGTTGGCGAACTCACAGGCTCTGGACCTTCGTAGCCCCAAGTTTTGTTGCTCCACGAGTGCGTCTCGCGAATCTTCCCAACGACTCCGCTTTGAACCAACTTGACAGCGGTTCGATATTGAGTCGCAGAATGAATTTGCGTTCCCATCTGCGTCACAACGTTTTTTGTAGACGCAATTTTTTTCAGTTGACGAGACTCGTAAACGTCATGCGTTAGAGGCTTTTGGCAGTAGACATGTTTTTCATTGTTCAAGGCGGTCATGGCGGCCGGCGCATGCGTGTGATCGGGTGTTGAGACCGAGACAGCGTCAATTTCCCGGCTCATTTCATCAAACATTTTCCGGAAGTCCCGAAAAAGTTTTGCTTTGGGGTGCTTTTGGGCAGCGGCATTTAGATTGTTGATATCAACATCACAGAGGGCCACCACATCCACTTGGTTGTGAGAGCTCAACGAATTTAGATCGGCTGAACCCATGCCACCTACACCAATACTGGCTAGCCGCAATCGACCGGAATCATGCGACGAAGCCAAAGACCGAGAGCCAATGTGGGTCCCGGCAATAGCGATGGCGGATTGACTTAGAAATGTTCTGCGAGATTGGCTCATCGAATAAATGACCTCTGGTGTGGGAAGCGATTGGGGGAGGCAATAAATGTGCGTTGGCGAGAAAAAGGGAGGGGTTTAATGCGATCGCATGGTCGTTACGCAGCAGCAACCGCGCAGACAATCATACCAAGATCACCGGGCTCCGTGCGCAAGGGGGCTTGTATTCGATGGCTTCATACCTCAGCTCGAACGATCTAGCTGGCTTATGGATGAAAATTAGAGATAAATTAACAAGCGAATGATCCGAAGTGCACCGTGGGGCGTACTAAGGCTCCATGAACGTCAGTGTTTCGATTAAACATTTAATCGGAAGAGTGAGAGCCGCGACGATGAAAAGCGGATTCAATCAACGAGCAAGAATTAATTCAGCCGGAGCGAAAGCCATTTTGGGGTATGTGTTAGCCTTTAATTTGAGATTGCGGTCACCGTCGAGGCTCCTGGCGACCAGTCTGTGTTGAATTATTCCACGTCCGCCGGCCGTCGCGGGGGTGTCGGGATAAGCCATTCTAATTGTAATGGTCGCGGCAGCGGTCAGGATAAGTGTCTAGCATTCTAACCGGGGTTTATTTTGAATTTTTTTGAAAATTATCAGGGATGAGACCGGAGCGGGGCGATACCCCAAAAAGCCCGAAAGCCACTGAAAAACCTTATCTTTAGGCAGATCCCAGCGTGGTTTGTCGTGTCCAAAACGAGATTTTGATAAAGTTTCGGGGAATTTTGGGCTGTTGACAAAAAATCTTGGGCTGGTTTGATAGATGAGTTGCACTCACACACGCGACTCCACAGCAGGTGTAGCCCTCCTGTAGCGGATTCGGAGCGATAACTGTCCCAAGTGTTCGTAGAGCCTTGGAAGTTGTTTCGAAAGGCGTTTTTTTTTATTTCTTCTTCTTTATAAGGGTTTAGTTCATGAAGAAGCGCATTGTTGCTCGCAATCGAGGTTTCACCTTGGTCGAGTTGCTCGTAGTTATTGCCATTATTGGTATTTTGGTTGGACTATTGTTGCCAGCCGTTCAAGCTGCTCGTGAAGCAGCACGTCGGATGCAGTGCACTAACAATTTGAAGCAGGTCGCACTCGCGTCGCTTAATTTTGAATCTGCATTCAAGAGGTTTCCTCCAGGGTTCATGTCGGCCGGTACAACAACGGCGTTCGCATGGACGAATGGTCCGTTTGGGTCTCAAAACATCGGTTTGATGACTCACTTGTTCCCGTACCTCGAGCAAACTGCAGTGTATGACTACGCTGCTAGCGTTCGAGTTTTGGACCCTGCTCGGAGGAATCCAACCCCATCGACAGAACCGGTTAATATGCAGCCATGGTGGAACGATGACGATTTCAATCCAGCAACGATGAACACTTTGTGGGATTACGCAAACCTGCGTTTTTCGGCATTTGAGTGTCCATCGGACGCCGGCCGGACTTTGGTCCCATCGTCCGGAAAGTTTGTCGCGATGCACACTTTCAACACGACGTTAACGGGTGGATTCTTTGGTAACCCATCCTCGCAATTCTGGGGAATCTCGAATTACCTCGGTTGTGCGGGTGGTCTGGGAGATGTGCCTTTCGTAGCAGTGGCTGCTCCGGCATTGCCATGGTCAGCTCGAAGAGGGGTGTTCTTCAACCGTTCTAGGACTACGTTCGGCGAAATCACTGACGGAACTTCCAACACGTTGTTGGTCGGTGAAACAGCTGGCGGTTACATCTACGAGCCAACAACCCAACGACGGCAGCAACTCCAGTTCCATCAGCATTGGAACACTGGACCGATGCCAACCGCATGGGGTCTAGCAAATGGTACCAACATGACATGGTTCCGTTATTCCAGCTTCCACTCCGGTGGTATCATCAACTTCGCAAATGCGGACGGCTCGGTTAGCGGCTTGTCTAACACAGTTGATCAATTGTTGTATTTGAACCTTTCCGGTGCATCCGAAGGTTCGGTTGCTTCTCTCCCTAACTAAGTTAACTTAGAAGAAATTGGAGTTTCTTGAAATGATGAAAAAGTTCGTTGGATTATTGTCCTGCTGCATGTTGATCGGTGCGGTCGGGTGCGACAGCGCCAACAAGTCTTCGGTTGACGAGGGCTACGGCAAGTCTGCACCAGCGGATCCAAAAACAAAGGGTCCGGCGGGAGCTCCAGCAGGCGGTGGAGCGGCAGCAGAGCCACCTCCTGCTCCAACACCTCTGTAGTGCTCAGTTCGATTAGCGTGGTAATGGTACCATCCTAAACGAAGTGATGGCAAAATTCGGGCAACCCCTCGGAAATTTCGAGGGGTTGCTTTTTTTTATGGTGTTGAAACCAATTCCCACGCTGGGGCCATCGAAGGCGCGCTGTAGCTTTGTCTTCGTTTTGAGTGGGATTGCTTGTGTTTATTATTTTGAGACCAAGTCTCAATAAGGCTTGTCCCTCGATACTTCTGCGTTACAATTAGGAAAAAGGAAGATTTTGACGCCGACAGGGGAGTATGTACTTTGGCTCGTGAAGAACAAACTATTGCGGTTATTCCAGGCAAAGAACCATCTGAACGGCTCGTTTTGGCATTGGATTCGAACGAAATAGAGCGTCCGCTTGTGCTCCGATCCGAATCGTTTAGTCCTGATGTAGGTTGGTTCGCACAGAGTTCGATGCGGTTGTCTCGGATGGAGCTAAATGGTTTAAGAAGTGTGCTCGGGATTCCCCAGTCGAATGCGTGCCACAACTCAGCACGAAGCATCTCGGAACACAACACAGATTCTGATTCGCCGAGAATTCTTTCGATTGCAGCTTACAGGAGAGCCTAGGGCGGCTTGTCTTTTCTTGAGGGGCCCGCTGACTATCCCCGGTAGACCGCTGCGTCGATGGTCGCCCAGATGTGGATAATCCAGCCGAGCAGCACAAACCAGAGCAAGGTTGCTAAAACGAAGAATACCAGGGCTGCAACCAGTCGGCCTTGAACAAGCTGCCCAAGTCCTGGATAGATAAAGCTCGCTAAAGCACTGATCACATTGCCAGCTGATCCAGGTCCGTTCATGAATAGTTGTCTCTCCATTGCTTGCTAAATCGTGCGAGTCTGAGGGATTATACGTCCGAGTGTTATTCGCGGATTGCTGCCATTTCTTGAAAATTCCGCGATAAACTCCGATGGAATTGCACCCGAAAATCCGCTCTGATCGTCAAAGTCTGCTCAAGTTGCGTGTTTTGACAACCGATGTGAGAAAGCATGATGTCTGAAAATGGGACTTCAACAAATCGATCGCGGGTTCCTAAGGGGCTTGAAAAGATCGCTGTCGCCTGGGGCAGCGTCGTCGTATCCGGCTTGACCATGCTGGGGGATATTTCGTTGTTCGCGATCCAGATGTTTCGCTGGATGTTCACGGCGAAACCCAAAAAGGATACGCTTCTGCCCAACTTCTATTCCGTTGGAGTTTTGAGTCTGCCAGTCGTAGCCCTCACGGGAACATTCATCGGGATAGTTTTAGCGATACAGAGCTACGATCAGTTTCGAAACATGGGTCTTGAGACGAGATTAGGAGCGGTCATAAATAAATCGCTCGTACGAGAGTTAGGGCCGGTGCTCGCGGCAACAATGTTAGCGGGGCGAGTGGGTAGTGCCATGGCGGCGGTCATCGGAACCATGCGAGTCACCGAACAAATTGATGCACTGATCAGCATGGGGGCCAACCCAATTCACTATCTGGTCGTACCCCGATTTTTGGCATGTGTGATGCTCATTCCCGCATTGACCGTGATGGCTGATTTTATGGGAATCGTCGGAGGATATTTTCATAGCGTCATCGTGCTTGGGATAGATCACGCCCAATATTTGCGAAACAGTCGCGAGTTCGTGAGCGGATTCGATTTGTTCTCTGGTGTGTTCAAAAGCATTGTTTTCGGAGCCCTCATTGCGGTCATCAGCTGTTACCATGGGTTTCATTGTTTACCTGGAGCGGATGGTGTGGGACGAGCAGCCACGACGGCGTTTGTTCAAAGCTTCGTCATGATTCTCGCCCTGGATATTGTTTTGAACTTGATGCTCAACGGCGTCGAGTATGCTTTGTGGCCTGGGGGGACCAAGTTGTTCTAATGAACGCAAGTCTTTTGGAACAAGTGCTCGATGAGTCGAGTCCCAAACCACGCGCCTTGGTCGAAACCGAAGGCTTATCGCTTCGTTTCGGCAAGCAGACCATTCTTAATGAAATTTCGATTTCGATACCCAAGGGGCAGACGGTGGCCATCATTGGGGAGAGTGGTTGTGGTAAGACGATGTTGCTCAAAACGATTGTAGGATTGGTTGCTCCCACGTCGGGCAAAATTTTCTTTGACGGCGTCGATCTAAAATCTCTGGATGATGCGTCGATGACCGGGTTACGAAAGCGATTCGGATTCGTCTTTCAAAATGCGGCTTTGTTTGACAGCATGACCATCGAGCAAAACATAGCGTTCCCGTTAAAGCAGCATGGTATCCCGAAAGGTAAGAGCGAGTCACAGCTAATTCGCGAGCGGCTCAATGAGGTCGGATTGCCGACGAACGTTTTGCCCAAGAAGCCGTCGCAGCTTTCTGGCGGCATGAGAAAGCGAGTCGGCTTGGCCAGGGCACTCATTCTGGAGCCGGATTTACTCTTGTATGATGAGCCCACGACGGGGTTGGATCCCATCATGAGCGATGTGATTAACGAATTAATCATCAGAACCAGAAAACGCTACGAAGTAACCAGCGTTGTGATCACGCATGACATGCATTCCGCGAGGAAGATTGCGGACCGCATCATCATGTTATATCCGTTTGCGAGACTAAAGCCCGGCGAATCGCAAATGCTATTCGATGGTACGCCCGATCAGCTAGACTCTGTTCGCGATAGGCGAGTCAAGCAATTCGTGGCTGGGGAGGCTGGCGAGCGATTGATGGAGATGTTAGCAGACAAAGGCCGAGGGGATCTTGATTCACTGCGACATCTCCCCGAACCACCCAAAGAAGAAACGTAAATCACGAGGCAATCATGGAAGATAGCAACTATCGTTTTGGCGTGGGCGTTTTGGTTTTGGCGGCTTGCATCATCTGCGTGCTGCTGATTGCATTTTTTGGGCGCGGCCCCTCTTTGTGGGAAGAGCGATATCGTGTCAGCATCAACTTCCCACGAACACCGAGAGTCACAGTCGACACACCGGTTAGAAAAAATGGGGTCACCATCGGTCGTGTTTCCAGCGTCTTTCTGAGGCCCGGGGATGGCGGAGTCGACTTAACGCTCGAGATCAAGGAAGAGTACAAAATCAAAAAAGAAGAGCTCGCCACGATCATGATGGGTTCGCTCATCACAGGCGACTCGGTGGTCGAGTTTGTTGGGCCCTCGAAAGCGTCCATGCTAGCTAGGTTTGATGGAATAGCAGGGACCGCACCCGATGGTATGTTAGATGAAACCGAGCAACGAGTGTCGCAAGAGTTTATGGCAGATCGCGATTATGTTTCCGGGGGCGAAGTCGCTAAGGATCCGCTCGAAGCGTTGGCTAGTGTGGGGCCTGCGTTCGAACGATTTGATCAAATCGCAGCCATCTTGCAAGATTCGATCAACAGCGGCACAGGCCCGATCAAGAGCATGGCTGATTCGGTGCAAACGACTCTCAACAGCATAAGTGAAACCTCCAGTACGATTAATCGAGTTGCTAGGCAATTGGAGGAGGCCAGGGTTGGTGATGCTATATCTCGCAGCATTGCCTTGCTGCCTCAGTTGTTCTCCGAAGCGCAAGTCACTTTGCAACAAACCCAGCGCACGCTAAAGGGGATCGAAACGTTTAGCAATAGTCTAGAGGGGATTGGCAAAGACTTTGAGGGGATTGGTTCCTCGGTGAAGGATGCCGTCTCAAATGCCAATCGAGCGATCGAAAACATTGCAGAGATTACGGAGCCCGTTAAAGAGAATAGCCAAGAGTTGGTTGAGCGAGCCGCGAATCTGCTTGCGAATTTGGATGTGCTCTCCACCGATTTGAGAAAATTCGCGAATCGGCTTAACGATGGCAACGGCACAATTAAGCAACTGATAGACGACGATCGACTTTACTTTCAAGCAGTCGATACGATGCGAAACATTCAAACTGCGTCAGCCAATGTTCAGCAATTAGCGTCTCGTTTGCAGCCGATTGTCGATGATGCGCGCGTGTTTGCAGACAAGGTCGCCCGCGACCCAGGCCAATTGGGAGTTCGCGGGGCTTTAAGTGGACGATCGCTAGGTACTGGACTTAAGTAGGCGATTGCGTATAAGTTGTTCGATCTCATTTGTTCTCGAACTCGAAAAGACAATCATGCGGCGTGACGTTACGGTAATCTTGGCAGCGGCGGGTAAAAGCACTCGATTTCGTGATCCTTACATGAAGAAGGTCTTTACCTTGTGTTCCGGAAAGCCTGTTTGGCAGCATGGTGCTCAATTGTTTTCAGACCATCCTCGGGTCGCACAAATCATCATGGCGATCTCGCCTGAAGATAAAGAAATGGTCCAGGAAAAATTCTCTGGAACACTCACCATGTTGGGAGTTGAATTAGTGCTCGGAGGACGTGAACGGTACGAGAGCATTCGCAATGCATTGGAGCGAGTCAAAGAATCGATTCGTTTGGTGGCTGTGCATGATGCCGCTAGGCCATGTTTGACACGGTCCGCGTTTGATGCCGTTTTAGGGGTGGCTGACGAAAAAGGTGCGGCTCTGCTGGCATCTCCCATACGTGCAACCGTCAAGCGATGCGATGCTTCAGGAAAAATCATTGAGACTGTTGCGCGAGATGGTTTGTGGCAAGCTCAGACGCCCCAAGTCTTTCATACGGAGGTAATCCAGAAAGCGTACGCGCGGATTCAGGGCACACCAACGGATGATGCACAAGTTGTCGAGGCCATGGGCGTGCCTGTCTACTGCGTCGAAGGCTCGGAATCGAATATCAAGATCACGACCAAAGAGGACTTAAAAGTCGCCGAAGGGTTTCTGCGGGTCCCGCAACGAAGCAAAGATAATCCGTTCTTTTGATTCGCTCGCGATATCAAAGTGTCCATTGAAAAGGAGCGGCGGGTATCCTGTGTAGCCAATCCGAGCTTTGTTGAGCCAGGTCCAGGATTTGATTTGCGTTCAGCAAGGATTTGTTGGTGGTTAGTCCAAGGCTTTGCGCTATGGCGTTAAGTAGTTCTTCCGGTTTGACTCCTTGTTCGCGGTAAAATTTGAGTCGTGAATCACCATGACGTTTCGCAAGTCGACGACCATCGTTTCCGACCACCAATGGGAGGTGAATCCATGAGGGAGCTTTCCATTGCAATGCGTCGTAGATCGCCAGTTGACGATACGTGCTATAAATAAGGTCGTCGCCGCGAACTACATTGTTGATGTCGGAGTCGTGATCGTCGACCACAACAGCCAGTTGATAGGCCACCGGTCCATAGTTTCTGGCAACGATAAAATCTCCCAGCGATTGCGATGGGATCAACGTTTGTTGTCCAGCAAACTGGTCGATCCATGTAGTGGTTTGCATGGGTGAGAATCGGAATCGCCATGCATATTTGGTGCCTTGTTGTTCGAACTTCATCGCGTCAGCCACATGGTTGGATGCGCATTTGCCGTTGTAAACGGTGCCGTCTAGAAAAGACTCGTGAGGAGCGCTCGCGGCTTCCTCGATTTCGCTTCTGCTGCACGTGCAAGGGTAAATTAGCTCTCTAGATTTGAGTTGATCGAGAACTTCGGCGTATCGATTGGTTCGCTCAGATTGTCGTGCGAATCCGAGCGAGGAAGCATCGCGATCCCAATCTAAGCCCAGCCATTCAAGGTCCTCCAAAACGAGTGCTTCCGCTCCCGATTTTGTTCTCGGAGTGTCCAAGTCCTCGATACGCAACAGAAGCTTGCCTCGATTCGTTCTCGCATGTAGCCAAGCCACCAGATAAGTTCTTGCGTTACCTAGATGTTGGGCTCCGGTTGGGCTCGGTGCTAATCTGCCAATGTAGGTCATTTCAAAAGCAAGCGTGCAGCGTGGTTTATGGGAGAGGTGGATTCGATTTGAGAATGCGGAAAGTCTCGTTTAACAGCTTCTGCGAGCCACCTACCGTGATCGTGATCTTTGGCGACGACCAACACGGTTGGTCCCCAACTGCTCTGTGCGGCGCCAAAGCAGCCGTGTTTTGCGAACAAGTCGACCAGTCGACCAATATCGGGAGTCCGGTAAATTCCGCCTTGGCATGCCGAGAAGATGTCCCCTGCGTAATAGCCATATTGCCCGACGGATAGATCCCATCGCTGCCAATCATGCGACTGTACGGCAGGTATGATGTCCGTTTCAATCAAGTCCAGCATGCGATCGCGATTAGGATTAGCATGCGAGGCGCATTGGTGGAACATCTGTTGCTCTGCATCACCTGAGTCGCCAGCTGTTGTAGAAACTCGAACTAAGAGTAGCTGCCAATCGGTTGGAAAGTCTAAGCGAATTGAATGACGTTCCAATTGGAACGACTGTCCGTAATCGACGATAAATCCTCCCTCCATGAAACCTTGTAGTCCGACGCATGACCGAGCACCGCGGCCGGTTAAGCTCTTTAAGTGTTCCGTGTTGGCGATGGTGCGGCCGCAGGCATATTCGAGAATAGCGGTGACCGCACAGGCCACTTGAGTGCCTGAGCCTAAGCCGCAGTGCGGAGGAGCATTTTCATGAAGAATGATTTTTTGAAGAGGGAGTTTGGGTTCGTTGCGGAAGGCTTTCCATCGGTCGCACAATTTATGGATCCGCGACGTCCAATAGTCATCGGCGATGACTTCTAGTTCGGACACGTCCGAAGTCAATCCAGGGAAGCCCTCGATTCGCGTTGAAGGCATCGCGGCCATGATTCCGATTCCCCCAAAGAGATTCGGCTCTTGAGTGGCAATCTCCATCAGGCCGAGGTGAAGCCGGCATCCGGTTTCGATGGTTATCGATTTTTCGTTGATCAGGTACATCGGTTCAGTGGCATGTTTTTTCGACCGTGGCCGGAGGATACAGTTCGTTCAACAAGTTTTTAAGAGTCGATTTCCGCAGCTGCCAGAACCATGGAGTCTTCGCGACTGCCGTTCCATTTCGGAATCTCTACTTTCGAGGCCATCCAACCTGCGTGAACGATGACCCCGCGACCAGCGTTGCCACCCAGTAGTTTCCAGCGCACCGGGGACAAATGCTCTGGCAGGTCAATCGACACACCTTCTTTGGCGGAAAGCAAAGGTTTAATCTCGAGCATTTTGTCCAGGGATTTCCGAGTGTCTCGCAGAACGTCGCGAGCAGCCGCCCCGATTTGAGCATCGGTATACATATCGAGAGACTCGTGGACCAAGTCGAGAAAGCGAGCTTCGCGCTGGAGAGTGCTGAGCAGCGTGAGGGCGTCACTCCGTCCGCCAGCGTCTTTTGGGGCAGTCTCTTTTTGAGCGGCGGTAGGATTCTTGAGAGGGGATTGGGGTACGACCGGGTTAGCGGTTGAGATCGTCGGTCTCCCATCGGTTTGCTTCGTGTCTTTTGCGTTGAGTACTTCAGCGATTTTTTTGGCGATCGCCGGGTTGAATAGGGTGGAGAAAAATGCTTTTAGGGCTAAAAACAATCGCATACAAAGTCTCGACGGAAACGAGGAGTGTCTAATATTCCCGTCAGTATACCCAGGGAAGGCGGAATGTTGCAGGTGCGAATCTGCTGGTCATTCTGCTATACTGTCGCGCGGGCCGGGATAGGTCTCATGGGCCAGTCGTGGAATCGGTGAGCAGAAATAGGTGAGCAGAGAAGTAGGTTAGCAGGAAGCGAAATGTTTGACCCTAAAGCCAAGCCGACGAATCCCGCACCAGCATCCGGCCCATCAGCTTCGTCGTCTGGCCAATCTGCTTCGCAAAAAAGTGGCGAGGCTCACGCGATAGGCCTACGGATTGCGCGAACCAAGCGGCTTGGGGAGCTATTATTTCAAACGCCGGGTGCATGGGCAGATCGGGCTGAGAAGCAAAAGCGAATTGCAGACAAAGTGCTTTCGCGTTCCAAGGTTATGCGGGGAGCAAATTTTCAGAAAGTCTCCCGAGAGGACTTGGAGTTAATGGCTTACGCGTATGACGAGCTCTTTCTCGATGGGGTCGCATTACCCATCGCAGAGTCGTTTGGGCTTTCGTTCCGATTGAGTTCCCGCATGACACGAGCGGGGGGCAAAACCACTAGAACCATTTTTCCCCCGACCGCTGGCAAGCCGGCTCGAATTCACTTTGAAATTGCGATCTCAACCTCTTTATTGTTTCAATCATTCCGACCGGGTGACGGTGCGATACGGGTGTGCGGATACGACTGTTTTGACCGATTGACCGCGATGCAACGAATCGTTGAGCACGAGTTACTTCATCTGTGCGAGATGCTAGTATGGAATCAGAGCGATTGCGGCGCCAATCGTTTTCAGTCCATTGCCAGAAGCATGTTCCGTCATACGGAATTTCGCCATGAATTGGTGACGCAGCAAGAGCGTGCAGCCAAGCAATTCAACGTCAAAACCGGGGACCAGGTCGCTTTTCGATATCAAGGGAAAGTGCTCACCGGGATCGTCAATCGCATCACAAGGCGAGCCACTGTTTTGGTCGAAGATCCGCGAGGAGAGCGGTTTACCAATGGCAAGACTTACGTAAAGTACTATGTTCCCATTCAGGCCTTGCGAGCCATCTCGTAGAACGAACGCTCAATGTGGCGTGGTCAGTCTGGGATTCAGGAGTTGACGCGGATCGTAACCTTACTGAGTAAAAGCAATTCTGGTAGAATCCGGCGGCAATACTTTGAAATGAAGTCCTTTTAAACTCGAAGACAGACATTTTAATGCGACACCTTACAGACTTGGACTCACGAGAAAACGCGGAGAATTTCGTCGCTTATCTCATCACGATAGGTGTGTCCACGCACGTAGAACAAGAGTCAGGAGTTCCGTCGCGGTGGTCTGTGTGGATCAAAGAGGAAGATAAGCTTTCATTAGCGAGGAGTGAGCTAGACGCATTCCGTGCTGATCCAGCGAACCCTAAGTACGCCCAATCCAAGGCGAGAGCGAATGCGATTTTGGAAGAGCAGCGTGCGCTACAAAAGCAGCGAGAGAAAAACCTCAAGCAGATTCGCTCGACCTCTTCGACAATGAGCAGTGCGAGGCTCAACAACCGCGCCATGCCTCCAGTCACCTTGGGGTTGATCGTCGTGTGTGTGATATTCGGCTTTCTGACAGGGTTCGGCCGGGCAAACCAAAACGATAAGCTCGGATGGACCATTATGAGCAACTTTAGGTTTGTTGATTTCAAGTTGTTTGACGAGACAGGCGACCCGGCGGCGTCCTTAAAGAAATTTGAAATCTGGAGAATTTTCACCCCTGCCCTGTTACATGGAAATGCGATTCACCTTTTGGTCAACATGTTGTCGCTCGCTTCCTTGGGACGCTTGGCGGAACGACTGGAGGGAAAGGGGAAATACATTGCCATCATGTTGATTTGTGCCTTGGGGGCTCATTTGCTTCAGGGGCTCATGCCGCCCACCATACTGGGAATGAAGGCCATCGGCGGAACACCATTTTTCGTGGGCATTTCAGGGGTCGTCATGGGGTTGTTTGGCTATTTGGCCGTGAAAACGAAGATTAGAAGTGATCTTGGGATTTACTTCCCTCCCGACTCCTATTTCATGGTCGGATTCATCATTGTGGTTGGGTTGATCGGGGCGATGCCTTTTGCCAATCTTGCTCATATTGGCGGGTTGCTGACGGGTGCGATCCTCGGGTATTTCTGGAATCGGTAGACGCAAAGCGGCAATCTTTTTCGGAAATCTTGTTACCAGTCTGGTCCAACAGCGTGTGGATGACTTAAATTACAGGGACTGCACGCGCCCTTTACGATTGTCCCAACTGTGTGGGGATTGAGGTTTATGTTGAAAAAAGGGATTCTTCGATCTGCAACGACGAAGGCCAAGGTTGTGTTATTGGCGTTGGGCTTGATTGCCGCGACCCTGATGACCTCTAGGCTGTCCGCGTTCGCTAACACGTGTCCGTTTTGTTCTGCCTCAGGTCAAACGATGCGTCAAGAAATGGAGACGATGGACGTCGTCGCATTGGCATCGCTTGTAAAGGTCTCGGAAACACAGACCGATTCGCTAGGTACGTTCCGAATAGAGAAGATCATCAAGGGGGAGTTGTACTCCAAGATCGGCGCGACCGTTGAGGCGACCTACTACGGCCCGCCAGAATCGAAGAAGATGTTTTTGATTCAGGGGGTCGACCCCAAGAGTTTCGTATGGTCCGCACCCATCGCCCTAACGGAAGAAGCGAAAGATTACTTGGGCAAGCTATTAACCCTTTCCGAGGAACCCGTAGAGCGATTAGCGTTTTACCAAGACTATTTCGAGCATCCAGACTTTTTGTTGTCGAGAGATGCTTATGATGAATTTGCTCAGACACCTTACGAAGAAGTCGTTAAGCTCAAGCCTAGAATTCAGCGTCAGCGTTTGATCGATTGGATAAACGATCCCGCCATTTCGGTCGATCGCAAGCGACTGTATTACACGTTGGTAGCCATTTGTGATGTCAAGGAAGACGCGAAATGGATGGAGGCCAAGATTAAGAGCGTCGATGAAAAGGAACGCAAAGCATTGGACGCACTATCGGCCGCTTATTTGTCGTTGGTTGGAACCGACGGGTTAGGCGTCTTGGTCGAAAACTATTTGAAGAATGAAGATTCCGATTACGTCGATGTTTATGCAGTCGTAGGTGCTCTTAGATTTCATGCAACCGAAGGCCAAAAGATCGAACCGCTCAAGGTTGCCGACGCTATGTCCAAGTTGCTTGATCGACCAGATTTAGCGGATCTCGTAATCCCGGACCTCGCAAGACTCGAGGATTGGCGGCATCTGGATAAATTAATGACTCTCTTCAAACAGGCCAAAAAGCCAGATGATTGGTTGATACGTTCTCCTGTCATCAACTTCATGAGGGCTTGTCCGTTACCCGAGGCCGAGGCCATGTTGGCGGAGATGGAAAAAATCGACCCGGCTTCGGTCAAGCGGGCCAAGACCCATTTCCCGATTCCCAAAGCAGAAAAGCCCGCTCCCAAAGATCTGAGTAAGGTTCGATCGATCCGCGAGGGCTGGTCAAAGTTGAGCGATAAGCACGTGGGGGTTGCGGAAACCGATATTCTGGTTGGAAAGGCCTATCGCAGGGAACAAGGGGCTCAGCCCAATCAGTTGCCCAGCCTACCGCAATGGCGCAAAGATGTCAGGGTTGCCTATTTGGATCATGACGTTCGAGATCAGTCCCGCGAGATGGATTCGCAGATCAAAAACGAAAGCTCAAAGAGTTCGAACCATCCGTTTGGATTGTTCGTAATTATGGTCGCGACGTCCTTAGCTGGACTGGCGATGTGGTATGTTGGAACGGGTGGATTACGATAATCTCTGCAAACTCCTCGACGGAAGCACAGGGAGCGAGTCTTCATCGTCCCGTCCACGGCAGCGTTTCCGGCAGCGTCCTCCTCGATTCATCCCCTATCAATCTCATTTGTCGATAGACTAGCACTTGTCATGTCAACACTAATTGAAGAGCCTGTCGAAGCCACGGAGCCCGTCGCGGGTGGCGAGGATTTTGATTACAAGGCGTTAAGTCGGGCTGCTGTCATCTCGGTAATTTTTGGACTGTTCGGCTTTTTCGCTTGGGAATCTCCGTACCTTATCGTCTTGCCCGCCTTGGCGGTCGCGTTAGCCTTTTCTGGATTGAGTGCGATTCGGCGTTTTCAAGACGAGTTGACCGGAAAGAACATTGCGTTATTGGGGCTTGCGCTCGGTTCGCTGATGATGGTGGTCGCGCCGGTCAAGCATACTTACGTTTATCTGACCGAGGTGCCGGACGGTTACGAAAGAGTTTCGTTCGGAGTATTAAAGAGTCCGAGCGGGGCTCCCGATGCCCCCACATCGGAAGCGGTTCGATTGGACGGTCAGAAGATCTTCTTAAAGGGTTACATCCATCCAACGTCCCTTTCGAGCAAGAATTCGAAATCGTTCATTCTTGTACCCGATTGGGCCACATGCTGCTTCGGTACGCAACCTCCTTTGACGCACATGATCGAAGTCCACTTGGTCAACGACAAGTACGCCAGCAAATCGTTCCGTCAGCATTCGCTCGCTGGCACGTTTACCGTAATCCCTCAGGGCAAGGCGGTTGAAGGGTTTACGGGAGTTTACTACCAGTTGGAAGCAGAGCACTTCCAATAGCCAGATAGCCCGCCGGCATCTTGTGCAGGGTTATCTACCCGGCTGGGCTTAGTCTCTATTGGGCTGAGTCTCTACTGGCCATGTTCATCGTTGGTTATGGAATGGAGCACCGGGAGAGATAGCACTAGAAATCGATCGTAACGATTATTCCGTTATTGCCACTTTGTCTACGCAACCGTTGGACAATCTGCACGGGGGATGAGATGATGATTGAACATCGCTCCGCCGGCAATTACCGTGAAGGTAGCTCTATTTTGATCTAGTAGTAGCCTCGTTGTTGGCGACTCCGAAAATCAGTCCCGATTCCACCGGTTGTAACATATGATCGCTGATTCATTGACAGTCGATTCACAAGAAGTAGTTGGCAAGTTATGGCGTGCTAAATGGAAGCTTTTGGCGTTCCAAGTCATGGTGGCAATCGCTTGTTTGAGCGTCATTCTTTTTTGGCCTCGCGGGTATCTATCCGAGGCCAGGATTTTTCTGCAGCTTGGCAAAGAGTCCGTTGCCTTGGATCCGACCGCCACATCTAGTGGGAGTATGGTGAATGTCCAATCGAGCACTCGCGAAGACGAGATCATTACGGCGTTGGACATTTTGCAAAGCCGCGAATTGGCTTCTAAAGTCGTCGACTCACTTACGCCGGAAATCGTGCTGGGGCAGTCGGCTGATGGGGAATCGACTGGCGGCATCGCAGCGTCTTTAAAGGGCATTCTCAATCAAGCGGTGGACGTCGTTCGCCAGATCGATCCACTTTCCGATCGAGAGAGAGCGATCATTAGCATTGAAAAGAATCTCAAGGTGACGGCAGAGCGCAAGTCAGAAGTCGTCGTTTTGAAGTTTGAGGCCAAGTCGCCACAGCTCGCTCAAATGATTTTGGCCACGTTGGTTGAGAGCTATAAAGAAGAGCACATGAGAATTCACAGAACGGATGGGTCTCAGAAATTCTTCTCCGAGCAGCAAGCGGTGCTTTCGAAAGAGTTGGATGAAATCAACGAACGGTTGCGATTAGAAAAAAATCGAATGGGATTGGCATCAATCTCAGGGCAACGCGATTTACTAGAGGTGCGAAATAAAGATGTGTCTTTGAGTTTTGCAGAGACCGAACGAGCGAGGGCGTCCGTGAACGCGCGCATTGAAAAGCTAACCGAAGATTTGACCCATGTTCCGGAACGGATTAACAGCACCGAAGTGGTTAAGCCTAATTCAGCGACGGACATGCAAGCTCAGCAGTTGTACACGCTTCAACTGCAAGCGACCGAATACGAAACCAAATACCAATCCGACCATCCCAAACTGATTGCGATTCGCAAACAAGTTAAGGAAGCAGAAGAGAATTATCTCAAGAAGGAATCGAAAAGCCAAGAAGTTACCGACGACATCAACCCGATTCATCGCGACTTGACTTTGGATCTTCTCAAGTCCGAATCGGAGCGTGCGGGCATCGAAGCCAAGCTCAATGATCTGGCGCTGCAACGAGAGAGCGTGCTGGAGCAACTTAAGCAGCTAAACCAGTTTGAGATCCTGATCACAGACCTTGAGCGAGAACGCAATGTGCGCGAAGCAAAGTATGTTTCGTACACGAATAGCCTTGAAGAAGCGCGACTCAACAAAGAATTGGAGGTTAGCCGAATCTCCAGCGTGGTAACGGCACAAGAAGCGACGCTGCAAGAGCGACCTGTCACACCATCCAAGGTGATGGTTGTTCTTTTTGGTGCTGGTTTGCTGTTCGCTGGAACACTTTTCTTAGCCTTTGTTTTTGTGAAACTCGATGATCGTCTCATGACCCCGGAAAGTGTTCGTCGCAACACGGGACTCGAGGTATTGTGCACGCTTCCTAAACTGAAACAACTCTCTAGATCGTAGCGAATCAACATGACCGAATTAACTTTTGCGAAACCCGCAACGGGCAGAGAGTTGGCGACGGCCAAGCAACCGTTATCTGCAGCCACTGGCTACATCGATTCCATTTTGCTGAAGATCTCCGGTTTTCAAACAGATAACAAAATCGGATCGTTGTGCCTCGGGGTTACATCTTGCGATCGAAAGGTTGGGGTAAGCACGCTCGCACACAATCTGGCACTTAATGCTGGTTCGGTTGGTTTAAATGGAGTGCTTGTCCTGGACGCGAACTACGTAGATCCGATTCAGCATCAGCTGTTCCGAATCAATCGAGGACCTGGGGTTGTTGATCATTTGGTTCGTGGTGAACCCATCGAGAATTGTTTGCACTCGTTCAACAATGGCCAAGTGAGTGTCATGATGTGGGGCAGCAACCGCGTGCCGTTGTCTGCTGTCTCTCCGCTCAAGCTGGATGGTTTCTTTTCTGAGCTTCGAACGCGTTATCAAATGATCGTGGTGGACATGCCTGCGATACGAGAGTCCGACTATGGCACGTTGCTCGCTTCTCACACGGATGGAATACTGTTGGTTCTAGATGGAAATCGAACCAAACAGCGGGCCGTAAAACGATGTGTTTCCGCCTTGGAGCAGCACAATGCCACCATCATCGGGACGATCATGAACAAATACCATTCGCCCGTGCCGAGATGGCTCAAGGGCTGGTTCTGAGGTTAGCTCTCAACGAAACGCTGCGGCTCCAGCGGTTTCGTGATAGGTTCGGATACCCTGTTTTGCCAGAGAAAAAAAACCGAGGTCGACAGCAATAGAGGACCAACGCACCCTTTAAAGAAACTGGATTCCGCCACGCCATGGATGGTTGCCAGACAGACGATGGCGACTGTGAACAGTGCGGCGACATCCTGAGACTGCCGATAGTAGTTCAGGCCAATCAGGAATGTCGCTCCCAGAGCGAGTAGCACAAACGATGCTCCTAAGGGCCCCGTCTCAACCAGTGCATCAATGTAGATCGAGTGCCCATTCGGTGGTTCCCAGTGAAAGAGCTGGGCAAAATCTTCAACTCGTTTGGTGGTCCAATAGGCACCGTAGCCATATCCCGTGATCGGGTACTGTTCCATATCTTTGAGAATCTCTCCCCAAAGCGGTAATCGCCCAGTCAAAGAAGCGACGTGATCCGATCGCCCCACAGTCGCAACACCAAAAAACGTGTTGGCCACGCTAGTAGGCAACGAAGCAATCATTAGGCCGACAAAGGAACCAAACGAAACGAGTCCGGTCAAAATCATCCAGGCACCCACGGACCTGGAAACCGCGATCTGCGTAAACAAAAGTGCTGCGATCAAGCTGAGGAGCGTCGTTCTGGATTTGGTGAGTAACAAGAGAACAAACGCTACCACGATAATCATTATGGTGATATTGCGTTGTGAAAAAATCGATTTCGAAACAGCATCTTGGTCTAACAACAGCAGCATACGTGAAGCGATGATCACCACGGCGCAAAAGAGAGCCGTTTCGTTAGAGTGTCCTACGCCACTAAATCGATAGTAGCCTCGCCAAGGAGTAAATGTGCCGTGATACAGTTCCGCAATCACACCAATCAGGACTAGATAGCTTAAGGACAGAAGTATCGCCCAGGGAACCTCGCGGCGTCGTAGGAATAGGCTAACACCCAATCCACCCATCACCGCCATAATCAAGTGTGCGATACGTCGAACTGATAACGAGGGGTCAACACTCCAGAACAGACTAACGCTGCACCATCCCCAAAGTGCGAAGGGAGCTAGTAGGGCGATATCAGGTTTGAACAAAGTTTTTCCACGATTCCAAGCCACTCCACAGATCCCGAGCAACGCTAAGCTGGAATACCCCAGGATCAGCCACTTGTTCAAACCCTCTCGTTGCTCCTCGAGCTTATTCTCTTTGAAGTCGTAATCGAACTGTTGGAGCAATGCTTCCACGCTCCAGTCCCATCGAAGCGACGCCATCGCGATTCCGGATGCGACCCACACAGATATCAAAAAGACCAACAGCCAACGCGTTGGTTGCGAGTCAGATAAGGTTGTGGGGTTGAGATTCGGTTTGGTTGGCATGGTTTCGCAACAGTTTATGGGCCTAGAACTCTAGCTCCATGATCCGACGAGGCTAATAAACTCATACCTAAACCGAGACCTTTTCCCCCTTCCACCGCTGCCTTCGGATTAATCGTTACAGAACGAATAGTTTGCCCGCCATTTAGCTCGCAATCGGGAGCAGTTCATGATTCGCAATGTCATCGAATGGGAGTCCCGCAGAGCGCAGGAACGCTCTAAGGTAATGATAGCCGTGGTCTGTCAGTATCGATTCCGGATGAAACTGCAGCCCATGGATCGGATGCTCGCGATGCTGAACCCCCATAACCAAACCATCAGCTGTCCATGCCGTTACCTGTAGACAGTCCGGGATGGAAGCACGGTCCAGAATAAGCGAGTGGTACCGGCCCACTGTGGTGGGGGACGGTACATCTCGGAACAGACCTGCACCGGAGTGTTCAATCGTGCTGGTCTTGCCGTGACAAGGTGCGGGGGCTCGCACGACTTTCGCACCAAACGCTTGTCCGATAGCCTGATGTCCGAGGCACACCCCCAGGATAGGCACATGCTTGCCTAGTTTCCTAATCACTTCGAGAGAGCAGCCCGCATCATTGGGCGTCTTTGGCCCTGGCGAGATCACGATAGCAGATATGTTCAATCGAGAGATAGAATCGACGGAAATGGAATCACTTCTCACTACCAGAGTTGCTTGCCCCAGTCGCCGCAGATAGCGATCTAAGTTATAGACAAAACTGTCGTAGTTATCCAAAAGCAAAATCATAATGCCTCGAGCCAATCTTGGTTGCCACAGGGGAATGAGCTTTATCGTACGTCAAGCGTTTCGCATTGGCAGTGCAAAATGGGTGCGTTTCTCCACCAGCGGTCTCGCCAAATTCTAAAGTATTCTTAGTAAAAAGCATTTAGAAATGCTTGGAAAAAGCGGTCCGAGACCTGTCGCAAGGTCCTATGATGGGGGGGCAGTTCGCATTACAATCTGGGTAATTACGGAGGTTTGCAACGAGTGACACGAGAGGTTAAGGATATGTCAAAAAGAAAAGCGAAGCAGGTTTCAAAGAGCACTCAGAATAAGGCTCGTCGGCTCACGCGATCACGACTGCTTGCGGTGATGTTGGCGTGCTGTTGCCACGGGGCTGTGTGCGTTTCCGGTTCCGGCGTTTCGCTGGGTGAAACGCCAACGACGCCAACGACGCCAACGACGCCAGTAACAACGTCAACCACGGTGACGACGGCGACGAGCGTACCTGTACCATCGGGCTTGATCGATGTTTTGAACAAGGCTCAGGAATCGCTTTCTCCCGAATTGCTCCCATCGATTGCAATTCAAAAGAGTAAGCTCGATTTGGCGACGACAAACTTAGAGCAGTTTCTCTCTCTCAATCCTGCGGAAAAAGAGAATTGGCTTCGGTTTTTGAAATGGGACGAACTGAAAGCTGAGATTCAAAAGGAATCTCCCGATTTGTTGACACTCATGCAGTTCGAAAAAAATCTGCGTCAGAATTTTCCTGGCTTAGAGATGCGTCCGTTTGTAGTCTTCCGTGAAGAACTGCGAGCGTACACAAATGCCTTGCGTGTTAGTTCTGACCCAGCGGTTTCATTGCCGTACCTCAAGGATCGCATCGCCAAGCTGGCGGTATCGCTAGCAGAAGTTGACTTGAAGGAAGACATTGACGCCCGTCGTGAGGCAGCGCAAACCCTCGAGTACTTGTCGCAAGCCAATCAAGCACGAGCGGTCATCCAATCTATTCAAAGCTCGTACTCTCGCGCGAACGTTCGAGTGCTGTTGTCGAGTGAGTTTGTGCAGCGCCAATTTTCACGTCCGGTATCAGAGTACAACCCGGTCTGCGAAGTCATTTTGGGCACCAACATTACCGGTGACAGTTTTATCAACGGTTCGGTCATGCCGCAGTTGTTGGACAATTCCTCCAACGCGAGCATGCAGCTGACCATGTTCGGCAACTTCAATAGTGACAATGTCGGATACAACCGAGGGGTTCAAATCAAGACAACAGGCCAAGCGAACGTTGTCGCTTGTGAAACGGTGACATTGACACCTTCGGGATTGAGTGCCATGAGCGATACCGTCGCCGATGCGGACTTAACGACTCAGATCCATTCGATCCAAGCGAAGTCGAAACTCATTACAAAGATTGCAAAGAAGAAGGCGGCTCAGCAGAAACCTTTGGCAGATTCTATTGCCGAGGGGCGTATGGAAACCAAGATACGGAATCAGTTTCATTTGAAACTCCAGACTCAGTTAATGGAGTCCAACCAAAAGCTAGCTTCAACCGATTTGAGTACTCTGCAACGAGTCGGTTTAGCAAAACCCAATCGATTATCGTGGAGCTCCAGTCAGTATCTCGCGCTTCTTTGGAAAGTCCAGGATGGAGTCCAATTGGCAGCTCCGATGTCGTGTCCTCTGGATGTCGCAACAACGGGGCTCACTGTGCAGATCCACGAGTCGGTGATCGGCAATTTGCTTGATCCTATCTTTGGTGGTCGAGTCCTAAAGAGCGAAGAAGCGTCGTTGTATGCTACGCAATTCGGTGAGCTCGGAAAGAGGATTAAACGAGACAACGAAGAACCATGGAGCGTGACCATGGATTCCTTTTATCCGATTGAAGTTAAGTTGGACGACAATCTTATTACCATTCGTGTTCGATTGAACAAACTCGAAAAGGGAGACCAGGCGCTCAAGCAGCCGGCTTTGATTCAGGCGACCTATCGTCCGGTTCTCGACGGCGGAGCATTGCAGCTCAAACGTGAGGGGGAAGTAAAGATCGAGTTCGAGGGTAAGCAGGACCGAGGAGTGCGAGCTGTTTCCTTGCGAAGCTTTCTAAAGACAAAGTTCAGTGAGTTTCTGAAAGAAGAACTTTTGGATGTACCTCTAAAGCTGTCCGAGAAGCTGCCGCCCGAGTTCCAAACCTTGGACTTGGTTTCCATTTCTTCGGAATCAGGTTGGCTTCAAGTCCATATGAACTAGCTCTCGGAATGAGCACGATCGGTTCGAAAGCGTAAGCATGAGCGACAACCCTGGTAAAAAAGAGAGTTGGGTCGTCGTTGGCGGCGGCATGTTGGGAATGGCCGTCGCCAGAAAGTTGCTAAGAAAGAATGTCGAGGTGACGATTCTAGAATCGTCACCTAATCTCGGAGGGCTAGCGTCGGCTTGGTCAATTGGGGATGTCGTCTGGGATCGTTTCTATCACGTAACACTTTTGAGCGACCAGTATCTTAGAGAGTTGCTTTCCGAATTAAGCCTCGACCAAGAGATCAATTGGGTTGTTACCAAGACTGGCTTCTTTTCGAATGGAACGTTGCATTCCCTTTCGAGTTCGATTGACTTCTTGCGATTCCCCATATTGAATCTGTACCAAAAGTTTCGACTGGGCGGGACGATCTTTTGTGCTTCGAAAAGATCGGATTGGAAACAGCTAGAAAATGTCCCGGTTGAGCAGTGGCTTCGCAAGTGGAGCGGCAACTCCACATTCGAGAAGATATGGTTGCCTCTATTGAAGTGCAAGCTTGGGGATGCATATCAGCGCACCAACGCAGCCTTTATCTGGGCTTACATACAGCGCATGTATGCGGCCCGGCGGAGTGGATTGAAGCAGGAATTGTTTGGCATAGTGGATGGCGGATATGATCGTGTCCTCAATGCGTTTCAAAGCGCACTGCGAACCCAGGGCGCAAGCGTACGGTGTGGTGCAAAGGTGACATCGATCGAGTTGGTTCCCCGCGACCAGTCTGCTTCTGAGACAGGTGATAAGGCCGCAGATAAGGCCGGTGATAAGTCGGCAACCAGGTACCGAATCGAGTACGATTTGGCGTGCCGAAAAGAATCGATCGACGCAGACAAGGTTGTCGTAACCCTGCCATCTGCGCAGGCTGCGAATCTGGTTGGGCCTCTCACTGCTCACGAGCGACAATTGCATTCGAGCATCGAGTACCTCGGAGTCTTGTGCACCTCATTATTGATCGAGAAGCCGCTGGGGGGATATTATGTTACGAACATTACGGATGCGGGCTTTCCGATTACGGGAGTGATAGAAATGGGTGCGATGCTGCCACCGAGTAAGCTGGGGGGCAATTATCTGGTTTATCTGCCTCAATACGTTCACTCCCAAAGTGATTGCTTTCGCGAAGATGACGAGACGATTCATGAGAGATGCATGAGTACGTTGGAAAGAATGTATCCTCACTTTTCGAGAAAAGAGGTCAGGGCGATCCAGACGGCCCGGGCCAGGTATGTCATGTCCATTCCTACATTGGGTTATTCTCAAAAAAGAGCGCCTGTGAAATGCGATTCGTCAGGCCTTTATATTCTAAACTCAGCTAGAATCGTAGACGGGACGTTAAACGTCAACGAGATCCTTCGCTTGGTTGACCAAGAGTTCGGGACGCTAATGTCAGTGTGAAAAGATGATGAATTCTAAAGTAGGGCTGGTAATTCCGATCGCCATGATCGTGATCGGTTTGGGAGCGTTGCTCACGGCGTTAAAGATCGCGCCGCAAATTGATTGGGTTTGGACCCTCAGCATTGCCGTAGCGGGATTAGCCTTTCCGCTCGGGCTAGGCTTTGACAAAGTCACGTTTGTGGCTTGCTCCGTGCTGCTAGCCATTTCGGTGCTGAGTATTTTGCGTCAGACGGTCATGATTTCGTTATCAATCGAGATTCCCACCTTGGTAATTTGGCTCGGAATCGTGTTGTTGTTTTCGAGATTAAAAGCTATTCCCAATCCGACTTGGTTCGATCAGTCGCAGGAAAACCAATAAGGGATCTGGGTTTGGGGATGGTTCAAGAATAGGCATAAAGCTCCGAATCGCCTAGAATCTGCCTTGCGATTTTGTAAGATGAACCTTGTGTCTCTATCAATCGCGAGTCGCCATAATCTATCACTAGAAACAAGACGAGCATGTCATTCGGTAACGATCTACGAATCCTTTACCATCTGGTTCTCCGTCCCATTCGCGGGGGAACTCACGCGCAGCGAATGGAAAGTTTTTACTCGGGACAAGCCGAGGGCTACGATGACTTTCGCAAGCGTCTGCTTCAGGGACGCGAGCAAGTCTACAGTCGAATTGGAGAGCAATCTACCGGCGGCACGTGGGTCGATTTCGGTGGGGGAACGGGTGCCAATTTGGAGTTTATTGGTTCGTCTCTGAAGAAGTTCGATTCGATCTATGTGGTCGATTTGGCAGAGTCGCTGCTTGGCATTGTAGAAAAGCGATCGGAGAAGAACCAGTGGACCAACGTCACGGCTGTAGCGGGGGACGCAACAGAATGGAGTCCGCCGGAAGGGACCGCTGACATTGTCACATTTTCCTACTCGCTAACCATGATTCCCGATTGGTTTGCGGCTATCGATAACGCACTGAGGATTTTGAAACCTGGCGGTCTGATCGGAGTGATCGATTTTTATGTTTCACGCAAGTATCCCGCCACGGGGTTGTCGCGTCACGGATGGTCGACGCGAGCCTTTTGGCCGGTATGGTTCGGCAATGATAATGTGTTTCCCAGCGCGGACCACATCCCCTATCTTCAGAAGCGTTTCGAAACGGTTGAACTCTTTGAAAAGAAATCCAAGGTGCCGTATATTCCCCTGCTAAGAACGCCGTATTATCAGTTTATCGGTCGAAAGACGTGATCGGGCTTCAGGATGTTTCCAGAGAAGTGGTACGTAGGCTAGGCTGACTTTTTTGACGGGAGTGACTCGGTTATGCCGTTTGAGTTTGTTTGTCCGTTCTGTCACCATCGGACGCGGGTAGATGATAAGTATGCTGGGCAATCCGGGCCATGCGCTAGTTGTGGCCGGAATGTCACGCTGCCCCTTTTCGACAAAAATGGCTTGTTGGTAAAATCGCCGGCTTCGGAACAATCCGGTGCACCTGTGGCGTCAAGGAAAAAATGGGCACCGATTGGGATCATCGCTATTGCGTTGGCAACTGTTGTTGTTGCTGGCGGAGTTGGGGTGTATTTTGCGATCCCATTTATCACCAAAAAGGCTGCCCTCGCGGCGCAGCGAAGTGATTCGAGCAATATGATTGCCATCGCAGAAGCTCTCAACGCCTATGCATTGCGCTATGGCACTTACCCCACGCCAGTCGTTAAAGACAATAGTGGCACGCCACTTTATTCGTGGAGAGTTTTGATACTGCCATTTTTAGGCTATCAACAACTCTATGATAGATTTCAGCTCGATCAACCTTACGACAGTCCAGCAAACTTGAGTTTGGCGATCGAGATGCCTAGGGTGTTCGCCAGCAGTTTTACAGGCTCTGGAAATGTTGATCAGACGAATTACTCGCTGTTGGTTGGCCCTGGAACTCTCTTTCCCGCATCAGGTCCCTTGTCGCCAGCCGACGCAGAAGATCCGACTATTCTTGTCGTCGAAACAAACGATGGAATGTGCTCTTGGTCCGAACCAATGGACATCGACGTAGGCAAGGGACTGTCGATCGGCAGCAAACCCATGAAGCATATCGGAGGGATACACAAAGGGGTTGCGATTGTAGTTACCGTCAAAGAAGAAGCTTATGCGATTCCTGCCACGAATTCGCAAGTGCTTGTCGATGCTTTGGTTACTCCCAAAGGTGGTGAAACCGCCGACCTATCTGCTGCGGTCAAGCTTTAAGCTCACCATGCATGGGTTATGGTTTATTGATAGCGCGACGCAAAACGTTCTGTGTCATTCTCTGGACACGAGAGTCAGGCCCATGCGGTCGACTCCAGTGGGACCAAGGTAGCGTGTGACCGGGTGGGGACGAGAGCCCTTGGACCCAGAAAATAGTCGATGCATTAAAGACAATGTTTCCCTTGGGACCGTCGTAAACTGTTGCGGCCCATGTCTGAGGTGTCTCCCCACCCACCCAAGCTGTGCCTGTAGCAACGATTTGTAAGCTCGGGATGTCGGCGGGGTCTCCGTGGTACTCCCAGCCAATCAAACCTGGGATTCGGTCTCCGTCTCGCATGTTGGTTCCGTCGTAGATCCAGTGTTTGGCGTTAGTGCAGATCCAATCCCCTCCTCCATTGACGGGTTCCACATTGCGGGCCCCAATCAGAAAACCTTCGTCTGGACCATGCTCCGGAAATGGCCCGTGAATTTTAGCTCGCTCTAATGCTGTGGGTCGATCGCCACCATACGCTCCTCCTCGAAACAAAATCCGATTAGGTCGGTCGTCAGAACTAGGACTCATGGGAGAGACCCAGCAGACGCTATTGCCCGAAAGGAACAGCAAGCTAACTCCCTCATCGCGCATCGTTTCCACGGATCGAAATTGACGAATATCCCAGTACTCGTCGTGCCCAACACTTATAAAAACGCGACTCTTCAGGCCGCGCTCTGGACTGAGCATATCGGAATTGCAAACGTAGGAAACATCATAGCCATTTTGTTCGAGCCAATAGGCCAGGGGAAACTCGAGCGGCAAATACTCGCCAGCTCCAATCGTCAAGGGATCGTTGACGACACTTTCGAATTGCGCTTCGCGCCCATACGGTCGATCAAAACTGACATCCGCCCAGGGACCTTGATTGCCTTTAGGATGAGTGTAAACCGAGTAGTGGCTCGGCCATTGATTGTACGCTTGCCAAGTGTTATCGGAGCATTGAAACAGAACATCGCACGGCCGATCATCCGTCACGACAAAGATCACGTAGCTTTGCCAATAAGGTTCTTTTTGAGAGTCCGGAATGGTGGTCAATCGCCCGAGGTAGACGCCGCTCAACCAGTCATCTGGGATCGTCAAGCTCGTTGTCGTCGACCATTGACACTCATGAAGATCTTTTTCTCCGGCAAGCGGAGTTGCTTGAGTCACCGCTCGCAGCGGGCCAACGGTCTTCATCAGCCTGGCTCCGGCGCCGCCATAATAGCCAGTTCGAAAGACTTCTAATTGAAACAGGCTGGCCGGGTTAGCTGATACCTTGATGTCGATTGTCTCGCCTGCGCGAACGCTTTGCCGCGAGCAGTAACCCTCAATCCATGGCGATCTGTATTTACTTTGATCGACACGAACTCGGGTCAGTTGCCAATCGCGAGCACCTGGAAGCGAGTTCTCGCGAGTGATGAGATTATCTCGTTCGGCTTGGCCGCATGCAAAATGATTTCCAAGTAGAAAAACGATAGCCATCGTAGAGACTCGGAGCCAGGGATAACGCATGGAATTCGACCTCGTTGAGTGCTTGATGAGGGAGAGGAGACGGGGAGGGGTGAGCCGTGACGCAACAATCCCTGCCATTCTAATCCAAAAAATGTTTCGATAAGCTGCTGTCAAGCAGGATTGCTATCAATGCTGCTTTAGCGAGACAATATTTTCGGATTTCAGTAAAGTTCGTTGGGCTGAGCTAGTCGCGATTTGCATCTTTTTCTAAGAACGATTGATAGTGCAGGTTCGCGTAGGTTGGCGAGCGAGCGAGTTCTGTTACAAAGGCAAAGTGAGACATGATGACGGGCACCAAGGGGATCTTGCGAATTGCTGGCATTGTCTTGTGCACGGGTTGCATGGGAGCACCCATGGCGGCACCCAAGCTAGAGAGATGGGGCGGTGGATACTATGGTCAAGGGGATCAAGAACGTCAGCGAGCGCGTGCCGTGTACTTTGATCCGTATCCTCAAAATGACATTGGCCCGCCTGTCGTTGGTGGGCGACCACCGGGGTTTGGAAATCCTTTGCCGGAAGCCAAGCGAAACAAGCTCGATCCGAACGACCGTTTCAATTTTTAGTTCACGCATCGGCTTTGCTCACCAGATTTCGAATTCGTCGTGATTCGTAAAGTTCGATCTTTCTCTTTTTGCGCGGATTTGCTAAAGTCCGATCGGTGAGGCGAGGTTTGAGTCTCGCGATATTCTGCGGCGTTTTACGTTCCCGAGATAATTGCATGGAGGCGTTATCAAAATGAGAGACTGGCTCACGCGATTTATTGCTTGTTCTGTCCTTTCCTCAACCCCATTGCTTGCACAGGAAGCGGACACTGATGGTGCCCGCAATTCGGCGGGCAGTAAACAGACGGCAGACACTTGCTCTGAAAACTGCGATTGTGGCGGAACGGAGTCCACCACAAAAAGCGGCAACACCACGTCTTGCAATCTTGCGGGTGACGACACCGACCCAAAGAGTTCTTCGCCTAAGGTCGTGCCGACCCTATTCATCAGCGCGCAGGAATCTCGCTCAAGCCAGAGTGATTGGTTTCTCTCCGATATGCTGGGGAGTTGGTTGCAATCCCCTATTCGATTCAAAACCGAAGTTGCGGTTCATTTTTCTCACGATGGCGAGGCAGTAGACCATAAAAATTTGATAGCGACTGTATGCTTGGAGAATGCCGAGCAGGACAACAAAACAGTGGGGGGAGTCAATCAACTCAAATCTAACAGTGGTACCCCGCTAGCCGCTAAGCCCTTGGAGTTTTCCACTGGGTTTGAGAAACTGGTTGAAGACGTGATCGCTTGTGGGCACCGCATTTGTACTGGCAACAAGTGTTATGAAGTCAAGGACGAGCCAGTCGTGGGAGATGATTGCTCGACTACGGAGAGCAAAGAGGAAGAGGAGCCAATTATGGTTGTGCCAGCAGCGCCGCCAGCTCCACCTGCTATGTATTTCACGGAAAACGAAAATGCTCCATCCTCAAAGGCCGGTTTGGTCGATGACGCAGTGTTGAAAGAGCTCGATATTTCTGGTCCCGCCAAAGTCGTTATGAACTTGCTAGTCGATAATGCGAGGCTCTCGGCGAAGCTCGAACTGACAGAAACGTTGATGGCCGAGCGACAGGCAGCTATGGAACAAATCTATACCCTGGCCGAGAAGAACGCTCGTCTGCAAACTCAAATCGCAGTGAACGAAGCCAGGCAGCATGCAACCGAGCAGCTCACAGCCAGCTTGATCGATCGCACAGAAGTGGCCATGAAACTCGTTGCGACGCGAACTGATTCAGAAACAGAAAACAGCCAGTCGAGTGATTCCAACGCAACCCTTAAAGCCATACAGGAAGACTTGTCTAACATTCGCAAGCAAATTGGCTTGATGAAACGACAGGTTCCGGTTCCTTTTGCACCGAGCTCAGTTGGGCGACCTCAGGTGCAGCCATACGTTCCGTCTCTGCAGCAACATGGACCGGTCGAGACACATGATCCGGCGCTCGCCAGAGATCCACATCGCCCATCAAAATACTAACGACAGCACCAGCCTGCTGCACGTTGTTTTTCTTAAGAATAACCATCAACATTCGATCCCTGTTATCATGATTCGTTCGCTATCTATTATATTGTTCGCAATTTCCGTGGCATGTTCAACCGCGTATACGCCAAAGGGATTAGCGCAAGATGGCGTTCCTTCTGGTGGACGCTCGCTGCTCGTGAAAGAAGGTGCGATGCCGTCAAAAACGGAAGCAAGCCAGGACGAATCCAAAACCAAGGCGGCCAAAAAAACCGCTGCTAAACCAGCTTCTACGCAAATTGGTGCTAGTGATGAATCCGCACTGAGGCCAGTTAAGAAAAAGGAACTCACTGAGACTCCATCGCCTATGGGTGGCGAGACCTTTTTGCTTCGATACAAATTCAAGCCAGGTCTTCGGATTGTCAGTGAAGTGACTCATATGGCAAAGACCGACAACAAGATTGACGCAACGGCTCAAGACGCGGACTCACGGACGGTCACCCACAAGACATGGGACGTGACAAAAGTCGAAGACGGCAATATGACCTTTGAATATATGATCGACGACATTGACATGTCTCAACGCATTGGAACAGGTGACGAACTCCGCTATTCGTCTAAGTCGGGTGAGCAGCCTCCATTTCAATTCCAGAACGCCGCAGATTCGGTCGGAAAGGTTATCTCAACCGTAACGATTGATCAGCAAGGGCTTATCGTGGCTCGAAGCGATCAAACCAATCCACCAAACCTGGGAATGGGTGACATTACTTTACCAGTTCCCGAGAATGCGGTTGCGGTCGGAGCCACTTGGGAGATTCCGAGGGAACTGAATGTTCGCCGGGAAGATGGGTCCTTTAAACGTGTTCGGTTCAGGGAGTTGTTCAAGCTAGAAAAAGTGAGTGCCGGTATCGCAACTGTTTCCGTAGCAAGTGAAATGATCACTATTGTCTCCGATCCAAAAGAAGAGGCCCAAGTGGTGCAACAACTCAGCAATGGGACCATTAAGTTTGACATTGATGCTGGGCGAATGATTTCCAAAGAACTCGTCTGGGATAAAAAAGTCGTTGGCTTCTCCGGTGCAGGTAGCACCATGGAATACACCGCCCGACTTGATGAACGCGTTATTTCCACGGACACCATCCAGCCTGCCGCTCGATCCGCAAAGAAATAATTGCTCGAACAACTAAACACGCAGGGAAAAACATAAGTTGGAACTGGGACCTTCGGCTTTGGTAAAGAAAACCACCTGGAACTCTGGGTTCTGGGGAGCTAGGGGTTCGGAGAAACTAGAGCATGCTTCAGGTAGTCTTCGTCAAGTGGGGAACGCGTTATGATGCGTCGTCAGTTAATCGGCACGTGAAGGCAATTCGTAAGAATTCGACGACTGATGTTAGATTCGTATGCATTACAGATAACGCAGAATCGAACCTTGATCCCAGCGTCGAGACTGTTCTGTTTCCGGAGTTCAGAGCACCCTTCGATTCGCTCAAAAGAGGTTGTCGACTAAAGCTCTCTATCTTTGCGAAAGATATCATCGATCCAGATCTGCCCACCATCTTTTTGGATTTGGATACGCTTATCTGTGGCGACGTTCATGGAATCGAGTCGCACATACGAAAGCATCGAGGCATAAGCATGCTTCAGAATCATTACGTTCAATGGTGGCCTTATCAAAACATGGTCAGGCATCTCGCTC
Source organism: Pirellula sp. (assembly GCA_025459355.1). Taxonomy (GTDB): domain Bacteria; phylum Planctomycetota; class Planctomycetia; order Pirellulales; family Pirellulaceae; genus JBKCUI01. Next base: position 47,888 of record JALOQS010000006.1, read on the forward strand.
CGGAAGCCTATTACTTTGGTAACTCGTCGGCGATTGGTTTTTATCCAAAGGACTATCACTTTCTTTTCGAAGAATTCAATCGAGTTGTTGATCGATTTATCGATGTGGCGGAGTTGCCGAAAAAGTATCATTCGGACGAAAGATTCATCAGCTATGCAGCACGAGAGACACTGCGTGTTTTTCCAAGTCGATTAATCGTTAAGTTCGCAGAGGAGTATATGGCTCCGTTCTTAACGATCGAACGCATTCGCAAGTCCTTGCCGTGGGTCAAGCGGCGACGCAAAAATCTAGTTGCCGTGACGTTTGTATCGGAAGGCCTCAAGCCAAATGTCTTGGTTAACTTGAAACGTGGGGATATCGTTCGATACAAAAGACTGGTAGCAAAGTGGGATCACCAGGAATACAGCCAATACTGGTGCGAAGCAGCTTGAACATAGCTGTATTGGGTAGCCTTCAGACAAAAGCACTCACTTCCATTCCATCGACCTAACTGGAAAGCGATTTCGAATTGTCCTGGATAGCTGCGTACCCTTGGTTGCCACCTGCACTTAGTTAGTGAACACCAAGCACTAAGGTAGTAGTTTCATCAAGATGCTCTCCAGGTTCCGATTGGAATCTTGGTGCAATGGGCGAACTCCTTGCGCTAGGACCGTTCCTGATGCATCCAACAAAAACGTTGTTGGCAAGGCTTCAACTCCAAACTGATGGAAAAGTTCCCAATTACAGTCTTTACTCGCCGTCGGATCGTGGCAGAGCTGCACCCAGGGCAAATTTCGACCTTGAACGAAGCGACGTATCCGTTCTGGTTCAGATCCAACACAAATTGCAACGATCTCAAATCCTTTCGCTTGATAATTCTGATAGATGCGTTGCAGGGCGGGTAACTCGGCAATACAAGCGGGACATCCGGTTGACCAAAACTCCACATACACGACCTTGCCCCGCAAGCTTTGTATGTCGAATGGTTCACCAGATAAGTTCGCTGACACAAGCTCCAGTTGCTTATCAATAAGTTGCCAACGATACTGAATCCTTTGAATTCGGTTTTTCAGAAGCGCTGCTTCTGGGGTCTCGTCGCCAACGGAAAGGCGGTCGTCAAGCCATTGAAGAAACGTGAGGTTTTGGGATAGGTTTCCTTTTACCTCGAAAACCATCAACGATAGGGAGGCAACCATCAATTCGCGACTACTCAGCTTCTTGAAATCCGAAAGGAAGTCTTTTGCATCGGCTTCGAAAGCAGCAATTTCGGCGTGCGTTCCTGATGCGTGCCCCTGTTCCAGCCCCTTTACGGTGTATTTGATTTTATAGAAAAGGGCTTCACGAATCTCTTCTCGGTTAAGATCAGCGGAGCTCACGGGAATGTGTTTGCTTGCTTCCAACACTGCTTTGCATATTGCGTGCTTGTTATCGTCAATCGAAAAACGTTGCAAAATGCCGGTTGGGGACTCAGCCGAACCATCCATCTTACGCATGAATCCCAATAGGGAGCGTGGGCTAGTATCGGCAGGCAATCGATAATAAGCGACTTGCTGCTGCTTTATTCGTAGCTCATTGATCAACCACCCAAACGAGACAAGGCTCAGTAACAACAACGGCACGACAAACATCTTTAACTTCTTCATGGGTCTGCCCTCTCCACGTACCAATATCCGCCACAAAAAATCAAGAAAAGCCCACTGATAAGAATGGTCCACGCAAAACGCAACGAGTGTCCATCGCTGGCTGCTGGAATCTCCAAAAAATACTCGACCGCTTGAATGGTCTTTATCAGTAAGATGGGCGTAAGAAGTCCGCAAAGGATCGAAACACCATTCGATTTTTGCCAAGATGAAATAGCAAGAGCTCCTCCGATCACCGATACAATTGCCGCTACTAGTAAAAATAGCGTTTGCAACGAAACTCCATCAGAAACGGGAGCCGTGGATGACCGCACATGAGGAATGAGCATGTTCGAGGCAATAAGAGCCGCTGAGTGAATTGCCAGCATCACCAGCGTAGCAGTCAAAACGACACTTAGCTTACTAACGAGATGCAAAAATCGTCTTGGTGGTAAACACGCAAGAAACTCGACCGATCGATCCGCTCGCTCTAAGGTAAAGACACTCCCGGCAAGAATTGCCGCGCAAAATGCGGCCGATAGAAAACCTAGGTTTCCACCAAAGTTCAAAATCAGAAAAGACCATGTGGAGGCATCCCCCATAACAGTAAACTCGAATGGTGATCGAATGACAGCGACGCCTGCAGCGATATAGCAACACAGCGTGACAACGATTGAGGTCAAAATAAAGTGCTTTAACAAACGAAGATCTTTCTTGATTAACGTTTTAATCATCCCTCACTCCGTCTTGCGGAATCTTGCCCGCGAACTAAGTCTTTGAATATCTCTTCGAGACTGAGATCGATAACGGTTACAGACACCGGATCGTTCTCCTCTTCAAGCTGGCGAATCAGCTCGCTAGAGAAAGGAGCAACCGTAAGCAGCCATTCTCGGCGTTGCACTTTTTGGCTTATAACTTGTTTGGGCACATTTGCCGGCAACCTCCCATCCTGCAAAACAACACGAATACGCTTGATCGTCCCTCGCAACTCGTCCGGAATTCCACGAGCAACTAGCCTTCCATTGACCATGATGCCTACCTCATCTGCCACGCGTTCCACGTCATCAACATGATGGCTGGAAAACAGAATGGTTCGGTCTTCACTAGAATGGTTTAGCAAAACACTCTCCAAAAAATCCTCTCGGACAATAGGATCAAGTCCAGAGGTCGGCTCATCTAGAATCAACAACTCCGGATGATGAGCTAAAGCGAGCAGCAATCCGAGTTTCGCCGTCATTCCTTTCGAAAGCGAGCTGACTTTCTTCTTTTTCGGTAACTCGAATTTATCGATCAAATTTTCGGCGAGATCCGCGTCCCACTGAGCATAAAGAGGGCCGGCGAATTCTAGTATTTCCTGTACAGTCATCCAGCGATACATGTAGTGCAACTCAGGAACGTAGCCGACTCTCTGACGTAATATGCTCGATCGGAGATCCTCACACCCCAAAACAGATACTCGGCCGCTATCTCTCTCCGTAAGTCCCATCAACATTCGAATCAATGTGCTCTTTCCCGCTCCGTTCGGACCAAGCAGCCCAAAGGTCATGCCTTTGGATATGCACAAATCGATTCCGTCACATGCGACGTGAGAGCCATATCGTTTCGT
>JALOQS010000330.1 GCA_025459355.1 Pirellula sp.
TGCTGTTGGTTGAGGCCTGTCTCATCGGAAATCGTTTTCACGATCTCTTTCTTCGTCACGGCAGCACTCCTAGGGGGTCGGGTTGAAAGCGTAAGTCCTTATCGGGACACGATTTAAAACCAGAGTCTAGGTTTGCCAGAGAGCTTCGTCAAGACAATTGACCCCGCTCCCGTCCGCAACGTCCGAACATTCCGTACAAAGGTTTTCGGCATTACGACCCGCAAAGTTAACCAAATTTGCAAAAGCCGCAGAAAAGTCTCAATCGACTTCCAATGCCCGATCGTTGGTCTCGCTTAAAAAGAAAACTGATTGCAGTGACTGCTGATTAGGAGGTCTAATCGAAATCGACAAGCCTCCGATTTTCCCTAAGCAGTACGATCAGAAAAATCGTTAAGACATCCCATTCATATTGCCCTGACAGCCCAGTTTCTCGTATACCTCAAATTTGTACGAATCCCACAGACCAGGGCTATCCGATGAATCAATTCGAGCACATCAACTGCACTCAAAGCGTTGATTGTCATCAATTCGATACATGCGAGCTCATCCAACCGGTGAGCCTTGAAGAGCAGTTCATGGGACAAAGATTTTTTTTCTCAGTGGGAGAACCGAGCGGGGACCTGCACGCGGCGAACTTGATTCGCTGCCTGCGTAGTATGTCTCCTAGCTCGACCTTTCGAGGATTCGGCGGTCCGAAGATGATTCAATCCGGACTCGATTTGGATTTCGATCTCACCAGCATGGCCGTGATGGGCTTTGCCGAAGTGCTACCTAAACTTCGCGAGTTCTTTCGATTGGCAGCCCGAGCCGAACAATGCTTCGCCAACAAGGAAGTTGATGGCGTTGTCCTGGTCGATTTTCCTGGCTTCAATTGGCACATTGCTAAGCGAGCTAAGAAATACGGTATACCTGTCTTCTATTACTTGCCTCCACAACTCTGGGCTTGGGGTGGATGGCGGGTTCGCAAGATGCGTAAATACGTCGATCACGTTTTCTGCAATCTCCCATTCGAGACCCCTTGGTTCGAAAAACACGGCGTGCCCGCAACCTACGTAGGCCATCCTTTCTTTGACAGCGTTGCTCAGCAACGACTTGATTCGCGGTTCATTGAGCGGCATCGCCGAAACGACAAAATCCAAATCTCGGTCTTGCCCGGTTCCAGAGATCACGAAGTGAAACACATCTGGCCACTACAGTTACAAGTGATCAGACAACTCGCCAGGCGATTCCCTGATGCGGAGTTTATGGTCGCAGCGCTCAAGGACTCGCACGCGCTGTGGTGCAAGAGCCACTTAACCGAACACGACTCGCGCTTGCCGATTTCCATCTTCGCGGGCAAGACTAGCGAGATCATCGAAACCTGCGATTGCTCACTTATGAAAAGTGGCTCGGTCTCGCTGGAAGTGATGGCCAGGGGAAAGCCTGCTGTCGTCATGTATCACGTGAGCAACTCAACTTACTGGTTGGGCAAAGCTCTTGTAAAGATTGACAGCATGTCGCTGCCGAACTTGATTGCTTCGGAAAAGATACTTCCGGAGTCTCTATCTTACGGAGCATTGGACTCAGCCTCATCAAAGCGTTCGGTCACGAACGTGGTCGCAGAAATGGAGTCGCTGATCGGAGATGCGAGCTTGCGGCTGGCACGACGAAAACGCTTGCTATCGTTAGCAGCCGACTTTGCTCAACCGGGAGCCAGTTACAATACTTCCAAGCTGTTGCTGCAACGGTTGTCTGGTTCCTCTGACGGTACGCTTCCGATTGATGAATCGCAACTGGCTCCGTTACCCTCTTTCAAAAATGCCGCGTAACAATTAGAGCTTTTGGTCTATGTCCGATTGGCAACTGATATTGATTCGACATGCACAGTCGGAAAACAACGCAAAGGATGAAGCCGATCGTGTTCCAGATCCGGGAATCACGCAACTCGGCCGTGAACAATCCGAGCATCTCATTGCGTGCTTTCATCGCATGGAACCAGACCTTGTTTATTGCAGCCCATTTCTGAGAACAATTCAAACGCTACAGCCAGCCGCAGAGTCCGTAGGCTTAACACCGGTCATCCATCCGGACATTTATGAACAAGGTGGTTGTTATGCCGGCCATCTCGTGGGCCATCGCGAGCCTCGGCCGGGCATGTCGAAAAAAGAGATTGCTGAACTGTGCCCCGGTTGGACCATTCATCCCGACCTATCTGAAGCCGGCTGGAATCGATTGACGGAGTATGAATTAATCGATGCGGCTCGCGAGAGAGCCAAGCAAGTGCGTCAATGGTACGAAGACGAAAGCGAACGCCACAGCCAGCGCAAAGTCGCCATGATGATCCATGCGGATTTCAAGTTGCGGATGCTCGAGGCGTTCTTAGGAATCGACGATCTCGATCCCTACTTTGCCGATCCGTACAACACATCGATCACCTGGCTGGTTCGCACGAACGGAACGTGGCGATTGCGACTCTGGAATGATCATAACCACTTGCCCGAAACGCATCTTACCACTTGAAGCATCCGTTCCCCACGGTCGTTTCGCAATGATAAATCGAACGTTTGTTAAACGTAAAATGGGCACTCCTGCCCGTTTAATCGCGACGTAGTCGGTCAAGAGTGACCAACCTACCATTAATGCAACACACACTCGCGCGCCGGGCGTGTATTGATCTCAACCCGAACGCGTAAGCGAGGGACCCTCGATCCTTATCACTTACTGACGATCTGGTTAATCTCGAGCGCCAAAGATCCAATGCCGATCGCAAACAAAACGAGCACGCTCAACACCAAAAACAAATCGAACACCTTGGATGGTGTTAACCCTGGCCGACTTCCCTTCCATCGGAAATGCAAAGCGGCATACCCTAACATCGGCAACATGATCGCCTGTGCCGCACCACTCAGTAACACAAGCCTCGTCGCCGACTGAACGATCCCGTACATCAGTAAACAAAGCAGCGGGAAAACGAAACTTAGTATTCGAACCATCCGTTGCTGTGCTGCCTCGTCGGTCTTTATCAAACCCACAATGCCCAAGGCATCCGCAAAGGTACGCGCGTGACTGGCGTTCGCCACATAAAACGTGGAATACAAAACGAACAAAGCCCCGACTAAGAATGTACCTTTAGCCATCCCACCCAGCACGGGCTCGTACATCATCGAAAGAGTGATCAACAGGCGACTACCATCAGGCACAATGCCAGCTCGGTGCAGTATCCCTGCCCCGAGCACAAAAAAGGCAATCGTGGCTACGGTATAAATGATCATCGAAAACCATATATCCGCCTTCATCACTCGCAACCACCCGCGAGCACGTTCCGTCCACTCCGGTGAACCATCATAAACACCGGTCTTCCTCGCGTACCCTTTCTCTAAACACCAATACGGATACTGAATCAACTCAGCAGCCCCGACTCCAATAATGCCAACGGTCGCAAAAGCAGTCATCAACGCTCCATACCGATCCCCCTCTGGCAATTGGAAACTCAAACCGTGAATCCAATCTTGCGAAGTAAAACTCCACTGCGGAATAAACTGAAGACCGACAGCATTACCCAATGTCACCAAAGTAAAGACTGCCACCATTAACGTCGCGAACCCCTGGATAAACCCATAGCCCCCCCACACCAACATAAACGATGTTCCGATGGCGATAGGAGCAGCCCAAATCAAATCGTCACGGTACGTAAGCGGTGCCTTCAATGCTTCTTCATCGGATAGATTCGTAACGCCGTGATACTCGGTGAGAAAAGCTTTGCGTCTCTGAAGAATTTCCGCCCGAATCTTCTCTCGATCGGCTTCCCAGCCTTCCGGCAACGGTGTCGCTTCCGAACCACGTTCTTGCAATACATTCTCGATTTGCAGCTTGGCCTCCAATGCAATAATCGCTTGGCTTTCTTTACCCTGCGCGGTGATCGGCGCCACGAGCGCTAACGCTTGTCCAAC
>JALOQS010000331.1 GCA_025459355.1 Pirellula sp.
CAACTGTTTGACTTTCTCTCTGGTCGCATCCGGAGCGTTCGGTCGCGGACGCACTTTAAGCGATTCCGATTGCTTTAACGCATCAACCAATCGCTTGCTTCCCTCGGATTGGTCTTCATCGACGACCCATAGTTCGACCGCAGGCATAGCGGACGAACCGCCAAAGGCAAAAGTCATGATCCAGCCAAATACGGTGACCAATGCCATCGGCACGAGAAAGCCTAAACACAATGCGGCAGTATCTCTTCGATAAACTCGCAGATCCTTGCGAGCCAGTAACCATGCATCAGAGATTAGCTTCATGATTCGTCCCTCAAGCTTCGACCTGTCAATTGAAGAAAAGCGTTTTCCAAAGTCCCATTGGGGGCATTGGCAAGCTGCTTCAACTCTTGCGCGGTACCGATCGCCATGATTGCTCCCTCGTTCATAATGGCGATGCGATCACAAAGACGTTCCGCCTCCTCCATGTAGTGGGTTGTATAAAGGATGGCCGTGTTTTGCTCTCTCATTTTCATGATCGAATCAAAGAGATGATTCCGGCTTTGAGGGTCGACCCCAACCGTGGGCTCATCCATTAGCACTAGCGGAGGGGAATGCACGATACCGCACACCAAATTAAGTCGTCGTTTCATACCGCCGCTGAATTTTTTCACTAGATCGTTCTTTCGTTCCGTCAGTCCAGCGAAAGCGAGCATCCGATCAGCGGTACTTTTGATTTTGTCGCCGGGCACCCCGCATAGCTTGGCAAACAAAACAAGATTTTCTTCCGCCGTCAACGTTTCGTAGATTGCGATCTCCTGAGGAACGAGCCCCATGAATCGCCGGTGATCCCCTTTTTGGTGAGGACTGTAGGGATTGCCCGCGAGGGTCATTTGCCCGGTGTATTGCTTTAGATGTCCGGAAATGCACGAGATAGTGGTCGTTTTGCCAGCTCCGTTCGGACCGAGCAACCCGAATACTTCACCGGGGTGCAAGTCAAAAGAAATCCCTTTGACCGCGATGCGATCGCCGTACGCATACTTTAGATCAACAATTCGAAGCAATACGTTCGACACAGACAACAACTCCTATTCCTTGAAAATGACTCGATCTGGCCCATTGTGATTCAGGCTGATCGGGGCGCTCGCTTTGGGCGCAACCTAGGTGTCACTTTTCGAAAATTTACGTCTTTTCTTGGCAAAAGCGATTGGGAATAGCGATTGGGAATAGCGATTGAGGATTTAACCATTCAATCATAGCGATCGCCGTCGTCGTGTAGTCCGGTTGTCTTGGTCAAAATCATCTGCGTAGGAATACATGTAGTGGTCGATGTCATGAGGGCTTACTAGCGAATGGGAACGGAGCGATGCCATCGCGGGCGCCCCCTCACCCTCGCCACCGCTACCATTATCGTTACCCCTGCTGTTAATGTAATTGATGATTTGCAGCACATCGAGCGCACTAAAGTACTGGTCACCGTCGACATCCGGAAACTTTGTGATCGAAGACTCCGTTCGAGGTGGTAGCCGTTCGCCAACGGCGATTAAACCATCGTTAATGAGATTGACCAGAGCTAGCACATCGAGCGGGCTGGTGGTCGCATCACCATCCGCATCGGTCGTGCGAGTTTCGTTTCGCCAAGCTGCTTCCGACACGACCTCTAGCGTCGCAAGTGTTCCGTTAGAAGCGAATGCCGAGGTGACGATATAGACTTGAACCCAGACGCCGTTTTCAAATCTGCCGTTCGATGCTTTCCACTGGCTCTGCGTCCGTAATGCATCGTCTTTTGTCATCTCAATGCGAAGCGTTTTCCCAGCATTTAGCCTTTGAATATGTTCATGCTCAAAGTCTATGATATTTTTCGCTTGGTACTGCCCAAGCCGAATGGCGTTAATGCCGATTAAGAACTCAGTATGAGCCTCTAAGTCAAGTTGAGAGCGGTGTAGTTCCAGTTCGAGCCTGCCAGTATGATCGGAATAGGATAGTTGCCCCGGCATATTTTGACCCGGGGCTTTCATTTCAAATGTTGTTTCACCACTCCAGTTCTCTCGACGAAAGACCGAAATGCCGTCCACAGGTGCCCGATAAACGACTTTTTCACCAACAGTGATGATCAATCGTCCATCAACTACGTTGACTTCATGAGGCCCGAGGATGTGGTCATACGCCTCCAGTTCCTGCGTAAGGTTTCTGTTCATCAAAATGGCATAATCTTCAACTTCCCCCTCCCCTCCGTACCCAGTGTAACTAAGCATCCCATTGCGGCTTAAACGAAATCTCGCGAACGTTGTGTCGACGGTGCCGGTGAGAGACAATTTAGGAATCTCGAATGGGATTATGTTTCGCCCAGCAAAAACGGGAACGCTCCACGAGATTGTCTCGCCTAGATCACTCCAATCGCCATCTCGATTGAAATCAATCCAAGAATCTAGAAAGCCATCTTCGGATACATTGGCAACGTAAGATGACAGAGTGCTTTCTTGATCATTGATCGGGTGAGTAAATGGGAACAATATTCCATCTTCGTCCGGGGTGCTAAGAGTGTCATCCCCTTTGGCTTGCGGTTCCGGTTCGCCATCTGATTCTTTATCAATAAGACTACCGAGTCTTAGCGCCGTCCCTACGTGAAACGCTCCGTTTTGATCAAACCTCGTTGGATAACTGGACACCATGCCCGATTGATCACTTGTTGGTGCATCCCCAAAGTCGCCAATATTAGGGTAAGACAACACGGGGACAAACATTGTCGAAATCGAGTTGTCTTCAATCGTCTCAAACAAACCATCATTTCCAGCATCTTCGGCGTCGATCACGATGCCGCCCGTCCCAAGATATCCCAATGCAGTTTGGCCAATTATTCGATAGTACCCACCACCTAAAGATTCCACGACAGGGTTTGGCAGAATTGACGGGCTATTGCTTGTTGCAATGACCCTAAGCAGTTGATTTTCCGCATCTCCGGGACTTACAAAAAACGGATCCGTGTAGTAAAGCGTGTTTTCTCGTGCTATGACTGGAGCGACACGAGAGATGATCGGTGGATCGTTCACTTCTGCGATAACTAGGTTAACGGTCGCGCTATCTTCTCTGCCGTCCGCGATTCTTAGGCTGTAGGTGAAAGATGTCGTTCCAAAGAAATTTGGTGGAGGCACATATAACACTCTTCCGTTCACCCAAAACAGATCCCCTCCGATCGGTGGAGGGGCGATCGGCAACACGACTTGAGCCGTTCCTGTTAGGTCAGAATCATTACTCAGTATGTCAATTACATGAAGTTCATCTTCCGATCTTACACTGAAATCATCGTTCGCACTAAATATCGGAACTCCACCTGTAACGCGAATCGTTGCCGTTGGCAAAATGACTTCAGCAGGCCCCAAGTAGTCGCCAGTACCATCGAACGGTACGATGCCCGCAATTCCCAGTGCATGCTCTCTAAGCTGATGCTTTAATTCAACCGTCCCTTGCTCTTTGGCGTTGAACATAACATCCATGACCACGTGGAATTCGTTGTCTGTGATATAGTCTTTGAACCCAAGGCCATATTCTCCGATTCCCTTAAGAATTCTTTGGCCCGCAACCTGTGTTTGATTGTCAAAAAACTGGCCTTGTTTAAGCCCCCACCTATCCGAAATCATACTATCGACAATGGAACCATCTTCGCGAATCGAAATCGGTTCGATTATTGCGGCAACTGACCCATCAACGTTTGTATACACGAGATCAGAATAGGTGGAAAAAATTCCGGTTGGTTGAGCACGAAGATCCCGAACGAGCAACTGAACTCTTAAGGAGCGACCAAATTCGATTTCGGCCTCAACCTTTCCCTCATCTGGATTGAGATCTGCATCGTCTCCTTCGCTATTGAGGATGCGATATTTGAATTCAAAGATTGGTTCCCCTTTCGGCGTTAGTGGAGCCAGTGCAGTAGGATCATTCACCCAAGAGCCAGTGCAGTAGGATCATTCACCCAAAATTGGTAATTGATGGCGTCGCTCACCGTTACAGCGTCGAGCGGATCCACAAAGTTGTCACCGTTCACGTCGACCTTTTGACTCTGATCGCTAATTTGCGATGCAGGGATGGACGAACTGTTCAATGCCGTGGTGGTGTTGATTATACGCCATGCGTCAAATGGAGTTACGAATTGGTTTCCATCAACGTCGAGAATGTTTCCGCTACTCTGAAGAGGAGTGTCGGTTCGTAAGCCGATTACATCAACCTGAAAAATCATCAGGGTTTGCAA
>JALOQS010000332.1 GCA_025459355.1 Pirellula sp.
GGTGCGCCCTCTCGCCCTGGACGGCTGGCATCAACCAACTTGACCGCATAGCCTGCCACTTCTCTAGCAATTGGCATCCGTCTTACCATCTCGTGAAACTTGAGAATGTCCTCACCCGAGAACAATGGCTCAATCGGTTCGGGACGTTTGCTGGTCGTGTCCAATACCACTTGTAACTCATCTTCAAAGGGCAAATAATCGATGAGTACATTGAACATGAACCGGTCCAACTGCGCTTCGGGTAGCGGATACGTCCCCTCCATCTCGATGGGGTTCTGTGTCGCCAACACAAAGAACGGCTCAGGCAACGCATAGCGACGGCCCGCTGCGGTGACTTGATGCTCCTGCATGGCCTCTAACAATGCTGCTTGGGTTTTGGGAGGTGTTCGATTGATTTCGTCCGCCAGAATGACGTTAGCAAAGACGGGACCTTGCACGAACTTCATGACGCGCTTGCCATCTTCCTCTTCCAAAATTTCGGTACCGGTGATGTCGGCCGGCATCAAGTCGGGGGTGAATTGAATGCGACGAAAATCGAGATGAAAGACTTGCGAGACGCTTCTTACCAACAACGTTTTTGCAAGTCCCGGTGCCCCGGTGATCAAACAATGTGTGCCAGAGAACAAGCAGATAAGCAATTGCTCGATCACTTCCTTTTGGCCAACAATGGTTTTGGAGAGCTCTTTCGCAATTCGATCTCGGCCTTGTCGAATCTGATGAACAAGTGCCTCTTCTTCTTCGGTGGTAATTTGAAACGCGCTCAAGGTGCAACTTTCTTATTCGTTAACGTTAGGATTGCGATGCTATAGATTAGCAAATATGGGACTAATGAGTCATGGCGTAGGTCGCGATATTGATCCCCATTGGATAAGCTTTCTTGACCGAAAAATTCTCGAAATACCATGGATCATCTCCCTCTCTTTCCCACCCATCTCCGAGGTCGGTGTTGTGGCAAATGAATACCATGATACGGCCCGATTTGTCGTAGATCGCTCGGTAGTTCGCTTTGCTCGTGTCGGAACCGTATCTCGATTCCCAGGTGATACCGTAGGGTGCCCCGCGTTGAGCGATGCCCACGGAGGGAATCTGCGGCTTCTCCTGAAGGGGATAGACGCATTGAAAGATGTCGTGTTCGAGCGGTACGACTTCGGGCTCAAGCTCAGGGAAGACGAGCTTCATTTCGTTAGCAAAATTGTTGTACTCTTCGTCGCCCCAAAAATCGTCAACCATCAGGAACCCACCATTGAGAAGATACTGCCGCAACGCTTTGGCCTCTTCTGGTGCGAAAAACAATTCCCCAGGCTCAATCATGTAAAGAAAGGGATAGTCAAACAGCTTGGGATCGGTGAGCTCGACAACCACAGGCTCGGGGTTGACTTTGATCGTCGTCATCTGCTGAAGCCGCAGGGAAAAGTTGAGATCGCTATCGCGGAAGTCAATGGCCCATCGATCTCGATATCCCCGCGAGTTGTATTTCACTCGTGCAAAGGTAAAAACATCTTTCGCAAATGGCTTTTCCACTTCCCATGTCGGTACCCCTTGTCGGCCGACCGATTGCCAATCTTGACGCCAGCGTCTTTGGTAGCCTGTCGCGATGGTTGCCATGCCCAGAATTAATAGACAAAACAACATTATCCATCTCGGTCGCGTCCATCGACTCATCGCGATCGCTCCTCGGTTTCCGTACTCTTTACATTGGATTGCTCCAACTGCTTGTTCTTGATCTCTTTCAACAGACGCAAAGCATCTAAGAATCGCGGGGTCTCTTCCAGTGCTAACAACACCCGTGTACGAGCTTCATCGAGTCGCCCGAGTTTCGCAAGGTTAAATGCCATTTTGTAGTGGATCATGGCTGGATCGATTGGATCGAGTTCGGAGCACGCCGTCCACGCATGCATCGCCCGCTCGTGTGCAGCGACTTGTTCGTGCGATAATGCCCGGGCTTCTTGAACATCGTACCGCATGGGTTGAATAGCGTGCTGGATCTCAGTCCACTTGGCGACCGACTCCCAGTCCTGTCGCTCGGTATCGATCGCAACCAATCGAGCCAAGGCATCGAATGGTGCGCTGGCATGCTCGGTCAAGCGAACCAGCGATGCTCGTTCCTCATCAGGCTTTCCGGTTTCCCGATACGCGGTGGCCAACAATGCGTAACATCCATCGTCGCGGTTATCTTCTGGCCATGCCGTTTTGAGCTTCTTTGCTAAACCAATCACATCGTCCCACTTCTTTTGACGCGCGGCTTCGACGGTTCGTTTGAGGGTGAGGGCATAGGCGTCGGGATGATCCGTTTCCCATTGGATGGCTGTGTCGGCCTGTGGCTTTGACCAATCGACATTAGGCCCAAAGTCTTTCGCTTTCTGCCGAGCGTATTGCTCAAATCCAGCGTCGAGCGTTTCTAGAGAACCGACCATGCGTAGTAAGGCATCTTTGGTGGGGATACCTAATGCTAAATCGTCGAGCAACCGCAACATAGCTGACATGCCGTGCGATTCGATCAAGTATTCCACAGCCAACGAAGATTCAAAGTAAGCAAACTGCAGATGCATTGGGGTCTTGGGCTTTAAGAATCCACTGCTCAATTGGCTCGCGGGGATAAAGTCCTCATCGCTAAGAATCATTTCGCGATAGGTTGGGTCCATTGGTTGTCCCCAGCGATTGTCTCGCAATCGTTCTTCGTAGACGGAGAGTCCCTCAGAAAGCCAGCGCGGCATTTTGTTTTTCGTTTTGTTGAGCGTTACGACGTGACAATACTCATGCCACAGCACCGACTTCCAGTTCGATTTCACTTGGAGGGCTGCGGGAGAATTGGCCGTAATCAAACGACCGAAGCAGACGCCGAGAAATCCTTCGCCGCCGGGCAAACCAAAGGTGCGGATAGCAAAGTCCTTTTGCTTAGGGAAAATCTCAACATAGATTGGCTCTTCGAGAGTGACCTCATACTTTTTAGTAAGCACATCGCGAGCTTCGGATAGGAGAGCAAGCACCTCGGGGCCATAGATCTGGGCCTCTTTTTTGTCCATGCGAATGATAAGGCCAGGAGCAGTTAGGGTTTCGAGGCTGTCGAGTCGTTGCTGCAATTGTTTGAGATTAAAGATTGTGACGTCGTATGGATCTTTCTTGCGAACTTGTTCGACCATTGTCCAGCCTTCGTCACTTTGACCGGCCCGCAATTGATCTTGGGCTAGTTGTCCCATAGCCGGTACGTATCCAGCATCCACGGTGAGAGAGCGTTTTTGATAAGTGATGGATTCGACAAATCGATAGTGGAGGGCTAGATGTTTGCCGATGAGATGATCCACTTCGGGATTCAAAGCCCATGTCTGCAAGGCATTTTTGCGACATTCGCCTTCTTGTTCGTATTTGCCCTCGAGGTGAGCGATGGCAGCACGTAAGGCCCACAGCTTGGGGTGTCGCGAGTTGATCTTCTCGATCGATTTGAGAAGCTCTTCGGCTTCTGCGTATTGTTCCTCGTTCATCTTGGATTCCACCATGGCGAGGATGCTAGGGACAAAGTTGGGATTCAGTTCTAATGACTTAGCCAAGCTGGTGGTGGCACGGGTTGGATCCGACGATCGCCAAGCCATAAAGTCCAAGTAATGAATCTCTGGGTCGGTGGGATCTTGTTTGAGAGCTTTCTCGGTGGCTTGGGCTGCTACTTTGGAATCGTTTTTAGAAAGAGCCATGCGAGCCGTAGCCACATGAGCCGCAGTCATGGATGGGTTGATCTTGAGGGCTTGATCGAAGCAGCTCTTGAGAACTTCTTTCGGGTCTTCACCGACGAGAAGAAAGTATTCGCCTAGAGGAATGAGTTCGGTAGAACCGGTATAACGGGCAGGCATGCGAGTGAGCAGCTCATCGATTAACTCCATTTGTTCGCGAGCTTTGGCATCGAGGTTATTGAAGCGACAGATTTCAACACC
>JALOQS010000079.1 GCA_025459355.1 Pirellula sp.
GTCAACGAAGAGTTCGAAGCGGTCATCAAATCGTATGAGCTGGCTTGGCGAATGCAAAGTGTTGCACCGGAGCTATTGAATCTGGATAGCGAAAGCGAAGCAACCAAGCAGATGTACGGGTTGGATGATCCTAAGACGAATAGCTACGGCAAGCGGTGTTTATTGGCGCGGCGGTTGGCGGAAGCAGGCGTACGGTTTATTCAAGTCAACTATGGGGACAATTCTGCGAATCCCGCTTGGGATCAGCACTCCAACATGCCCAAACACGCCGACCATGCTTTGGCAGTGGACAAGCCTATCGCGGCCCTATTACAAGACCTTGAACAGCGGGGCTTGCTCGAAGACACCTTGGTATGGTGGGGAAGTGAATTCGGCAGGGCACCTTATGCCCAGAAACTGGGTTCTGGTAGAGACCATAATCCAGGTGGTTTTACTGTGTGGTTAGCTGGTGGTGGAGTCAAACGAGGCTACGCGCATGGTGCCACCGATGAGTTTGGTCAGATGGCGATTCAAGATAAAGTTCACATGCATGATCTACATGCTACGATACTGCACCTGTTAGGCCTAGATCACGAACGACTGACGTTCCAGCATGCGGGCCGAGCCTTTCGATTGACCGATGTTTACGGACGCGTTGTGAAAGAGATTATCAGCTAGTGAATACCAATCCATTTTGGAAATTTTCCACTGCGGGGAACATCTATTTCGGGCGAGGTTCGTTGAGCAAGTTGGCTGAGGAGATTCAGGGCAGAAAGCTAGAGCGAGTCATCGTTATCACTGACGCAATCGTTTCGAAGCTCGATTTGGTTCAGCAGTCGATTTCGGAAATGCGTTCCCATGGAATCGAAGTTGCTGTTTTCGATGGTGGTGAGGCCGAGCCATCGATCGACGTTGCTGAACGGGCCACTCAACGAGCCCTCGAAACTGGTGCACAAGGAGTGATTGGAATTGGCGGTGGTAGCAATATGGATGTTGCTAAGGTAGTCGCCATTTTACTAAAGCATGGCGGCGGACCCGCAGACTATTTTGGTTTTAATCGAGTGCCCGGTACGATTGCACCATTGATTGCGATTCCTACCACGTCAGGAACAGGCAGTGAGGTTTCGCATTCGGCGGTTCTAACGGATACGGCAGCACAGATCAAAGTCAGCACATTAAGCCCTCATTTGCGTCCGAGCATTGCAATCGTTGACTCCAGATTAACCGATTCTTGTCCCGCACGCGTCACAGCTCATAGCGGTATTGATGCTTTAGTGCACGCGATTGAAGCGTTGACCAATAAAGCCTTTCAAACGCTTAGCACCGATGGTCCACGAGCGTATGAAGGAGCCTATCCTTTTACCGAGTTGCTGGCCTGTGAAGCGATCAGACAGATTGGTGAAAATTTAGAGAGAGCGGTCCATACGCCAGGGGATACGAAAGCTCGTGACTCAATGGCTTATGCTGCTATGTTGGCCGGTATGGCGTTCTCAAACAGTGGGGTTGGATTGGTTCATGCGATTGAATATCCGATCGGTGCCATCACACATTGCAGTCACGGCGAGGGGAATGGATTGTTGCTGCCTTATGTGATGGAGTTCAACAAGCCAAATTGTGAGGTCGCGCTAGCCAAAATCGGATCGCTGTTAACGGGAAAACAAGAGGGATCGTGCACGGCAGATGATGCCGTAGATTACGTTAGGAGGCTGCAAGCAAAGATTGGGATTAGAGCACGATTAAGCGAACTGGGACTAACGGCAGAGCACATTCCGGTGGTGGCCAGTAAAGCGGTACAGATCGAGCGACTCATGGCGATAACAGCTCGTCGGCCAACGGAATCCGATTTGGTTGCGTTGATAACCAA
Organism: Pirellula sp.; assembly: GCA_025459355.1. Lineage (GTDB taxonomy): Bacteria > Planctomycetota > Planctomycetia > Pirellulales > Pirellulaceae > JBKCUI01. The sequence continues at coordinate 1,844 of JALOQS010000079.1, forward strand.
GGCAATGTGAATTCGCGAATGGATCGATTCCCGCAGGGAACGCACTTTTTCCAAGACCAATCACTAGCAGATTGGGATTCAGTCCGCAGAAAAAGGGGCTAAAATGGCCGGTCCGATTTAGAGCTACGATTCGACCGGCCACTATTGGACCGTTAGTGTCGATGCTACCGCCGATGCCACCACCGATGACCGAGTTTTCATCTTGCAGTTTCAAAACGTATCACTTCTATCCGTAGGATATAGTCTCCCTCCCGAGGTCATTACATCGGACGACATCGAAGAGCAATTGGCTCCGGTGTACGAACGATTAAAGCTACCGCAAGGTCGATTGGAGGGGATGAGCGGCATTCAATCACGGCGATTGTGGCATCGGGGAACGCGTATCAGTGACAAAAGTGCCGAGAGCACTCGATTGGCCATGGACGCGGTTGGTTTCGATCGTAACGACGTCGGCTGTTTGATCCATGCGAGCGTTTGCCGAGAGTATTTGGAGCCAGCTACCGCCTGCCGCGTACATCATTTGTCTGGCTTGCCAGCCAACGCATGGGTTTACGATGTTTCCAACGCATGCTTAGGAGTCATGAACGGCGCCGTTCAGATCGCTCAGTTGATCGAGGCCGGAGTCATCCGAGCTGGGGTCGTCGTAGGTACCGAGGATTGCAGAGGATTACTCGAAGCGACCATCGCACATTTGTTGCAGGATAGCAATTTGACGCGGCAGTCGATCAAACCTGCGTTTGCCTCATTGACGATAGGCTCAGGAAGCTGCGCTTGGTTGCTCGGGCGCACTGACCTGTTCGGAGGTAGCCCTGTCAAAGCGGCTGTGGCAATTGCTCGGACGGAACATCACGGACTTTGCCAGAGTGATACCGATCAAGCTGGCTCGCAGATGCAGCCTATTATGAATACCGATTCGGAGCTGCTTTTAGAGGCTGGCATTCGAACTGGTGCAGAGACATTTGATGCCTTGTTGGCTGAGACCACTTGGAACCGAAACGAATTCGACTTTACCGTTTGCCATCAAGTGGGGACAGCACATCGGCGGCGAATGTTAGAAGCGATCAATATGCCTGAAGAGACCGATTACTGCACGTTTCAGCGGTTTGGAAACACCGGTTCGGTTGCTTTGCCAGTGGCCTTTGGTGAGGGACTCGCTAGCGGGTTTTTGACACCTGCTAGCCGAGTCGGTTTGCTAGGAATTGGCTCAGGGCTCAATTCCGTGATGATGGGAATCGAACTGAAGCAGACCGCAGTTAGCTCGAATTGATGACCTAATAGTAATCGACGTCCGACATAAGCGTTCTGTCTTCGCGATTGCCGAGATTTTTGAGAATCTCTTGGTCGACGCTTTGAGACAAGAATCGAACCGATCCATCCACGTAGACGACGTTAACGCCACCGGTATGGTAGCTACCAAGACCGCCGACCTCCAAAGATCCAACTGCGATGGGTGATTTTTCTTTTTCTCGTTTTTCTTTCTCGCTCAACCCCAGCCCAGTAAAGTTAATGGAGCTGGTATTCCGCAACGTGTCGCGTGTGCCCGACACCCAGCCTAGCTGATCGCCTGAGCCACGTTTTTCGGAGATCAAAATGGTGTGCGTTAAACCGTCTTTTATTTCGGTCATTCTGAGATTCGAATTAAGAAACAATACACCCATGTTAGTGACATCGATGGGGGACTCTTCGGAATGGTGTATTCCAGCATAAGTTGTTGTCGGAAAAGAGATTCCTTCCAAATCGTTTGAATAGTGTTGATAGTTATCTGGACTTGAAGGGCATTGCAGGGTCCCAATTCTCACCAGTCGAACGGGTTCGTTTTCCGAAGCATAAGCCCCCAGCTTTTGATCATATGCCTCATAAGTTAGGGTCTGTTCGAGATAGGGAAGGAGCCGCACCGTCCAGCTCGTGTGGTTTCCTATCGGTTCGTAGCGGATCGGTCCCGTCTCATTAACGACGCCAGACGGGAGCGTACCGTACGTGAACTCAAAGTTGTTCGCAGCGAGCCCGAGTTGGGCGAGGTTATTCGAGCATTGCATACGTCGTGCGGCTTCGCGTGCTGCTTGGACAGCGGGCAATAGCAAGCCGACTAGGATTCCGATGATCGCAATCACAACCAGCAGTTCAACCAGTGTGAATCCGCGAGCAATTTTCTTTTTAGCTATCTTCATTTGATTGTCCTTGTTAGTTCTCTGTGGTTATAAATTTTACTGTTGAGATTCATTTTTGTTTTCGAAAGGGAACGGGAACACTGCTTCCGATTTGGGTATTATCCAAGGGCTAACGCCAGATTCCGATGATTCCTTAAATTCGATTCGAACGGTCACTTCGAGTTCGCGTGTGCCGTTTTCCGTTGGTTCTTTGCGGCGAACTAACCACTCCCCTTGAAGTGAGTCATTAGGTCCAAATCGGACTTGACCAGAGAGCTTGGAAAGCTCTTCATCGCTGGCGATCTCTGACGGTGCTGTCAACGCAAGGCGTTGCGTTACAGCGCTCTTTAGAAACTGGTTCTGCAATGCAACCCCTTCGAGTTCGACTTGCCGTCTGGCGCGGAGTGCCGGTGGAATGAGCGGCAACAATACGCCAACTACGATCGTCAATGCAACCAATACGACGACTAAAGCAATGCCCCGTCTCTTTCGTTGCGAAATCGACCGCTGTTTCCTTGATGATCTGTGCCGTATAAGAAAAACCTTACTGACCATCGTTAGCTCCTTCCGTTGCCTTGTCGTTCGCATTTTCCGACGCATTGTCGTTCGGTTTTAATTCGGATGCAGAAACGTAGCCCGCTCGAATCATGACGCGTTTGTGCGGAAGTGTCTTTGCGTCAGGATGCATGCCATCCGATGTTTCTACAATTAGAGTAGCTAGATCATTTTGAACAGACAGAGCGGCCGATTGGTTGTCGCGGAGCCGATACGAATCGGATGCGTTTGGCTGCTGGGCATCGTTCGATTCTTTACCAGTCTCCCAAACTTCACGAATGATTTTTGCGTTCTCGATTCGGTAGACAATCCGCGTTCCTGCCAAAGTAGTTAGTTCCAAGCGGCTAGCGTCAATCCAATTTGTTGCGCGAGCGGAATGAAGGTCGCTGCGAAAATGTCGAGATAGCAGACTCATGGTTCGCTGATCATTAAATCGACCTTGATAGATGCTGGCAAAGTCGAGCGTCTGATGAATCAGTTTGATCGCCAACATCATTAGCATTCCAGAGATTGCGATTAGAATCAGCTGTTGTGCGAGCAGAGAACCGCGACGGCGAAATCGTTTGCATTTAGATATCATGGTTCGCTCCTCGTGCTGCTTTGATCATCAACGATCCAGCCGCTGAGTTGAATCGTTTTTGCGAGTGGATCGGAGTGTAGAACCAATTCGACCGTGACACGAATTCCCAGCTCATCGCGAGTTTCTCGAAACAGCAACTTGGCATCAGGCCATCGATACAAAACCGCTTCACTGGGGCGTTGTTCCGTTGTAGAAGCTCGTTGTTCTGCTGTTTGAAGCAGTTTGGTTTCCAATTCGTTGGCGACTTCTTGTAGTGCAATCGATCGATACTCAGCATCTTGCCCGATGCGATACACACGAACGAATAGCGCGCCGCCTATACCGAACAATGCGGAAAGCAGTGTACATGCAACGGTGAGTTCAATCGTTGAGAGTCCGCGTTGGCGGATCCAATCGCGACGGCTAACACGGCGATTTCTAATTTGTAATTTGGTTCTATTAAGCATCTCAGGTCTCATTAGGTCATCGTTTGAATCAACACAACCAAAGCCAGGAATAAGCCGACGGCAAACAACGCCACAAACCCACCGAAGATTAATGTCAAAGTTGGCTGTATTAGCAGGGAGCGAAACGCGATCAGTCGATCGCGTTGTCGCCAGTCCTCTGCTGCCAACTGACGCAATAGATACGCTTGTAATCGATTGTCAGAATGCGTTTTCAGAAACGCAGCTTCGTTAGTGCTGAGAAGACCACAGCTCTCGATCGCTTGCCAAGATTCCGTCCCCAGTTCGATATCGTTTCTCGCCACAAGAAGGCGTTTCCGCATGTCAGCATGGAAATGATATTTAGCAAGAGTGGATAGACTCGTATGCAGCGGCTTTTGATTTTCCATCGCGAGTGCCAAGAGTTGTTTGCTAATACCGGATGGACTTTGAAACCAACGAATCGGTCGAACGAAGCCGAACAAAGAGAGCATCCAACGCTCGGTCCTGGGAGAAATGCAACTGATCGCTAAGCACACGGCCCCGAAAACAAATATTGGCCAATACATGACTGCGTACTTCGAAACTCTAAACAAGACCAGAGTTAATCCGGGCGTCGCAATCTCAAACTCCTCCAACATCTTTTTCATCGTAGGTGCGATGAAGTACATGATGAAGAACCAGAAGAAAAAGAAAACAAACGCAAAGCTTGCCCAGTAAAACTTTTCTGATTGCGGATTATGGACCTTTGAGAGGCATCGATTGTGCTGCAAATCAATCAAATCGGCCAACGTCATTGGCAAGATTTTCAGTTGCTCGCCTAGACGAATCGCGAGCACTGTTTCTTCGTCGAGAAGCGATGGGAATTGCTCACATGCCGTAGCTAAAGATCCTGCAGACTGAATTTGTTGTACAAGTTTGAGTAGATCCCGTCGCGCTCCGCCACGCAACTCAAAGGCTGCAGCGGTCAACATGTCCGGGATCGATTCGTTGCAATCCAATGCAGTCTTGATCGTTCTCAAAACGAACAGCTGTGCGATGGCGAAATCATCTCGTTTACGAAACGATATGGCTCGCCATGGTGAAAAGCTGGAGAAAATCATACCTGAAGAATTCGTGAGCGGCATTCTTTATACACCTCCTCCACTCAAACTTGTGATCAGCGACAAAAGGGGAGAAAACAAAGCGATAACCAGGAAAAACACCATTCCACCGAGAAGCAAAATCAGCCATGGCGAGGTCATGGAGGAGTAGCGAGAGGTCGATATGGCTGCTTGGCTCCCGTAGGTGGAACCTAACGCTCGCAGGAGCCTCGGGGATGGCTCCGATTTTTCAGATCGGTTCAAGGCGAACCTCAGTTGAGGAGGAAAAGCCTCCCATGGCTCTTTATTGTTTGAAGATGTTTGAATCGTTTCGGCCAATTGATCGGCCCTGAGTCGATACAAAGCATGCTGAGTTGCATTGCCTGCATAGCTAACCGCGACGGACACAGGCGCTCCAAGCTCGCATAGATCAGCTAGAACTCTCATGAAGCGAGACATGGCAACCAAATTCGATGCTCGCCCTCCTAAAAGAAAATCAAGTACGTAGAATTTCTGCAGCTCGGCGACCAACTTAGATAACCAATACCGAATGATTCGACCCGAAAAATGAATCAGTAGAATCGCTGGGATAATGATCAAGGCAAAGGAGCGTGTGAACTGGTTTAATGCAATCACTATCCTTGTAAGAGTCGGAAGTCGCAACTCAAATTCCTCGAACATTTTTTCGAATGATGGAGAAAGATAGAACGCTTGGATTAGGAATATTGCGAAGATCGCCATAAACATGACGGAGGGGTAACTTAATGCCCGACCCCAACCGGATGACGCTCTGTTTTCTTCTTCAAACAACAATCGCGAGCACTTCTGCATAGCATCTTGGTCTCGATTGAAGGAACTATTCAGCAGAGGCAAAAGTCTAGTGAGCTGTGGAGAAGCTAGCAGTTGCTCCGCTTGCGAGACGCCTCTCAGGCTTTGTATAGTCCGCTTGAGATCGCGATACGAACTGTCGCCAATGTCCCGCAGCCCCGATTCAACAAAATCCGCGACGTTTTCTCGTTCGAGAAGCAGTTGATCGATTCGTTTCAAGTATTCTGGCCGGTCGGAATCCATTTAAAATGCTCCCGGAACTAAAGTGGCATAGAGCAACTCGATCAGCGGCCCGAAAATCAATACCCCGATCCCCAAGACGACGACTCCACTACCAACAAAGTAAATCGTGTACGGTAAAGTCGAAACTCGATAGGCTAGCCTGCACTCAACAGCTTTTTCAGCACTCCACAGCATGTAGCCCTGAGGAGCCAACCAAGATCTATTGCTAGAGACCACGTCCGGTGCAGCGAATTGTTCATCGCTACTTTTCTCAGCAGTCACTTCCGCAGGCGGGTTCGCGCTCCGTTCGTGAACCATGGATTCGAAAAACTGGTCGGCGTCCTTTAAGTTGCCGGTGTGACTCGATACCAATTCCATAAACTGCGACTTGATCCAATTAACGGTTGCTCGTGATTCTCTTGCCGTCATAGCTTGACTCAACTTGGCCACTCGGATCTTTGCCAAGTGAAGCACAATACCCCAAACCAAAAGTGCCACCAGACCGCCCACCATGGCAAAGACGGGTTGGCTTTGCATCGTTTCTAAAAATCGGCTGATCGGTCCAACCTCTAAATGGGAATCGGTATAGATGAGGCTCAATCGACCGAAACTCAGCCATATCGCGAGCACACCTAAAGCCAATAGAAACACTAGACCTAATTGGAAGTTTAGAAACCACAGCTTGCGTGATTGCGGTAATCTTGTGGTGTTGGACTTGAGCAAATCGAATGCATAAGGAGAGCGATTCGAAAGAACCCAACCCATAAACGCCGCTTCATAAGTTGGCGAAATCTCAGGAATCGCTTTCCAAGCCTCCAGAAACGGACTGCCTTGGCCTACGAGAACGGCAGCGCGACTGGCAACGCGTTCTGACTCGGTTTTGAGAACTACAGGAGAATCATCCCCTCTCCAGGTTAGAGGGATACCTGCGGTGAGCATACCCTCGATCTGCCGGTTGAATTCTAGCAAGTCGACCAAACCGATTTGGTCGTTGTAAACTGATGGCATGACTTACAGCTCCGGGGAATGAAATCGTTCGATGGGGCGGATGCACGGCCCGGTGACTTTTATCTAGTAGAGTCCCCAGATTGTCGGGAAGATGGTGCAAACATCGAGCCAGGAGTAACGATCGGTTGGCTCACTTCGTCTATCGAGGCGCTGGTGTAGGTTGGGAGTGATCGTTGGGATCGAGAACGCCATTCTTCGTAAGCATCCACAGTCGCTTGATGAATATTGATCGCGTTCTTGTCATGCAATTCCAATGCTCGGCGGCTGATGGAATTCGCGGACTCGTTTACGGTGTTTACGTTGGCGCTGGACATCCACAACCACATTCCTCCCCAGCAAAAGGAGATGATTGCGACAGCTATAATCGCATATCCGATGCGACGCTCCTGGAGTTTACTGTTGCTAACCGCAGAGGCCGCTTCCAAGACTCGGGGCCGCAAATCGTCCGTCGGCACAACATAGTCTCGCGCCGCCGCGACCCGGGCCTCAAAGCTCCGCAAGTCTTCGAGTGGAACGCCCCCCTCCTGGGACTGAGCATTACGATTACCTGCCATGTTGGATGGTCTCCTCATGGCACGCTCTCAGCTTGGGCATAAGCTTCTGAATCGCGTAACGATAGCGACTGGCGACCGTTTGAATCGAACAATCTAGTAGATCGGCGATCTCTTGGAAGGTTAACTCCTCCCAAATCTTCAGGACGACCACTTGGCTCTGCTCCACAGGAAGCGATCTGAGAGCGAGCAGAACGGCTCGTTGCATGTCTTCTTGTTCAATGGAGTTAACGTCGCGATGAGCAAGCAAGTCATTGAGGCTGGTGTTGATCAAGGAACCGAGCGACCAACGTTTCTTTTTGCGGAGAATCATCAATGATTCATTTCGAACCATTCTCAGCAAATAGTGCCATGGTTCGCTCGCAGTCGCCACGGCTGTCGGGCGAGCAACCGTCGCAACCAACGCAGCTTGAACCGCATCCTCTGCATCATGCTGATTACGAGTAATCGTAATCGCAAAACGCAACAACCTCTGCGCAGCCAGATCGTAAAGCCCCGCTAGAGCGGCTGGGCCACTCTCGGAGATTCGAACGACGTACTCGCGGATTTGATGGGAAAGGTTTGGTTCTGACATGTCGTACTCCAAGATGACAGAGCACTCGCCATTTATCTATCTGGTTCAGAAAAAACTGGTATTAAAACTCATGAATTTCCGCAAATCCAGTCTTTTTATTGACAAATCCCCAGTTCAGAAAGCAAAAAAAACCGACTCGACGTTTTGGAAACGCCGAGTCGGCTGCGATGTTAAGACCGTTTACGGTCCGCATCTCGCGGCTCTAGGAAAACCGCGATGCGTCTTTAATGCCGCGTCCGAATTATCGAAAGACTTCGAATTCCTTAACATCCAGCTTGATACCAGAGGTGATTCCTAGGTCAGTGTAGGTGTCAACACCAGCTCCCCCTTCGAAGACGGCGTCGGCAGTAACCGAGACCCCTTCGACGGTGACGGCATCCGCTCCGGCGTCTAGGCTAACGATAAGGTTCTTGCCACTCATTACGTTCGTTAGGGTGACTCGATCGTTCTCTGTGCCAGTGAAAACACCAACATCTTCCGCAGTCATCATGTCGGAAACATTGACGATGTCAGCACCCTTGTCGGTATCAATCGCGAAGGCAAAAGCCATCACCAAAGAAACATCGACTCGATCATTTCCACCTTTGGTTTCCACAGTACCTATGTCAGCCATCGTTGTGTCGGTGATGGTCACTCTATCAGCGGCTTCATCGCCGATGACAGTGAGACCCTTTCCGATGGTTGCTCGTGTCACAGTTGCGGTCAAGGCATCGAGACCACCGTCTACGAAAAGATCCTCTCCAACGATAGAATCGATGACTCGAATGGTATCGGCTCCGAGGCCACCTTCTACAGATGCGTTCACGCCAACATTGGTGCCGGCCAAAAGATCAAAACGATCATTCCCTTCGCCTAGATTGGCGTAGAGGTCATTCGCAACTTGCAAGTTGCGAACGGTAACGATATCGTTGCCACCTTCCATCTGCATTTCGATAGCGTTCAATGCAACGCGAGGTAGGCGGAATGATGGGCGGCCGTTAACGGTTGTTCCGTTACGACCTGTTACCGTAATGTCTCCCGCGATGTTTTGAGCGATAACGATGTCGTTTGCGAGATTGTCGCCGACGACTTTAAGCAAAGAGCCTTCCAATGCGACTTGAACATTGTTGGCCCAAGCGGTGCTCAGTGTTGCCACGGATGCGACACCGGCAAAGCAAAAATTCTTAAAAAGGTTCTTCATAGACATAAACAGGACTCCCAACAAGAATGAGTTGTGGCACAAAGTGGTGCCTCGTTTTTAGTGCCAAAGTCTCTTTGGTTTGGCTTACATCTTGTTAAGGTCTTTTGCCTGTTTTATCCGCCAAGGTATCTTAGAAAATCTACAAAAGATTCTATCCTGGTCTATTGTTTGCAAGCCTAAACGTAAACAACACCCCACGGACTTTCGATGGGAATGACCACTCGTATCGGTGGTAGCACGGGTGGTGTCAATGGGCGATTAAAGGGGGGAAGCGGTGGCTTGGTGGGGTCCACTAATCTCGGACCTTGATCATCAGACAACTCCGCGATCCTCGCACTGTAGGAAATCGTGCGGCTTGGAATTCCCGCTCGGTTTCTCGTTGTAAATCGAATCATATAGTCCCCTTCATCGAGCCACACGGCGTCACCGCGACGCACTTGATTCGGCGTCGCAATCAGGAACACATCCAGCCCGGTCCTTAGATCGATGATGGTCATCTGAAGACCGTTGTCACTGGTCCCGCCGGATGCAAGAAGATCGAAATGATAGAGCTGCGTTTTGTTAATGGTTAAGTAATGATCACGTGACCCGGCTCCCGTTATGCTTCCCGAAAAGAGTGATACGGCATTGAGCGGCTGGGTCGCCAGATTAACGGACAAAAGATAATTGATTCCACTGTGCTGAATGTTAGGGTTCGTTCGCACGGACACGTAATAGGTCGTTGATGGCGCGGGATCGAACAGTTCAATGCTCCAGCTGCCATCGGTACGCACAATCGTTTTGCTCCTAACACTACTACCGAGCGCGTTGACGATATCGACATGGAAACTACTCTGGGTTGCGGTTCCTAGTGGGGTGAAGGAGAGATGCAACCGGCCTTCAACCATGCTCGGTGTAGTGAACTTCCAAAAATCCACGTCGCTTGTGCTTTGAAGACTAGATAATGCCTCGAATCGGGTCTTGTCCAAAAAACCTTCTGGGGCAAACATCTCTGTTGCGCGACTAAGGCTATCGTTGGCTCCGATTTCGCGGTCCAACATACCAGCCGAGCGGAACAATTGATCGATATCAACATGTTGCCAAACCGAGCCGTCGTCATCGTCGCCGTCCTGCATCGGCGGATAAAGTGGCGGCTGTTGGCTTTCTGATCGGTAGTCAAGAATGAGTTTGTACTCTCCCATGCCAAAAACGTCGTCGCTGTTGCTAGCGACTTTGATAAACAGCTGGTCCAGGGAATCGAGACTGCTGACTCGAATCGACATGTTGTTTTCGAAGATCGAGTCGACCTTGGCATCGCTTATCTTTTCGCCTCGTGAATTAAGCACTTCAATTTTGGACTTGAGAAAGCTTACTCCAGATGCTTCAAGTCGGACTGAGACTTCGGTTTGCCCAACTCTCGGGACATATCGATAGAAGTCGACGTCGCTGCGACTATTAATCGAACCACGAATCGACGTGACATCAGCCGATGCGGTCCGGCGTCGAATCAATGTTGCCGTGCCCATCGTGTTGTTGGATTGGAATTCATAAGCGTCTGATCTCACGCCATAGAGTGATCTGATTGCCTCGCGATCAACACTAGTCAACGAGCCCTTGGGACCATTGTAAGACTGAAACATAACCGACGAGGGATTGGCATTGTCGGCGATGCCCAACGAGTTGCCAGTTTCATGGAGAAGCACTGAGAACAAATCGACTTCGGAAGCGCTCTGAGGTGTGCCGGAACTCCAATCATTCCAAACAAATTCGACGTCACTATTGAGCAGTAAGTCACCCGCCCAAGTTCCAGACTGCGAAGAAAACGGCACCGCGTTCGCTAACACGGTTTCCGATTGAGGAAACGCTCCAACGCGAAAGTCGCCGAACCTCGGATCTCGAACAGGCAATCCAACTGTCCCAAAACTATCGCTCCGATCATTTCTGAGACCGATGCTGATGTTGGTTTCCACAGCCCAAGTCTGAAAGGCACGCGCCACTTCGGTTTGCCAAACTTGTCGATCTGTGACCTGATCCAATGTTTGCCTAATATCGTTGCGCCAGGCACCGACAGCAACATCATCTTCAGGAAAACTCAGTGTTAGATTTCGAGCATCAGGCCACGGAGTACCGAATGCCATGAGATGACGAGTTTCGAGTTGTTCTAGTCGGATTGTTCTTTGGGTTTTTCGTTTCATAGTACCACTTTGTTATAAACGGCTAGGAAATCAATCCCTTAATTCGCTAGTTTCCGAATCGATGACTAACTGACTAACTTGCACGATCTCTCGAAACGCTTGCGATTCTCGAAGGTTTGCTAAGTCGGGATCACTTTCCAACAACTCAAGCCCATAACCATGGTGCAACGCTCGAGCCAAGTATCTGTTCGCTTGATCTTGATAGGGTGGATCGTATTTCGCGAGCAATGCGAAAACACAAGCGGCGTGATATTCGGTGGGACCGGCGTTAGATCCACCTAGCTTGAGGGCATTAATGATATCCTTGGTCGCTAGTTCGGAATTGCCAGCTCGCGCGTGCAACACAGCGCGACCGCTTAGCCCCTCAAGATTATAAGGCTGGAGCTCCAAAACTTTATCGAGACACTGGATCGCCTTCGCATCATCCTTCATCACTTCCGATGCCAAGTAAGCTTTATTCTGCCAAACAACTGTGGAACTCGGATCAAGCTCCCCTGCACGCGTCAAATCATCCCAAGCCTCGTTGGGTTGAGTATTAATTCTCTCTACAGCTCGAACCAAATAATCCGAAGCTAAGACTGGTTCGCAACCGAGCACATAAGACCATTCGGCCTCTGCTTCGGTGTTTCGGTCCAGAGCAAGCAGTAATCGATATCGCATAACGCGAATCGCAGCCCGAGTGGAGTCGCGCCGAAGAATCCACTCGGTGTCTTCTAGTGCACCTTGCAAGTCCCCGGCGAGCGACTTGGCGCTAGAACGATGCTCATAAAGATGGGCATCTTCCGGTTGGATTTTGATGGCGGAATCGAAGTCACTGATGGCGGATTTCATCTGCCCTTTCTTTATGGATGCAAACCCCCTGCCAACTAACGCACTCACAAAATCCGGCTTGTCGTTGAT
>JALOQS010000333.1 GCA_025459355.1 Pirellula sp.
TTTCCAGGCCCCTGGAAATCCTGTCAATATCACTAATGGAGCGGCAGGTGAGCTGATCGCGTTCGACTCCAATTCAAACCAAGTCTCGGTAAACGAGATTCCCAAAGCAAGCTCGAACTTTGACATTCTGCAGCTTATACAAAAGCCAGACGTGAACGCTGTGTTGAGCAAGGCTGAAAATACGATTGTTGGCACACAGCTCTACGACATTCTCGACGGTCAAGGTAAAATCTGGGTCGATGTTCAAACACAACTTCCTATACGGATTGAAATGACACCGCTGCCAGGAATGGGAACAACGACCATCGTTTACCGTGACTTCGAGTGGGATGTTCCACTGGATGATAACTTGTTCGCCATGCCGGTCGGCAAAGACGTTGTACGTAGTTCCTTGCTTGCCAGACCAAAGGAAGAGGAGCTGATTGGAGCGTTTGCAATTCGTCAGGCTTTTTCTCAAGAGCCCTATGAAGCCTCGCTCCTTGACGAATCGACCAGGCTCGGCCCATTGTCATACGATCTCAGCAAGAATCGAGCAGAAAATTATCAGATACAATCAGCAAAGCTTAAGGACGTTTGGACCGTGATTGGAATCGGTCCAACTGAGTGTATGAAACTCGACCAATGGGAGCTTGATATCTCACAAACGGGAGGATGGGTTGGGACTGGTGTGCGACCTGGTGAAGCCAAACCATTATGCTGGTGGAAGGATGGCAGCCGGATTCGAGTCCTTCGTGGGGATTTGACAATCGTTGATGCCGATCAACCACCTGTCAATAACTAGTTGCAGCCAGAAAAGTCGTCCACAGATCCAGGCCGAAGCAGCTTCTCTTCGGCCTGCTTCGTTTGAAGATCAGGGTGCAGAATGCCCAACCCGGAAAACTATTCGAAAGATAAAATGGGGTTCTGTGTGTTACTTACAGAGGAATCCCAATGCACCACTGGCCAGAAACAAACGAAAGCTTGATTTTACGGGTGAAAGACCCCGCGGATGCGGCTTCATGGTCGCAGTTTCTGGCCATCTATTGTTTGGCAGCGGCTCTACCGTCTGGCGACGGTAGCTACGGGTTCCAGTTTGGGAATCGCATTTCAGAAAACTTTCTTTGCGACTGTGTAATTTCCGTCTCTGGCTGAGTCTACTAGGTAGCCAATTCACTTCAGCCAGTCGGAAAAACAGATGCAGTCCAGTCCTCCAGAAACGCGTGCTGCCGCCATGGTTTTCAAACCGCCGATGCCGAGAATCTGATCCAGGAAGTTCTGCTTTCTATTTCTCGCGCCCTGCCGCAATGGCTGCAGCGCGAGGATCGAGGCAGCTTTCGCGCCTGGTTGCTCAAGATCGCTCGCAACGAAGCGGTCGACATGCTGACACGGCGAGCCACCAGGCCGCTTGGCAAAGATGGCCTAGAGGCCGAGCGGTTGCTGGCCGAAGTCCCAGACCACCGCGGCGATCTCTCCTCGCAGTTCGACCTCGAATACGAACAAGCTGTTTTCCAATGGGCTGCGGCTCAAGTTCGTGATTCCGTTTCGGATACCACCTGGCAGTCGTTTTGGCTGACTCATGTCGAAGGGATATCGGTCGACACGGCCGCGAAACAATTGAACATGCGAACCGGGACAGTCTACGTCGCTCGAGGTCGAGTGATGAACCGCATTCAAGAACTCGTCCAACAGTTTGAGGACAAACAATGATTTTTCACGATAAACCAGATCAACGGCTTTGCGACGATGACAAGCTCATCGCTGTATTGAATGATGGCGATCAATCTGCTGAGCATCAAGAAGTGATTGATCACATCGAGCAATGCCCGAGATGTCAGCAGCGTTTTGATGAGCTGGCGGCAGGCGCACAAGATTGGACCAAAGTACGTCAGGCTCTTCTCAACGACGATCCCTGTTCCGAGAACCGAGTGGGTTCAGCCAAGTGGGATTATTCGCTGCGAAACGAAGGACCGGTGGCCTGGACTGAGTCGATGGCCAGCCAGTTGCTCTCGCCCGCATCGCATCCCGAGTTGCTGGGCCGCATTGGTCGCTACGATGTCGAACGTCTCATTGGTTCGGGTGGTATGGGAGTTGTCTTCAAGGCCCATGACTCGGAATTGAATCGTCCCGTTGCGATCAAGATCCTGGCTCCCTATCTTTCCGGCAGCGGTCCGGCTCGCAAGCGTTTCGCACGCGAAGCCCGAGCTGCGGCGGCAGTTGTTCACGAACATGTTGTGCCAATCTACAACGTCGAGACTGAGCGAGAGATTCCGTTTCTGGTAATGCACTTCATTGCTGGAGAATCTTTGCAAGGGCGAATCGATCGCCAAGGTGCGTTGGAATTATGTGAGATCCTGCGGATCGGCATGCAAGTGGCCTCTGGGCTCTCAGCGGCTCATCAACAAGGTCTGGTTCATCGCGACATCAAGCCATCGAACATTTTGATGGAACAAGGAGTCGAGCGAGCGTTGATCACCGACTTTGGACTGGCTCGCGCTGCCGATGATGCCAGTTTGACAAGAACCGGCTTCCATCCCGGCACACCGCAATACATGTCGCCGGAACAAGCTGCTGGCGAACAGGTCGATGCCCGCAGCGATCTTTTTAGTCTTGGCAGTGTGCTCTACACGATGTGTACTGGTCGACCGCCGTTTCGTGCCGAAACAAGCCTCGGCGTTCTGCGCCGCATCACCGATGTCGAGCCGCGGCCAATTCGTGAGATCAACCCCAACATTCCTGAGTGGCTTAGCTCGCTGGTTGCTCGGCTGATGTCCAAATCGTCTGAAGATCGTTTCGCAAATGCGTTGGAAGTCGCTGATCTCCTTGGGCAGTGTCTGGCTCATGTGCAGCAACCAGCAGGCATGCCATTACCTGTAGCTGTCGCGACAACAGCACCCATAAGGGATCGCCGTCCTCCGATCGGCAAATTCATTGCCGCTGCGGCCTTTGCTATGGCGTTAGTCTTCGCTGGCGTATTTATAGTCCTTGAGTCGAACAAGGGAACTCTCACCATTCAATCCGATGCGGACGATATTCGTGTCCGCATCACTCAGGGCGACGAAGTAATCGATGAGTTGAAGGTTACGAAATCTGGCCAGTCTGTACGTGTTGCAGCGGGCCAGTACAAACGGTCGACAATGAGCAAGTGACGCTTTATCGATCCGGCAACGAAGTCGTAAGAATCATCCGCAAGGCGAATTATCCGTCCGAGCATCAAACAACTTTGAAGCAGTTGAGTGCCGACGAGTGGCAGGGCAAGTTGCAGGGAAACTGGAATGTCGTGCAGCAGTATGTTGACGACGGCGTACCGAAACGCCTTTCGTATTCTGCGACCGTGCTTAGAAATCGCATGGAGGTGATTTCAACTGATGGACAGCATTCAATGATGTTTGATCTTGTCCTTGGGGCAGCAGGTCCGCCACAGCAAATTGACTTAAAAGGGGTGATGAGCGATCTTGAACGCCAGGAGATACTGCAAGCGTGGGGCGACATCGACGAACCTCTGCCAGAAGACTTGGTGAATCCGATCTTCCATGGAATCATTGAGTTAGACAGCAACGGATTTCGTATTTGCATCCATGAGGCCCCTTGTTCTCCTCGCCCAATTCAATTCACGGACAGTTCAGAGCGTGTGATCTGGAACTTCTCAAAATCTGAACTAGACAATGGCAAACAGCCAGACTGGCTAGGGGATTTGCAGGGCGATTGGATCGTTGACAGCTTCTACATTGACGAGGATGCCAACTCTCGCGAACTGCAAAAGCAAGGGAGCACCGCTCTCTTTTTACGTACCATCAGAGTGGAGGCCAATGAACTCTATGTTCGCAACCCGCCTGTCGCCGGCATGACGCGTACCAGTGGTGCTATCTCCCTGAAGCCAGTCGAAGGAAATGATCCTCGGCTATTTAGCGTTGTTAATTCCCAAGAAAATTTTCGCTTCGGGATGTACAAAGTTGATGGAGACAAGTTGAAGATTCTACTTACCCAAGAGGCCCCACCCAAGTTGCTAGCTCCAACGAATGGCGAATTCTATATTGAATGCCATCGACCTGTTTCCGAGGAGGACAAAGAACTGCTTAATGTCATCAATAAGAATCCCGACCAAATAAATGTTATCGATCTCATACTCAAGGACTTCGAAAAGTCTGTCCCTGCTCAAGGAGACGCAACAACGACGGGAAACGTCTCTGGAACTGAAAAACCATCTCCGACTCAAGCGCCCGACACGTCCAATGGAGAATCGATGGATCTGTTTCAAGAGGTTGCACCACCATCAATGCCGGACGCAACTTCTAAATTAGATTTCTTTACTGAAGGCAATCACAAGCTGGTCATAACTGGCGACACATCTCGATCGGAATACATGCATTTGCAAATTGGGGCCGAACCCGACGCACAAGAATGGATTCTGGGTCTTGGCGGCCGATTCATTGCCACCTTCGAGTACTCAGATGAGTTATCCGTCAAGCGAGGAAAGCAAGCTAATGGCTTACGGATCGGCGTGAAGCATGGCAACGGAAACGTGTCACGGTTACAGATCGGCATGGCGAAAGGTGATTTGGTTTCGGCGTCTAGCTTTCGTTTCCGCGAGGGAGCCATCGGAAACCCACCGGCAGACGCAATCCTTCATGACGAAAGAAGATACAGGATCGGCGACGTTGAAACGATCGACGGCAAAAAATTGCCTGTATTTGTCCAGCTCAAAGATATCACCAGCGCTGCGGGGACTAACGCAAGTCCATCCAATTGAGAAGCGATCAGCCATGATCCCAATCAGAATGAAATCGGATTCTCTTTTGCCCCTGTTTTGCCTCACTATTGAGCCTCCAGTTGCAAACTTTGCCAAGGGGTAATGAGTCGCGCGTCGGGCAAATTGCATAGTTAGATCTGGGAGGGACGCTAATTCGGCTCCATCCAAGGTCTTTCTATGGAGCACAATCATCGACGCTAACTCTCTCGCCGCTCGTCCCTTCGAGGACGATCTGCCGTGCGATGCTGTATCAGTTCATCGCCGGTCCATTGCTGCGATCCTTCTCCGGGGCATCCGTCGCTGCATCGCGGCCGATCGCGAGCTGAATGACGATCAGAGCCCGATTTCGGCGCAGGTCGAACCTGTTTTAGGCAATCTCGGAGACTCTTTACCCGAGCCGCTTGATTTTGTTTTTGAGAACCCCCTCTCTGTGTGCCACGTCTCCAAAACGCTGGGTTTTGGCGACGCCCAAGACATGCAAAACGGAGATAAATCGTGAGCAACGAAGCGAGACACAGAGACATCGCGGCGCTGTTGGCTAGAGGCGTGATTCGAGTC
Organism: Pirellula sp.; assembly: GCA_025459355.1. Lineage (GTDB taxonomy): Bacteria > Planctomycetota > Planctomycetia > Pirellulales > Pirellulaceae > JBKCUI01. The sequence goes on from JALOQS010000333.1 coordinate 5,285, forward strand.
AAGAAGCAGACGACATTCGCCAAAACAGACAGGTCGGCGACTCCAACAGAACATGCCAGTACCAGATCGAAATCGATCCACCTTTCCCAGCCGCCGACCCGAAGTGGCGCTACCAATCTCCTTACATCCAAAATTTGCCTGACAACGCTCAGGGCGAGGTGGTACTTCCCGATGTAAAGCTTCTCAAATTGACACAGTCGATTGCGGGAATCGTTGTCGATCCCGAAGGTAGCCCAGTTAAAGGTGCAACCATTAGCGTTCAGCTTCGTTCAGGCGAGCACCTGGCGCGTTTGACTGCGTCTGGTCCTCCACCTTGGACACAATCCGATCATCAGGGTCGTTTTCAACTGAAGGAACTGCCGGAGGAAGCGTTAGCCATCACAGCCTATTTCGCAAACCCGAAAGGTGGTCGCATTCGCTTTCCTGCGAAGCTCAATGTTGACCAAAATCAGCAAGACATTCGCATCGTACTGGATCCATCCCTGTTAGACGAGGAGCAACGATAACATGTGCGCAGCCATTTTGTTCGCTCTAGCCGCCTCAATGGATTCAAATCAACTTGTATCAAACTCGCGCTCCCACCGGTCAAGCCGGTGGGGGACGGCAGACAGGCATGCAGACCCCCACGAGTTTACTCGTGGGTGAATCAGTTTAGGAGCTAGCATGACACCCACCCCACTCTATTTACCCCAAAACATTGATTCGCCAGCCTATCAATTGCGATACGCCTGGATCGGTTGGCCTTCGGATGGACTCTTCCCCAAGCAACCATCCCAAGAGTTTTTCACAACGCTGGAGTCACTTTGGGAAACAGACGGTATTCGTATCCTCGAGTCCAATTGGTCTGCCGAACAAATTCAATTCACATGCAGTGTCAAACCCGCGGTTAGTCCGACCTTCTTTACTGTTCGAATGAAAGGCCGACTTCAGCATGCGTTGCGAGTTGCGGGAACGCCTACATCGTTTAGCCGAAAAGTTGCATTTCGCTCAATCGGGGAGAACCGACGCGAACAAGTGGAAACATACATCGGTGGGCAAGTGTCGAAGGAACGATTTGTGGATGACCGATTTGAAGAGTTCATGAAGGGCTTCACGGTATCAAACGCTGAAGTTCGGCTCCAGGATCCCTCCGCAACAGAGCGTGGACGCCATTGGTACAACCTCCATGTTGTCTTGGTGACTGAATCTCGGATGCGATTTACGGACGAAGGCTCGCTAAGGCTGATGGCGAAAACCTGTGATAAGGTAGCGATCAAGAAATCGTATGGCATCTCGAGGCGGTCAGTGATGCCTGACCATATTCATTTGAGTCTACGCGGTAATGTCGAGCACAGTCCTGAAGATGTCGCTTTGTCGTTCATGAATAACATCGCGTTTGCATTTGGGCAGAAAGCGATTTTTCGCCCGAGCTATTACGTTGGAACGTTTGGAGAATATGACATGGGGGCGGTGCGTTAATCTAGCTACCAAACTTGCGCTCCCACCGGACAAGCGGGCTGTTGATTTAGTGTCCCCACTGTAGGGCATTGAATCTATCATAAATTTTGGATCGCGCTATGATTTGCCATAGGTTTGGTCTGTGGGGCGATCGCAAGACGCGCCAATGCCTCGAAATCAGCTTGTTTTGTTTGCCTCAACACTGGAGGAACGCATTCCGCTAGACCATCCGGTTCGATTGCTTGACGAGATCTTAGATGAACTGGATTGGACAAAATGGGAGGCTGTGTACGTCGGGAAGCTCGGACAGCCACCCATTCATCCCAGTATTCTTTGCAAAGTGCTATTGTTCGCGTTGAGTCGAAAGATACGTTCGAGTCGCCAAATCGAGTATGCCGTCGAACACTCGATTGATTTCATTTGGTTAACATCTGGTAGAAAGCTAGATCACTCCACACTTTCCGAGTTTCGGCGAAAGCACGAAAAGGAACTCAAGGATATCTATCGACAAATGATTCAACTGGCGATCTCCATGAAGGTCGCAAAGCTTTCTGAATTGTGCATTGATGGCACCAAGATTCGAGCCGATGCAAACCGATTCAAGACCTACAAAGTCGAGAATGTTTCTAAGCTCATAGAAGAGCTCGATGGGCAAATTACAGACGCAATGTCCAAGATCGAATCAAACGACGTTTTAGAGGATCTCTTCGATGATGGCCAAAAAGCAGACCAACTTCCCAGTGAGATCAGGGACTTAAAGGATCGTCGAACCAAGCTTGAGGCGGCCCTCGCTCAATTGGGACAAATGGAAGAGCAACGTCGGCAGGATGGGATTGATAACAAAAAGAACCCGGCTCAGCTTCCGATTAGTGACCCCGATAGCCGAATCCTGCCGAATAAAGAAGGGGGCTACGCACCAAACTACACTCCGATCGCGGTAACTGAGACGCAGAGTGGATTCATCGTTGGTGAAGATGTTTTGATAGGAAATGTTGAGCATAACTGCATGATGGGAATGATCGATGCGATCGAAGCAGATTATCAATCGCAAACCGAAACCGTGTTGGCCGATGGAGCTTATGCAACCGGTCCTAATCTTGCAGCGGCTGAGGCGCGAGGCATGGAGCTATTATCCCCTGTACGCCAAGAGATAACCAAGGCCGAGAACCCAGCCTATCGCGAGGATCTTAGTAAGCCTGTACCCGAAGCAGACATTCCCCGACTGCCGATCAGCGCAACCACAAAGCGATTCGATCGCACCGCATTCGTTTATGTTCCAGAAACAGACACCTATCACTGTCCAGCGGGCAAAGTACTAAAGCGAGAAGGCACTGTCGAAAAGATCACTATCGCTGGTGTAGAAGCGGAACGTAAGAACTATCGTTGTCATGAGTGTGCAGGTTGTCCATTGGCATCGCGATGCCGCATCAATGAGAATTCCAAGACGGGGCGTAAGGTCGGTCATGACGAATTCCAAGAGGTCCGAGAACGACACGCAGAACGGATGCAGGATGCGACAGTGAAGGAGCGATACAAGAAGCGTCAACACTATGGCGAGACGCCGTTCGCATTCATCAAGAGTAACCTTGGGATACGACGATTCCTTCTACGCGGACACACCGGCGTGGTGCAGGAGTGGCGTTGGGGTTGCCTGACATTCAATATCAAGAAGTTGATGACGATGTGGGTTAAGGTACGTACGCAACCGACTCTGGAAGCATCGACGGCGAGCTGCTAGGGAGAAACAGGGGGCATTCTGAGCTTAAACTAGCCCTCACAGGCCCTCTTCAGAGGG
>JALOQS010000334.1 GCA_025459355.1 Pirellula sp.
GCGTTCCATTGTCAGAGGACTTGCTAACTCGCGCGATGATAACCGGCTCTGAGCGCCAACGCAGCCCGCTGGGCGTGCGGTTAAACGAAGGGCATCGCCCAACGCCGTGGCGTTCTAAACCAACCCTCATCGTGTGAGTCAGACATCATTCGATGAGAGTGCAAAGCCGTTTCGTTTTCATTCTTCTTGGCAAGAAAATGGTGGCAAGAAAATGAAGAGTCGACAACATTTTAGCCCCGATCTGGTAGCATTCTACTAGTTCCTTTTCGGTAACATCGATCTACAAACTTATCTGCGTTATGAGTAACAACAACCCGTATTCCAATAAAGCAACGGAGCAAAAAACACCGCCCAAGAAACGGGTGAGATGGCTTTTCATTGCTTCGCTGTTCGGAGTCCCTTTTTTAATTCTAGTGTTAACCACCTTTGCATTTCGAATTGCTTGGACTTTACGAGAGAATAGTGGTCGTGAAGCCTTTGACAATGAGCTGGCAAAGTTGAAGGACGAAGGCATACCGGTCGATAACGCTAGTTTGGCAGAGAGCTATAAAAGCCGGACCTCCAATCAATTAAGTGAGAACTGGGTTTTGATTCTCAACGCATTGCGTTCGATCGAATTTACCGAAAGCTGTAGCGGTGTTCCGGAGTTGGATCGCCAAGTTATTGTGGATGAGTTTGCCGAGGATTTTGACTTAAGTGAGAATTGGCAATATCGCGACCCTTGTATACGTTTTGCTGACGAACAATCATTGCTGATCGCATCTGCTAGGCGTGCTGCGACCGAAACGCGGCCCGCGCTCTTTCCGATCGAATTCCAGTCCATTGAAACCATGCTGCCAGAGGTTCAGGATGTTCGCTCAATCGCTTGGATCTTACGAATCGATGCACAAGTTGCGATGCACCAAAATGATCGAGATAGAGCGTTTGAAGATATTGTCGCTTTGTTTGAACTGCCAAAACATGTCGATCACGTCCCGTTTTTTGTTTCCAAGTTCGTAGGAATTGCCGTTCGAAAACTTGCTCTACGGTCTTTGCAGGTTGCGATTCAACACAACATACTTAATGAAGAACAACTTCGAATCTTGGATGGAAAGTTGGCTACCCGTTCTGACATCGACGACCGATGGCAAGGTTTGATGATCGATGAACTATCAGCGAGTTTGCCCGTATTCATCAATCCTAAAATTGCTACACGTTCACAATCCGATCTTCCGGCACGGGGTCGAGATGGGGTGTGCTTTATAGGAATTATGCGGAAAGCCATGGCCTTTCCATCAGAAGATTGGGTTCAATTGCACGACTCTGCCAATGAGCTTGATTTGGAGCGTGACCGTACATTTCAAGGCTTCATGAACAGTATCGATAACATGCTCACGGCCCTTTTAACACCAGCCTTCAAGTCCTCATCTGAGGCACTAATCAACGACGCACAGGTAAACCGCCAAGCTAGAATTGCAATTGCTTTAAGGCTTCACCAAATAGAAACGGGAGCACTTCCCTCAAAGCTTGATGAATTGCCTATTTTGTATCGAGAAATGACGACTTATGGGAAGCATCCATTTGGATACATTCGATCCGGAAACAATGCGATGTTATGGGGATTTGTATTAACCGATAAGACGCGAAGAGTGCCGAGTCTGCCACCTGACACGACCCAATCGATTTCGGAATCTCTTGATAATCGACGTGTTGTTTGGAATCTAGAGCAATAACTTGGAAACATTGGGCATGGCCAATCGCAATCGCGACGTAGTCGCTGGAGACGATTGATACGCCTGACCAACTGACGCAACATCTATGCCTATTTATGTTCTTCGATCTATGGTTGCTCGCTTCCTTGGTCCAACGTCGTAAAGACCTCGCCGCTTGGAATGTTGCCTTGCTTCCACAAAGTGTCATGTTGGCATGCGTAATCGTAGATCCACAAAGTTTGCTTTGATGCGTCAAAGGCAGTGTAAGTAGCCCGACCGATGCCCGAATAGAACGCATCAGACCACAACATCACTTCCGTTGCACGAAATGCGATTGCTGGCGGTGACCACCACGCTGGCGTCTCGCCTGTTTGTGAGTGGAGCGGAGGCGGGCCGTCAATCGTACGGCGGACGCCCTCTAGTCCTTCATCCCGTTTGTCAAGGCATTGTCTCGACCATGTTTCTTGGTGCAAGTGCGCGTAATCCTGCCAACTTATAGCGGCTTTGTTGGTTAGCTTGACGCAGTACCACGATGAGTAGCTATCCCGCGAATGCGAGGACTTGTACGAAACGCTTTCTACGTCTGATTCAGAAACGCCGTTTGGCCAATCAGGCAAGCGACGTTTTGCAGTTTTGGCAGACAACGCGATGAATTCCGATTCTCCGTCGAACCACTCAAAAGGATTGAGCAAAAAGGAACCGCAGACGAAAACGGTCCAGATCAAAGCGAATGCACAACCACCGTAGACTAAGTAACGGATGTTAGTCCGCACATTTCGCAATACCGACGAGGGCATGTGCACTCCAATCGCAGAACGACGAAAATCACCCGGTTGCCGCCAAGAGACTTTGACTTGAGGAAACGCCCATTCCTCCGCTCAGAACAAAGGTCAAAAGTCAGTCCGTGTTCGGCGTTTTTGGCTTTTCCGAAATACGCTCGATATAGGCCGGAGAATCGGTCTCTGGGTAGGTGCCTCGAGCCAATGGGAGACGAATAATCGAGCACGGACTTCGTTCCGATGCTTGGTTCGAGCTTCCTCTCGTACTCAGCATCGCGGTGCTCCTGCTCCTGCTCGAAGCGATCTGGTATAGCAATCCGGCCGATTGGTCTGCAAGTTACCCAGAACCGCCTAGGTCAACGATTGGCTTCGCCGCAGTTCGAACACCGATCGAGTACGAGTACCGTTTCACTGAGTACGAGTACCGTTTCACTGAGTACGAGTAAATCCGATCTGAAGCATAAAGGGCGGCGATAACCTAGTCTCCGGAAGAGATATCTTTAAAGTTTGGAACGCACCGGCGGTAGCTTAGGTGCATTGCGTTGTTCATCGCAATTGGGGGCTACGATTTGTCTAAACTTGAGTCATGTTGTTGTGAAGAAGATACTGGTTCGAACCGAACTGTTTGGTATTCGATCGTCTTTTGCCGTTTCTCTGGTACCATTCTACAAGTGGTGTAGTTTACGGTTTTGGTCCTTGACTCTGGAACCATGCGGCAAGTCGTATACTCGACGACTTTCTCTTTCTGTTCGGGTACGTGATTAGCAACCGTATAAGTTATTGGTTTGTTTGTTCCTGGAACTGTCTTGGTTTTCTCCTCGTGAACGACGTTCATTACGGTGTAAGTTACCGTCTTGGTCACGGTTTCATATTTCGGCACGACTACTGTGTAGTTTATTTGTTTCTCATGTTCTTCGCGAACAGGAACCATAACGGTGTAGTCTATAACTCGCGATTCGGTCTGAATAACGGGACGCATTCCGGGGGGCACCGTCAATGAGATGGTGTTTCCTGAATCGCTACTCGCAGTCGGCGGAAGAACTTCCTCGGTTCCTCCAATAAGTGCGAAATAGAACAAAAACAGCAACAAACCGGTAGTTGCAAAGCCAACGAGCAAAGCGAAACGTGATTTGGTCATGGAGTTCTCCTGAATGCTAGCAACTTCACTTTAGGTTGGGCGTTTCATTCTATATCGGCCACATTTTTCGGCGAGGTTCGCAAATCATGGCAGAAGCACGTGATCTCGTTCAAGTGCAGTCTCAGCGATGTGGTGGCCGGGTTCAGCGGGCGGGCGCGAATGAACAACCACTGCCAAAACGCTTTTTCGCCCGCTCCGTTTCAACCCATTGTTCGCCGATTTATGCATTGTGGAATCGTACTGCAATAAGGCAAACGTCGGACCGCATGAATCACGACATGGAACTCAGACCGAATATGTTACCCTCCGTGTCCAAACAAAGTGTCACCCAGCCGAATTCGCCAATGGAGAATTTTGGACGCAATACCCTGCCTCCAGCCGCTGTTACTCTCCCTTCCTCGATCGCACAGTCTTGTACGCTAAAATAAATCATGGTTCCACCAGTTCCCGGTTGGCTGTGCGAAGACTTAACCAGTGCGCCCGCTGCCCCGTATGCGCTCATGTTGCCAGGAAAGGCTCTCATGAGTGTTTCTCCTGTTGGGTCTCCGATCGGCTCTAACCTTTGCTGCAATACGGCCTCGTAAAAGCCCACGGCGCGGTCCATATCGGTTACATACAGATCGAACCACCCAACCGCGTTCGGTTTATTCATCGCTAGTTCCTTTGCTACAAGTAGTTTCTTGAGGAATGCAGCTCTTTTGCTGCAACATTCCTCTGACTGTAGTGGACTAGCGTTACGCAGTATTGTATGGATCAGACACCGAACAATTTTTGATACTGGCCCGGGGTGTGGCCGATTATTTGCCGAAACGCATGGATGAAGTGGGCCTGATCGGCGTACAAATCGAGATAGTGCCTTCGGAAAGACTGCTGCAATCGCAAAACCTTAATCAGGTTGTGCGGCGTGAAGCCGGTCAGTCGCTGGATTGTGCGCTGCAGCTGCCTGGTAGAAAGCCCAAGTAAATCCGCCATGTCCGCGACTGACCGGATAGCGTCAAGGTTCGACAAGATGCGGGAGGTGATTGCGCTCGGTTGGGCATGGCCGTGGGACACACACCACCGGACTTGCTCGGCCAATACACGCTTCATTTCCGCGAACGAAAGGCCAACAAGTCGTCGGCCCGTTTCGGCAAGCTGCAAAGGTCCGACGTAGGGCGAGCCGACATAGGTGCTCACTATCTCGGACGGATCCCCTTGCCATGTACCTGGATAGAACTGCACTCCCACATAGTGGAAAGTCCGACCCAGATTGAGCGTCGTCGCTTTGGTGTTTAACGCTGTGACGCCCGCGATTCTTGGGTCGAAAAGATTAAACAGGAGGTTCACGCACGCGTCGGGCAGTGCGTGATAGTGAAAATCATCTGGCAGCACCTCCAGCGTCCGCAATTCCCAGAAACAGTGCACTACTTCAAAAAGATCATCTGTAGGCAAGGACTCGGTGTAGCGTACAACCGATCCACGCTGCGAGAAACCGTCGACAACAGGGGAATACGTCGGTGGTCGAATCATCTCGTTGGTCGCTAAAGGGAGAGCAAAACGGACACTTTGATTTCTATGGCGAACGTCCAAATTCAGCGAGTGCGAGCGTTAGACTCCACGCAAGTCACAACGGCCGATCGAGAGCACTTCGCTGCAATTTTTTGTTCGTCGGTTTTCTGTTTAGGCCACGTCAGACACTCTGCCCTCTTGCTGAACGTACCTTTTTCCCCAGAGGTTTGCAACAGAGTCGAGAAATTCTCTTCGGGACTCATACGGGACAATTGTGGGAGAAAGTGCCTTTTGAGAGCCATCGTTGAATACGCAGATCACGCGCCCGCGAAAGCTTGGACCGTGCCAGAATTGCTTCTTCTCGATGTAGAAGTTTGTGACTTCGGGTTTCGAGACCACAGTTTTCTCGTCAACCTTCCTAGAGTCTCGAAACAAAATGCGATCATCAACTATCACCGTCAAGAAGGTTACTGGCCATACGACTCGAATGATTGCGCCAACAAAGACATATGAAACCAAGAGGAAAAAACGGGAATCATGACGGGCGCGTACGTGTATGTCTGCTTTGGGGGAGGAAGCACGTGAAACGTTGACAGAAGGGCGTACCCGAGAGCCAGCCATAAAATCCCGATACAGAAGAGCTTAAACTCCCAGTAGTCTAGCGAAGACTGCTTGATGCAATGCATATAGCCTAGCCCTGACGAACGTTTGCATTGGCCGATGAGCGAGGGGTGAACTCGACACAAGTCGGGGCCGAAGAATCGAGCCCTTAGGTCCAATGCTTGGTTCTCAAATGGTTTTCGGTTTTCTAGGGATCGCCGTTCGATCCTTGTCTTGGATCTGACTCGTCATTGTACGAGTTCTGTTGTCACGCTGCAATTAGCGCGATCGTTTCCGGGGGTTATGTTAAATCAAGTCTGTCGCAATGCTTGCGTCGGATCCGTAGCAGCATATCGTCATCGTTCCATGCTGTCAGTTTTTCTGCTGCAACGTGTGTTGATTAGGGCAAAAAATGGTTGGGCAAAAATATGGGACCCGAAAAAAGGTATTCGTATTTTTGCCCTCAAATTTTTTTGCCCGAATAAGAGGTTTGAGACTCGTGTGACATTATCGAGCCATGACAACCACTCTGCTCACGTATCATTTTCAGTCAGAGACCATATCTTGGCATTGCATTATCGTAACACTTGCGACGTCGAT
>JALOQS010000335.1 GCA_025459355.1 Pirellula sp.
ACCAATTCCGAACCAGATCGCGTTCGTTTTTCCAGAATTGGCAGTCTCGAGAGGGAAGCCACGCACTAGAGCAATCGCCGTGCCAAGCGATCGAAAATCCCCTTAAGTTCCAATCTAGCCTGCATTTAAGCCTAGTAAGCACAAGCGAAATCAAGCGAAGCTGTCAAAAACGACAGGCCTAGCTCTCCGAATCGTCCCGGGACTGAAGGACTAGAAACGCGAGCCGCTGAAGCTCAATCGCCAAGTCGACGTTCACGACCGTAACCGGACTCGCCGACCGCCGGACCATGACCGGCGCAAAGTTCAAGATGCCGGTCACCCCGGCCATCTCCAGCCTCTCGGTTACCTCGGTCACCACCCCTGCCGGAACGGCGATCATCGCTAATTCAACCCCCTCAGCCCGAACAAACTCCTCAAGATCGGAAAGAGGCAACACGGTCAAGCTGCCGAGCTTTTCACCAATCTTGCTGGGGTCGATATCGAACGCACCGACCAACCGGAACCCCTGCTGGGCAAATCCTCGATAGCCTGACAACGCTCGTCCCAAGTTCCCGACACCCACCAAAATGACATTCCAAGACCGATCGCTCCCGAGTACTTGTTGAATCGTTTGGATCAGGCCTCGAACTTCATACCCAACTCCTCGTTGCCCCATCGATCCAAACCCGGACAAATCTCGCCGAACCTGCGAAGCGTTTAATCCAAGACGCTTTGCCAATACGCCGCTTTGAACTCTCTGCTCACCATGCCTTTGAATCTGGAGCAACTCACGCAGGTAAAGAGGCAGTCTGCTAATGGTGGCTTCTGAGAATGTCATTTCACATGTCCCCTGGTCCTATTGGCCCTTGCGACGGTCTCGCGACTGCCTGTATCGCCATAATTCGAATGGCTCAAGGTTTCTTTCCTAAGTCGGTGATGGTACCTTGAGAACCCTTACAGAATACTGGCCCCGTGGTAATTTGCGAACCTGCCAATTTGCGAAACAGATTGAATCATAACTTATGAATAGTGTCTTCGAAATTTTTAAAATTGGTGTCGGCCCATCGAGCTCTCACACTATGGGGCCCATGGTCGCAGCCAACCGATTCGCGAATCGGGCGGCAGACCTTATCGGCAACCAGAGTCTTCTACCCAACCAAGTTCGACTGTCGGTTCGGCTGTACGGTTCTCTGGCGTTAACCGGAGTTGGTCACGCGACGGATGGTGCCATCTTGGCCGGACTCTCGGGTTGCTTGCCCTCGAAAAGTCAAACCGAGGAGATTGCCTCAGCCGTCAAAACCGTTCGAGCTTCGAATCAGCTTGCTTTGGCTGGACATCAGGTTATCGATTTTGTAGAAGCTCGCGATGTGCACTGGCTCAGAAACGAAACGATGCCCGAGCACCCGAATGCAATGAAGTTCCAGTTATTGTCCTCGGATAACGCGACTCAGCCGGGTCAGATCCTGCTTGAAGAAGACTATTTTTCGACAGGTGGTGGCTTTGTCTACGATCGCAACGAGCTGTTGCAACTGATCAGCAATAAAACATCGTCGGCATCGAACACCGCCGCCTCGGCACTGCCTTATCCGTTCATCTCAGCCGAAGAGCTCTTGAAAATGTGCAGTCATTCGGGGCTGCGCATTGATCAAATCATCGATGCGAACGAACGAGTTATGAGAACCGATGCTGAAATTACGGAACAACTCGATGCACTGTGGGATGTCATGAAGCGATGCATCGATCGAGGTTGCCAGACGAGCGGCTTGTTACCTGGTTCGCTACGTGTTCCTCGACGCGCTCCACGTATTTTTCGGCAACTGACATCGCGGTCTCCGGTGACTTTGCAATGCCCGAGCGATCTACTGCAATTCAAAGATGGTGGCTACCCATTCACCGATCCACTACAGCAGCTTGATTGGGTCAGTTTGTTTGCACTAGCTGTGAATGAAGAGAATGCTGCGGGAGGTAAAATTGTCACCGCTCCTACCAACGGCGCAGCAGGGGTTGTTCCCGCCGTTCTGGCTTACTACATGTTTTTCATGCCTGGAGCCAACCGGGCTGGTATGCATCGCTTTTTGAAAACGGCTGCCGCCATTGGAATGCTTTACAAACGAAATGCATCCCTCTCCGCAGCCGAGATGGGTTGCCAAGGTGAAGTCGGAGTCGCATGCTCGATGGCTGCCGCAGGTCTCGCTGCCTGCATGAACGGCACGATCGAGCAAATTGAAAACGCGGCCGAAATCGGCATGGAACACAACCTTGGCTTAACGTGCGATCCCGTCGCTGGGTTAGTCCAAGTGCCCTGCATCGAACGAAACACCATGGGAGCCACCAAGGCAATCAATGCTGCGCGATTAGCTGTTTTATACGGGGACGGCCAGCACTTTGTGTCTCTCGATCGCGTGATAGAAACCATGCGTCAAACGGGAGTCGACATGCAAGTCAAATACAAAGAAACATCACTGGGTGGCTTGGCTGTTAACGTCGTTGACTGCTAAGATTTCGCCAACGGAATCAGTTACCCCTTGCGTATCACTTTAAAAAATCTCGGTTCACTTCAATAAACTCAGCCGAGAGAATTTTAAGAAGCGGCGCGAACTGGGTTTGTGAGAATGCCCAACGATTCGATTTCGATTTCGACTAGGTCGCCATCCACCAAGAATCGTGGGGGCGTGCGAGCGACTCCGACTCCTGGAGGTGTACCGGTGTAGATGACATCACCGGGTTCTAACGTCATCACTTGGGAGATGTAGGAGATGAGTGTGACTGGACTAAAGATGAGTTCTTTCGTGGTGGAGTCTTGGAGCGTTTCGCCATTGATGCGGCATTGCACTCTCAAGTTTGAGACATCGGAAACTTCATCAGTGGTAACGATCGCAGGTCCGAGTGGAGCAAACGTATCAAAGGACTTGCCGAGAAACCATTGCTTGCCTGGCTTGTCTTTTTGCCAATCGCGAGCTGATACGTCATGTCCTATGCTGTAGCCAAATATCCCGTCGGCCGCTTGTTCGGGGCTGACGTCTTTCATGGTTTTGCCAATGACCACCACCAATTCTGCTTCGTAGTCGACAGAGTTGCTGACTTTGGGTAGCACGATAGGTTCGTCAGGACCGATCATGGCGGAAGGCATTTTGCAGAAGACGATTGGCTCGTCGGGAATAGGAGCCTTGGTCTCGATAGCATGGTCACGGTAATTGAGACCAATGCAGAGAATTTTGCGAGGCTTATCGATGGGGCAGAGGATACCGACTTCTTGATCCGTGACCCCGAGCTTTTTGGAGAGGCTCAAGATGCGAGGTTGTACAGTTTTCCATCGGTCGATAAGTTCGACCATCGATTGTGGCAGACTGGGGTCAGCCAACGATAGATCTTGGATTCCATACGGCACCTGTAATCCGATGCCGGTGGAGTTATCTGGTCGCGAGAAACGAACAAGCCTCATGTCTTGAAAACCTACATCCTACTTAGGAGCGACCGTAGCCATCATCCGCTTGCCTTGTTGCAAGGGAGGTTGCTCGAGTTTGGAGTATTCCGCTAGAAGTTGCAAAACGTTTTCCATCACTTTGCGACCTTCGTCGACGTGAGCCATCTCACGACCTCGGAAGATAACCGAGACCTGGACCTTGTCTTTATTCTTGAGGAACCCGATAGCTTGCCGAACTTTGGTTTCGACGTCATGGTCACCGGTTTTTGGCCGGAGACGAATTTCCTTCGTCTTGGTCTGGTGAGTCTTCTGCCCCGATTTCTTGCTTTTCTCGTATTTGTATTTGCCGAAATCCATGATTCGGCAGACCGGTGGCTTTTCGTTGGGAGCTACTTCGACCAAATCCAATCCTGCATCACGAGCACGATTAAGAGCTTCATCGGTGGGGATGACGCCATATTGGGTGCCATCAGGACCAATCACT
>JALOQS010000336.1 GCA_025459355.1 Pirellula sp.
GCCAATCCGGTGCCGCTGGAAATCCAAGCAATGGACTGCCTCTGGGGAACTCAATCGCCTCCGGTACTGATCCAGGCAATTCCGTCGGTGATGATGGGACCGGCTCTGCTGATTCGTCGGACGCCGGTTCGTGGGATGCTCGCTCTGCAGCGGGCAATGCATCAAACGGCGGAGTTGTAGGTGGTGCGGCATCCGGTGGTAACACGATGGCCGGTTCGCAGCCGACCGGCGGAGCCACGACGGGAGCTCAAAATCAATCCTTGGGCTCTATGTCAAATCAATCGGGGCTAACATCGGGAGCAAGTGGAGGAGCCGGCAACGATCCACAAAATGGGATGCCGAACGATTTTCGTGATCAACGAGGATCCGACCAAGCTAGTTCGGTGCAGCCCAGTGTAAATCAGCAATCCAATCCGAACGTTCAAGCGACTGAATCGAATGCGAACGCTAACAGTAAAACCAAGCATGTTAGCAGCGACGGCGACCTGAAGCCGATATCCGTTGGGGCTGGACGAAATTGGGCTCAGGCCAAAGCCGAGGGCAAAGCTACGCCAGTAACTAGGACCATTAAAATCATCGCTTTGAAGGATAAGTGGCTTGTCGCTGCAGATTCCTCCAAGCTTGAAATTGAAGCCAATATTCTTCATCAAGAAAAAGGACCTCAAGTCGCTTCCGAAGAACTCGCCAAAGCGATTCGTTCGCGTGTGGATGCATGGGGACCATCTGTCCCGGGTGGATATTGGGTCCCCACGGTCGAAATCCACCAAGCCAGCGATGCTCAATTGAGCGTCGGACGAATGGAGCGGCTTCTTGAGGGAAGCGGCGTTGATCTGAAGATTGTTCCTCTGCAATTGCCCCGTAACTAGGTATTGGTATGGGTCGAAGACATCAAGAAGAAGAGTTAGCAGGCGAGGATTCTTTCTTAGATACCATCGCGAATTTGATCGGTATCATCATTATTCTGGTCGTGATTGTAGGGGCCAGGAGCCAATCCTCGGCAAGAGAAATTGTCGATCAAGAAATCGCATCGGAACGGGATGAACTGAAGGCACCGATAGCGAAAGTCATGTTGCTCGAAGATGATCTTGCAAAACAAGCGGCCGATCTTCAGCGTTACGAACTAGAGCTGGCTTATCGATCTAACGAACGAATGATGACGCTCGATCAAGTGACCGTCGCGAAAAGCAAGATCGAAAGCCAAGTCAGTGAGCTTTCAGAAGAAGAACGAAGTCAATTTGAAATCGATCGTGAACTCAGTGAGTTGGAAAAGCAGCTCGCAGACTTGATGGGGCAACAGGGGAATTTACCCGACAGCGAAGTTCCGCCCATCGTATTGCATCACCTGCCGACCCCCATGGCAAAGACCGTATTCGGGCACGAAATCCATGTCATGATGACCAATAATATGGTATCGGTTATCCCATGGAACGAACTGGTGGATGCACTGAAGCGGGAAGCGCGAGGTGCCGTCGAACGCAATACCCAGCGCGATCGCTTCACGAACGAGCTTGGTCCCATTGGTGGCTTTACGATGAAATATACCTTGAAAAGCCAGACTGGGATGATGAGCGATGGTGCGCGAACCGCCATGGGGCGAATGGTCGAACTAGATCGATTTGTGCTAACACCGGAGCCGGATCTGCTGAAAGAAACGGTAGAGCAAACGTTGAGCACCGGAGGGCGATTAAGAGCCGAATTGGCCATGCATCAAAATCAGAATACAACTGTCACGGTTTGGGTCTACCCTGATAGCTTTGGTGCATTTCGCAAATTGAAAGATACGCTCTTTCCAGAAGGATTTCTTTGTGCCGCTCGGCCCCTTCCATTTGGCGTTCCCGTGGGTGCGTCGCCTAACGGCTCTTCTTCGACAGCACAGTAATTCAACTATGTAATCCCTCTGTGTAGTTTACCTGTGCATTTCACCTGTGCAGCATGTTGTGAAAGGGGCCATGTTGGACGCTAGCGACTGAGCGAGTAATGAGCAGCGAGCGTTTTGGAATCGATTTTAACCCACTTGCTCCATTGCTCTTGGTTGACATCGGCGAGTGTCTTCTCAAGATGTTTTCGGCATGCTTCATAATCATAAAGAGATTGGAAGAATGCTTCTCTGTCCTCTAGCTCGACCAAACCATCTTTGCTTGATCGATCAAGTTGATCGTACTGATACTGCAAGAGTGTCTCTAGTTCTCGAACAACATCCAATGTGAATTGTTCCGCTTGCGATTGGTAGCTGGCTGTGCCTGCGTTGCGTTCACCGCTTGGTTGAACTTTGATCGTAAATCCACGGCTGAACAGACCCCGGACCAATTCAGCTAGACGAGGGTCGGTCGTAATGGCCACGTGATCCATTTCGTGTTTCAAAAGGCGATCCTGCCACGGTTCCTCTGGTTTATAGGATGTCGGAACGATAATGCGGTGGTGAAGACTCAAGTCCCGTTTCGTGTAGCGAACGTCGAGCGACGTGATTTGCTCGCCGTTCTTGTTGGTGCCTTTGGGTGGTCGGAAAATGCACCTGTAGTCTAGCTTGATTTCAAATCGCGTTAAGGCAGCTCTACCATACTTGTTCAGTGTCTCGTCATCGATTTGTATTTGGACATTTCCGCGATTGATTAATCGCAAGTACTCGCCGGGGGCCGTTGCCAACCACGGATGAGGTTCAGGGCGTCGCTTAGAATCCGGAGTATCGGGCAACATCACGGCGTAGCAATCCACTGCTAAGTTTAAAATACATAGCAGCGTTAACAAGCATTTGATCATCAAGTGTACGAGTTTACGGCTGTCCATGGAACGTGGTTTTTAGCATGGTCGAGGGTTGTGTTTGATTCATTGTAGGCCAGATGCGACTTGTTGTGGGCCAAGCGGTGGGGTGTGGGCCAAGCGAGGGGGCCGCGAGCACATTTTGCACCTGGACTATTCGTAAAAATCGCTATAGTGTGTCATCTTAATCAACTTTATCTCTCTGTATCTAACCCTTCCGAACTCGGTGCCAAGTTGTCGCAGATTAACTCCAGAAACTTAAATGATCAATCGCTTGGGATATGCCGTTCCGCATTGGGCCACGCTCAATCGTGGAGGATCGCGTCTCATACTCTAGATTGCGGGGCAACGGTCATCGACTTTGGCGTTCAAACGACCGGCGGAATTCTCGCTGGCCAGAATCTTGCACGGATCTGTCTTGCCGATCGAGCTAAAGTCACCGTTCATCCCGCTGATAACTCGCTTGGTCCGTGGCCTCTTATTCAGGTCTACACGGAAGATCCTGTCAACGCATGTATGGCTAGTCAATATGCAGGTTGGCCAGTCCAATGCGAAGGTTTTTTTGCCATGGGCTCCGGACCGATGCGTGCCAAACGAGGTCGAGAGCCGGTACTTGAATCATTGAAGATTGTAGATGAAAGCGAATATGCAGTTGGCGTATTGGAATGCGATACATTGCCCGATTGCAAAGTCGCGACGCTCGTTGCCGAAGAGTGCAAAGTAGCTCCCGCAAACGTATTCTTGTGTGTTGCTCCGACGCGATCGATCGCTGGTACCGTTCAAGTGGTCGCTCGGTCAGTGGAAACGAGTCTGCACAAGCTGTTTGAATTGGGCTTCCCTCTAGATGCAGTCGTTCATGGTCATGGTGCTGCCCCGCTGCCACCTCCTGCCTTGGATTTTGTTGAAGGAATCGGCCGCACCAACGATGCCATTTTGTATGGGTCGCACGTTACCCTTTGGGTTAACTCAGACGATGGATTGATTGAATCGATCGGTGCCAAGGTTCCGAGTAGTCACTCTAAGGATTACGGTCGCCCTTTTGCGGAGACGTTCCGAGGGTACAAATGTGACTTCTACAAAGTTGATCCAGGCTTGTTCAGCCCAGCGATGATCAC
>JALOQS010000080.1 GCA_025459355.1 Pirellula sp.
GTAATACGTTTCGGTTACAGCAGCCAAGGCTGTGCCAAAGGCTGTTGTCTTTTTGGTTTCTCGACCCAGGGAGTCATATTCGAAGCGGGTTTCGGTACCACGAGCATCGATGATTTGGGTGAGGTGACCATCATCGTCTCGAATAGCATCGTGGATGATGTAAGCTGCGTTAGCGGCCGTGCTGCGGGTGAGGCTCCAGACGGCGGCGAAATCAGCTAGGGTGTAACCGGGATGAGTTGCGGTAACCGTTCGAATTAACGTTCCATCGCTGGCACGGTAGCCGTAGTATTTGCGGCGACCGTAGGGATCCACATCGCACAGAAGTTGATTGTTGAGGTAAGTCTTAGTGGAAGACAGGAATTTACCATTGGAGGTGTGCTGTTTGACCTCGAGAACTCGATTGTGGTAATCGTAGGTGTAATCGGTTTTCGCTCCGTTTACCGTTACGCTCGACTTGAGGTAATTGCTACCGGGCAAGTAAGCATATTGCGTTACGCGTCTACTGTTGGGATCAGTTATGATTTGATCATCCGGATTCCCGTCTAAGATGTTGGCATCAATGGCGGCCGAGACGACTTGTTGGGTGAGCAAGCCACTATTGTCATAGGTCATGGTGGTGACCATGCCCATGCGGTCTTTGGTCTTGATGACACGGCCAGCATTAGCGCCTGTGCCATAGAGTGTTTGCTCGGTGGTGCTATCAGGATAAGTTGTTGCTACGACTCGTTTGGCATTATCGTAGGTATAGGTGGTGGTTTGTCCGAGCGGATCGGTCGAAGAGACAAGCAACCCGGCCGAGTCATAGGTGTACGTGGTTTCAGGGCGAGGTTGGCCGGTAGCCGTGGCTGGACCGATGACTTTGGTGAGTCGATTGTTGGTATCGTATTCGTAATCGGTGCGATGGAGTGTCGGGGCCGAGGCGTTGTAGAGTGGGGTCATCTCCGCTTTGAGAAGTCCCGCATTGGCGTGCGTCGAGCCATAAT
This sequence comes from Pirellula sp., assembly GCA_025459355.1. Taxonomy (GTDB): domain Bacteria; phylum Planctomycetota; class Planctomycetia; order Pirellulales; family Pirellulaceae; genus JBKCUI01. Next base: position 984 of record JALOQS010000080.1, read on the forward strand.
ATTCCTTCGTAAAGACTGCGTAGTCTGCGGTTTGTTGGTCTACTCCGTTAACTTGCTCCAATCCTACGGCTTTGGTGAGCTGGTTTCCTTGGGAATCGTAGGTGTAGAGGGTGACTTTACCATCGCGTGTGCGATGCCTGGTGATTTGTGACATAGAGTTGTAGCTGTAGGCCTCAAACGTGTTGTCTCCCGTGTACGTAATCTTGGTTCGATTGCCCGCAGAGTCATATTCGTACTGTTTGGTCCGATTAGCCTCATCTGTCCATGATGGAATTTGCCCCGAGAGTTTTTGAGCAAGCGTTGTGCTGGTAGGTGGACCAAGCACCTGTGGGTTGAGCACACCAGTGACACCCTCGAATACTTGTACGGCCTGTGGACCGGAGGTCGTCTGCCATTGATCAAATTCCTGGAAGCGGTACCCTCCGTACACGACTTTGGCCACATTACCGCCAGTAAATAAAAATCGCTCGTCCACCGCCGGATTGCTGTGCGGTATCAACATCCACTCTACTACGTCGTTTGGCGTTTCCACCATTCGACGAATACCTGCTGGTTGAGAGATAACGTTGTTTCCTACGGTGACGTAATCATTCGTCAGATGGTAGGTTAGGTCGCGTGCCTGTCCTCGCGCTTCTTGGATGCGAATTGTGGCTGTCTGTGCTGTGGTGTCTTGCCCGTAAGTGTAAGTGGTTTGAAGACCACCGGGAAACGTGGCCGAGGCGAGAGCACCAGCGGAATACGCAAACGAAACGGAAGCATTGTCTTGGCGTGTAACCTGGGAAAGAGCCCAACGACCCGACTGCTGTGCTGTCCCATACGTGAAGGTGAGGGTATTCCCCCAGTCATCCGAAACCGTGTCAATCTGGAACTGTCTATCAGGGGACTCGTTGATTTGAGTTGGTGTCCAGGTCTTGTACGTGATCTCTGAACCTAAGCCCAAGCGATTCTTTCGCTCGGTTAGTCGTCCTGCCAGGAAGCTGCTCGTGGACGAGGGGTCCAAGTCGACCACTTGGAATCGCTCGGTTGCTCCATTCCAGTGAGTCACTCGTGCGGATGTTGCGCTAGCTAGGCTGCTAACCACAGCGTTGGAGCTATTGAGCAATTCGATCCTGCTGGCATGTCGGTTACGGACATCATGATACACCCCATCCAGTGGATCGCCTTCCGCTCCATCCACGAATTCAAACACACGTTTCGCTAAAACATTAAAGAAGTATACAGTGTTCCCGCCCGTTTCTGGATCGGAATATAGATACAACTGGCTATCGAATTGTGTGTAATGCCCAGGCGAAAGACTGCTGTAGTTGGCTCTATTGTTGGGGATCCAAAGTCGACTAACGTCCCTAGCTGCATAATTAGTCACTAACAGACTCTCTTCAGTCGGGCACGAACCTGGGGTGGGGCCGCCACCTCCACAGTCTGAGCAACCGTTCGGGCCATTGGGACGAGGTGGATCGCTGACAGGCGGTTCAAACGACGGATTGACCGACGCACAATACCCCTCCCCGGCAATATACCCCCCATGACTTGGATCATTATCCATAACACAAAATGGATTGGGACCCGCAGTGTTTCCACTTCCAAAAATCGTCGGAGAACTCCGCAGGGCCGTTCCGCTCAGAATGGTGCTGCCAGTTCCTCCACCAACGCCAGGTCCGCCTCCACCTCCCATGCCTGGACCTCCTCCACCCAGGGATTGCCACGCAAAAGCGGGGGAAATGGAGCATGAGAACGTAGCAATACCGAATAAGAAAATTCGAGATAAAGTCGATTTCATTGGGGCAAATTCCACGAGCGAAGACGTGCTGGATCGGACGAAGTAAACAAATAACGGGAGGCAAGAAACTATTCTGGGATACGAACCGATACGATGAACCGAAGTTGGCCGCTCGTAACGGGGCTAGATGCCAAAACATTGACTTCATGAATCGTTCCCCCAGAAGCAAGGAACGTGGTTGACGCGTCACCGTTTTCATCAGCGACGACAGTGATCGCAGTTAATTTGTTCTCAAAGCTGCCAAGATTCTCGGTCCAAAACGAGACTGGTGCGTATGGTATCGCTTTGGCGGTTAACGTAACACTTTCCCCCTGCTTGACACGGTGCAAGCGTGACGAGTTCGTGCTGATTGATGAGATACCTTCGCCTGGCTGTGCCGATGCGAATACTCGCCCCGGCTCCACAATGGCTGCATACGATTCTGCATAACCTTTGGGATCGGCCTTGAACGCATCGGCATCGAAACTCTTAGGTACGATGAACGAACTAAATCGTTCTGGGTTTTCACGCGTCTTGAGCGATGCGGCAACCACTTGCGTTTGAGCGTTTGTATTCGGATCGATATCAGGCGAATACCCCTGAATCATCTTGTAAGCAATTGTGCTTTCTCCCTCTGCCTGTTTCTGATTGGTGGCCACATCGCTCGATGGTCGATAGACTCCTCCCACAGAAACCCAGCCCTCAGGAATCGAAGGTTTTAATTGTGATTGGGAATCATTCGAGGTATCAGATTTCGGCTTCGGTGCGCGAGCAGATTTTTCGCTAGGCCGGAACACAATCACAGCGAGGAATACAGCCAACAGAGTGAAGGCAACAATAGCCGGAACGTAACTGCGACCAAATCGACGGGCGGGCGCAAAGAGCCTGCTTTTTCTTGACAAGGTTCGGACTCCCGTAAGATGAGTGGGACGTTTGGGCGTCGGAAGAATCTTGCAGAGTCGTCCGTTGACCAAGCAGCTTTGGGAGCAACGTGACTCGCTGCTCAACTCCTAAAAAAGTTACAGCCAGCGGTTGCAACAATCAACAGGGCTAACATGAAAAATCGAAAAATAAAAACCTCGCAAAACGGGAGGAATTTTGACGCACAGCGAGACTCGCTGCTTTTCCAAAGCGATGCGCGAGCGTCGCTCCGCGATGAGTGGCTAAACAACGGCACAATGCAGAGAGGAAATTTTATTGGTAACTAGTTAACACGACGAACCATACGCTGCACTGAACCAAACTACTTCATCAGCAGAGGTGAACTAGCTGGAAATCGATGGCCTTCGTTGGCCATAAGGCGGGCTGGTAGCATCCCATTTGTGCGGAGCCTTGATTGATCGAAGATGATATCGAACTGCGAATCATTGGGTCGCAGTTTATCATGGCCTTTGGGACACATAATGTTGACAATGGAGGATGGGGCAAGAACAATCGAGAATAGTACAGAATTGTCGTATCCCAGATATGAGCAAAACGCCCATGAGCAAAGTTTGGTACTGCCAAATAAACGGCCGTGAATACGGACCGTTCGACTCCGCTAGGTTGCGAGCTCTCGCTAACGAGAAGAAAATACACCCCGAACATCTTGTTCGGCAATCGCCCGCCGACCCTTGGGTCCCCGCCAGTCGTGTAACTGGATTGTTTGCTCCTCGCAAGGCCGTTTCTCCGATCCCCGAGCGATTGTGGCGGATTAAGACAGCATCGAAACAATTTAACGGCGTCTCCGACAAGCAACTGAAGCAGCTTGCACGCAGTGGACAGCTAAAGCCGGAGCACGAGTTGTGTTTGGAAGGGAACGAGCGATGGTTCAAGGCGTCAAAGGTTAAGGGGCTGTTTCCATCGGTACCGAACCCCACGCCGATCCCAGATGTGATCACAGAAGAATGTGTGTCGCCCAAAGGAGAGCCCGAGGAGCCAGTGGTTATTCAGCAATCGGCGGCCGCTGAAAAACCGGGCGAGAGAATTACGTTTGCGGGATTTAAGAAATTTATTGGCTCCCTACTACCATCAGCTGAGAATACGACAGTCAACGATCAACGACTGCGCAGGAGCGACGTTCAGTTTTTTGGTCCTGGCACTGTTGTAAATCTCGGCTACGGATCGCTTGCGAGTCCATTGGTGTATGCCACCGGTGGTAAATTTGATCACATACGTGATGCTTCACTGATAGAGTTGGGTTTAGTCGTTGCAAAGCAGAGCGATACTTCGGAGCGGCTTGGATACTGGCCAAGTTACCACAACTGCAGTCCAGGACAGCGAGCTGCTTATCTACAATGGCTATATGGAGGAAGGACTCAGCAGGTAGCCGAGCTTGGCTACGTTTTTATTTTCTTTTACGGATTGGAACGCCGGATCGTTGTTGATGGGCAAGATCACGAAGCTGTGGCCAGAGAACTGATCCGATTGCTACCTATGTTTGGGAAATCCAATTCGTTTGCTGGTTACGCAACTCGACTCCTCTGGCTAACAATCTACTTAAGTATCGAATGCGGCGGCATGCCGGCCGACGTGATCGAAGACGCGATTAACGTAACGAACCGCTGGCGCGATGGTTCACTGGAATTGTATCTTGCCTATCGTTCCAGAACACTCGGAATCCTCGATGGCCAAGCGTGTTACGCATGGGCCGAGCAAGATCAGCGTGCAATGAAGAGCATAGTTTGTGTTCGCCACTCCGACAAATTCAAAGAGCTGTTCATCCGCAAAGTACAAGATACATTCCCAGAAGGAGTGCCGTTTCCGTCAACAACTCGTAACAAGGCTATTAGCTATCATCCGGCAAGCAGTACATTACTATCCGCGCCGCAGCAGATGATCAAAGTTGCTGGCCAGATGATGCCTACATTGGAGCCTCGACGGGCTCCATGCTCCAAACTTGTACAGATTTGGAACGATTGTATCGAGCAGCTCAAGGCTTTTGATCGAGCCAGTCGCAAAGCCACAAGTGAAAATACCAGTGATACCTATGAGGCGTTACCAATTGAATTGCGAGAGGGAGATCATCCAGAGCTTGAGCACTGGTATCGATTGATCTCGAGGGTTACCGACGAAAATGGATGGGCCCTGGTGAGCGTAAATGAGCTCGCTCGAATCAAGGGGATCAAGGAGCGTACTTCGCTCACGAAAACACAGACATTGAGCATCCTGAATACCGCAGATGCTCTTGGGTTCGCCATTGAGCCAGATTGCAGAATTAGCGGAAAGAATTTTCGTTGGAACGAGCCTATAGCGATCTTTAATTGCGAGATGGCTCTACGTGACGACCGATCGATCGAGAAGTTTCGTACGGCTGCATTTTTATTAGAACTTGGATTGTCTGTGGCGGTTTCCGACAACGAGGTTGATGAGCGAGAATTGGAAGCGATCGAAAACCACATCGAGGCAGAACTGGATCTAGCTCCAGAACTTTCAAAGAGGTTGTCCGCGCAACGGCATCTGATGATCGCCAAAGGTCCAAAACTAAGTACTGTTCCGCAAACATTTCTAACTGCACTATCAAAGAACCAACGGAAGGCGATTGGAAGTTATCTCGTCTCTGTCGCGGCTGCAGATAAGGTCGTTACTAACAAGGAAAAGAACATTCTGCAGGCCGCATTTCAAAAACTATCGCTCCCTCTCGATATGCTCGCAGAACTATTGGTTCCGTATGAGCCAGCGAAGGAAGAGCTACAAAGGGCCTCGACGTCATCGATTGATCAGGCTGTTGCTGAGGCCCCGGTGCTAGATTTTGATAGAATCCGTCGAATTCGCGAAGAGACTCGGCACGTGCAAGATCTACTGCATGATGTAATCACTAAGTCATTCGACGATTCGGATGAGTTGCTGGTTGAGCAAAATATTGACCCAGCAGACGAATCAGTGGAAGAGTTCGTCGCTGCAGAAGCAGACATTGCCACAGTCCAAAACTCACCTATGGTTGATCCATGCTTGGACAGCAGATTCGCAACAGTCCCAACTCGATACCAGGCGTTTTGCTCTAAGTTGGTAACGCAAAATCGATGGAATATACGAGAGGCACAAGAGCTTGCCCGGTCGGAAGGACTGATGTTCTCAGCAGCACTGGAAACCATCAACGATTGGTCGACGGATGCATTCGGTGATTGGCTGATTGAGGAAGCGGATACCGACCTGATTATTCACCTAACATTACTTGAGAGAAGATAAAAGATGTCACGAATATCGCCCCGCGAACGCGAATCAGTCTTACGGTCTCTATCGTCGGGCGTTGTTCCCGCTATTGGTCTACACCATATCCAGGTTGGTAGGTTGGAAGAAGTCAACGCGATGATTCAGGACTTGGATCAAGTTGAGCGTGGGGGAACGTTTGTGCGGTTCATTGTCGGTCGCTATGGTAGCGGCAAGACGTTCTTCTTACACCTTCTAAAAAATGTTGCATTACAACGAAAATTCGTTGTTCTAGAGGCAGACATTACCACTGACCGAAGGCTTCACGGCTCCGGAGGTAAAGGGCGAGCGATCTATACCGAGTTAATGAGAAATCTGGCGACGAGATCCAAGCCTGAGGGAGGGGCACTATCGAATCTCATTGAGCGATGGGCGAGCGACATTGACCACTCTGTCCGCAGCGAGGGAGGTGATGACGAATCGGTAAAGAAGGCGTTTGGGATTAGTCTTCGCCCACTCCAGGAGTATGTAGCAGGTTACGATTTCAATCACGTGCTAACTCGATACTACGAAGGATTCATATCCCACAACCAGACACTTCAAGATTCCGCGTTGAGATGGTTGCGAGCGGAATACACCACTAAGACCGAGGCCCGTAGCGAGCTAGGTGTTCGCACTATAATTGACGACGAATCTTGGTACGACTGCATCAAGCTCTTTGCCGGATTCTGCCGAATCGCTGGTTACGCCGGTTTGATGGTGAGTATTGACGAGCTTGTCGTGCTTTCGCATAGATTGGCGAATACGGCTGCTCGTAACAACAACTATGAGGCGATTCTTAGGATCATCAATGACTGCATGGGAGGAAGAGCCGAGGGGCTTGGTTTCCTTTTTGCCGGCACGCCGGATTGCATTGATGATCGACGGCGTGGCCTTTGTAGCTATGAGGCTCTAGCAAGACGCATTTCTGGAAACCAATTTGCACGAGATGGACTTCGAGATCTTTCATTCCCTGTGATACGGCTCGAGAATTTAACCGCTGAAGATTGCTTTGTCTTGTTAAGCAATCTGAGACGCGTACATGCTGGTAACGGCTCCGAAACACGGTTTATTTCCGACGATGGCATCTCGACCTACCTTACTTACTGCCATAATCGCATGGGTGCATCCTACTTTCAAACACCAAGCGAGACCATAAAGTCATTTATCGGTCTTCTTCGCATACTCGAGCAGAATCCTGGAAAGAGCTGGCAAGAAATTCTAACGCCCGATGTCGTTCCAGCCAAGGCCGAGCGGGACCCGGCGGAGAGCTTCACCGAAGTCGATGACGAGAATCTAGCCGAATTCAAACTGTAATGACAACACCCGCATTCGAATTGCTATCGCAGTCTATACAACATTGCCTATGGCGAATGAACTGGACCGAACTGCGTCCCATTCAGTCTGAATCGATCCGTGCGATCTTACAAACCGAAGACGATATCATTGTTTCCGCAGCAACGGCATCTGGGAAAACAGAAGCGGCATTTTTGCCGATCATCTCTCACATCGATTCCAATCGCAGAAACTCTATTCAAGCACTCTGCATTAGCCCATTGAAGGCGCTCATCAACGATCAGTTTCGCCGACTTGACGACCTTAGTGAGTACGCCGAGATTCCGGTCCATCGATGGCATGGAGATGTCGGGCAGGACAAGAAAGCAAAATTAGTCAAAAACCCTGGAGGGGTTCTACTGCTGACTCCAGAGTCGTTGGAATCGTTGTTTATCAATCGAACCTCTGCGTTGGAGCGAATGTTTGCTAATTTGGAGTTCGTCGTTATCGACGAGTTGCACGCGTTTGTTGGACGCGAGCGTGGCACACATATGAAAAGCTTGCTCAAGCGGTTAGAACAGCGAATCAAGCACAGCTATAGGATCGTGGCGCTTTCTGCTACGTTAGGCGATTGGCCAAAGAAGTATGCTGAGTGGCTGCGACCAAAGTCTCCAGATTCGGTTCTGATCATTGAAGACAAAGCTGCTTCGAGAACAGTCCGATTAAAGATCTATGGTTATCCGAATGAGCACTTGCGCAAGAGCACGGCAGCCGACGGTAACCAAGACCAAGCCACGGATCTTGAAGTTGAGTTTGCAGAGGTTCTTTCCGACCTGCAAGTGTGCTTTAACGGCCGGCATGGACTCATCTTTGCAAACAGCCGCAATAATGTTGAATGGTTTGCCGATGCACTCAATCATCGCAACGAGGCGGATGGTCTTCCAAGGTCATATTTAGTTCATCACGGTTCTGTCAGTAAGCATGTTCGTGAAGAGACGGAAGATCTGATGCGAGGGGAAATCCCATTCACCACGCTATGCTCGTCAAGTTTGGAGCTCGGCATTGACATCGGAGACGTGCAGATTGTTGGACAGCTTGGTGCTCCCTGGTCAGTAAACTCACTGATTCAGCGGCTAGGGCGTAGCGGTAGACGCGGGGATCGCGGTTCCGAAATCCGAATCTTTATTACTGAATTACCCGGTCCGAAGAAAGATGCCGAGCTTATTGATCGGCTGCATATCGAGCTGATCCAGGCAATTGCACTTGTGGAGTTGATGCTCGAAAAGTGGCTCGAACCCCCGGAAATCGCCCCGTTCGACCCGAGCACATTCGTACAGCAAATAATGAGTGTACTGGCAGAAACTGGCGGGATCAGAGCTTCAGCTATCTATTCGAGATTGGTTGAAAGCGGAACCTTTGCGGACTTCACAAAGTCGCAGTTTGCTTCAATCCTGCGCAGTCTTCATGATCACGGAATCGTGCAGCAAATGGATGAAGGCGACCTCATCCTGGGGCTGAAAGGTGAGCAAATCGTTAAGTCTTTCGAGTTTTACAGCGCCTTCATGTCAGCCAAGGAGCTAAAAGTGGTCCATGGCGGGAAGCATGTCGGTAGTATTTCTGGATTAATGCCGCCGCAAGAATCTGACCACATACTTCTGGCTGGACGTAGATGGCAGGTTGTACATGTTGATGATCGAACTAGCACTATTGAGGTCACACCTGCAAAGGGAAGGAAGGCTGCAAAGTTCAATCCATCTGGTGGATTCATCGACGACAAAGTTTTCGAGAAGATGCGTCAGGTACTTTTGTCGGATAAAAGTTATGCATACCTGAGTAATGGAGCGGCCATCTGGCTTTGTGAAGCGCGAGCAGCGGCGACGGAAGCAAATCTTGGAACACGAAGTTGGATTGAGCTGACACCGCAGACTTGTCTCCTTTTTCCTTGGTGTGGAACGAGGACCATGATTACTATCGGGCTTTTGGCTAGATCCATTGGTCTAGCATGCACAAACCGTGACGGAATAGCAATCGAATTTAAAAATGGTTTTGCCGACGTCAGAGCGAGACTAAGAGACTTAGTCAAGTACGAACCAACGCCGCATAACATCGCCGAACATGCGAGCAACCATGCCTTTCGAAAGTACGATGAATTCCTGCCGAATGATATAGTTGAGAACAGCTTTATCTCGAACGTAATGAACTTTAGAAGGGCGATTGAGATTCTGGAAATGATTTAGATGCAGAAGAACGTTGCTTAGCCAAATATGATCCTATTTGGTCGCTCTACGATTGAGGAGTATTGCGATAGCAATCGAAGGCTTTACCACTGATAAGTCACAGCCTCGTTTGTGGAACGGAGACCTTGTCCATAGGGGATCAAGTGTTGGATGCATAAATACTAAAAGTTATATATAACCAAGTTAAAAGAGCAAAGAAATGAACCTAGATCGGATTGCGGTAATTGACGTTGAGACAACCGGACTTTCCCCTTGGAGGCACGACAGGATTGTTGAGATTGGTATCGTGGTTATGGATACCGCCGGCTCGATTGAGCTCGAGTACGAGACGCTTGTGAATCCTCTTCGGGACATAGGTCCGTCTGGGATTCACAGAATTTCATCCGAAGAAGTTCTCAAGGCGCCTTCCTTCGCAGACGTCGCCGGTGACGTACTGGAGATCCTCACCGGCTGCTCAATAGTTGCGGGACACAATGTTTCGTTCGATCGAAATTTTCTTATTAAAGAGTATGATCGGCTCGGGGTTATTCTGCCCGAAACCCCAACTCTCTGCACATGTAGGCTGCAAGGGCGATCAAGTCTTGAGTCGTGCTGCCGTGACTTGGGAATCGCAATCGATGGTTTACCACACCGGGCTTTATTTGATGCACAGCTAACGGCTCGAATCGTTGCTTCGCTTTTGTCCGAAGACTCAGCGCTGACGGACACTTACAGAATTTCGAATATTACGTGGCCGAGCATTACTCCACTGAGAACGCCATGCTTTACTAGATCTCACGCTGCGAAACTTCAGGCAGAACCGCCCCGCTTTCTTCAGCGGATTGGCTCTCGCATTCGTCACGATGTGGACGCGGTGGATGCAAATGTGTTAGCCTACATGGTTTTAATCGATCGAATCCTTGAGGATCGTGTCATCGACCAGGATGAAGAAAACGTACTTGTGGACGCCATCAGCAATTGGGGGCTGTCTAATGCTCAACTGGCTGCCGCTCACACGAATTATCTTCAGAAATTAGCTGTTGCTGCGCTAGCTGATGGTTTTGTATCGGACACCGAGAGACGCGATCTGCACTTAGTGGCAAGGCTCCTTGGGCGTGATCAAGAATCCTTAGATGTCATTCTCGAATCTGCAGCGAACCAACTGTCGGCGGCAAAGCTTGTGACGACTTCGAGCAGCAAAGGCACGGATCTACGAGGTAAATCAGTTTGTTTTACGGGGCAATTGGATGCGACCTTAAGAGGTCAACCAATATCCCGCGATATCGCGGAAACCTTAGCGGAGAAAGCAGGGCTAACGATTGCGAGCGGCGTCACTAAGAAACTCGACCTGCTTGTCGTTGCGGACCCGAACACACAATCGGGCAAGGCCAAGAAAGCCCGAGAATATGGAACAAGAATTCTTGCAGACGCAGTCTTTTGGCCCATGGCGGGCATCGCAGTCGATTGAGCAACTACCCCCACCATCGAAATGGCCGGCATTGTTTTTCACATGGGGACCACATGTTAACAGCAAGCATCGAGTTCGCAATGACCATAAATGCAGTCAAAGAACTGGGGTTTTTAAGAATTACAGCATCCGCTTTTTCAAATCAAGAAGCTCGATTGCTGATAATGGTCGTCCATTTCTGGATACCGTAGGTTCTTTTACCCCAACCATATGAGAGACTTGTAAAGCTGGCAATTGGAGGAAATTCGCTTTGGTGAGGAATAGGAGCACTCCTTCTGAATCTAACGTTTTTTTGGCTCCTCTTTTTAGATAACCGTTAACCAGCTCTTAAGTGGTTGGTTGGGACCTTAAACCGCTATCTATCAAGCTTTATAGACTACCGGTTTATGGGAACGTGACCAAGTAACTAGTTCGCCGAATATTGTTTGCTTAGAACAAAATAATTCTTATGGTTTAATTCCTGCGAAGATTGCCGAATGGATCAGAGATTACATGACTGCGGAAATCCGGTGTGATGCCAATAGGTGCGAGAGATCAGATCTCTGATAGCTAAAAAAAGCAGCCGACCGGGTTGGTCGACTGCATGGCGAATGATGTGTTGGTTACTATTCCGTTGCTAATGGGGATGTTGCTTTAGTGGGCGGTAACGCGATTGCGTCCGGTCGGCAGCTGATAACCGTGGGACAGAGCCCCTGCGGCTAATGCTTATTTTTCAAACGCCATTAAACGGGCAAGAGTGCCCATTTTCCCGTTTGCTAAACATCCAAGTTCAACTCAATCAACATACTCTTTGGCAACGGCATAGGATTCCAACATCGATCGCCGGCAAACCTATCAGCTTGTAGAGCGTCCGTAAGCGTACACCAGAACCAGTCGATTCATCTCCGGCGCGGTCTTGAATTTGGTTGTAGTGTTCGGTAAGGGCGGCCATGGTGGCCGACCAGTCTAACCGACGGTGCACCGAACATGACAAACGACACCGCCAAAGCTCAATTATGGGCCTCTCGCCTTGATCGCTTTCGACGATCAGGTCTCAGCATCTCCCAGCTCTGCCGCAACGAGAAGATCAATCTTCAAGTCTTCAACTATTGGCGAAAGAAGCTTGAAACGATTGTGTTATCCCCAACACCTAGCGTCACTTTGAACCGAACCCTTGCTGCCGACGCCAGCGGCGTCCGATTCCTTATCGAAGCTCGTGGAATCAAGATCGAATTTCAATCCCGTTCGCTCGAAGCGATCAACAACGTGCTTGCATGGGCCACCCAACATCAGGAATCCGGTTTTAAGCAACTAGTCGTTCGTGATTGAGAGAGATTGCGATGCTGGCTGTTGCTTCTACCGCACGAGTTTATCTCTATATGCAGGCCGTCGATATGAGGCGTTCCTATGACGGCTTGCATGCGATCGTCCAATCAGAGTTCGCGCGCGATATTCGTCAGGGCGATTACTTCATGTTCATCAATCGTCGTCGCGATCGATTGAAAATCATCTGGTGGGATCGAGATGGGCTTGCGATTTTCATGAAGCGTCTGGAGTCGGGAAGTATCCAAAGACCGCTCGTCGACGAGAAATCTAAGAGTCTTATCATCGACCATGCACAGCTCTCCATGTTGCTTACCGGTATCGACGTATCGAATATCAAACGGCGTAAACGCTTTGACGTTCAACCCAATGTTTCGAGGAGTTCTGCAACGTGATGCTTACTCAAAAAATCGTTATACTTCTTCTCGCATTTTTCGCTATTTTCATGAGCCCAATTGTTGGTTCTTACGTACTATCCAGCATGCAAGACGCAACCTCTACCAATCTTCATTCTTCCGCTTCACTTTCAGCAGTTGAACTGCTGCAAAAAGAGAACGAGCAGCTCAAAACCAAGCTCCAATGGTTTGAGACCGAGTACCTCAAGCTCTCCAAGATGATTGCGTCGATGCACAAGAAGCGAGAGAAGCATATCTCGCCCGGCGGTAGCCCATGGCTCCCATTTGAATCGCAAGAAGAACTCGAGCAAGCTAGAGCGGAAGCTGAAGCAGAGGCTGAAAAATTGCTTGAGCAAGTAGAACCGAAA
>JALOQS010000337.1 GCA_025459355.1 Pirellula sp.
AGGAAGCTTGATCGACTCGTCGAACGACTCGCGAGCAATACTTAGCAGTTCATAAGCACTCCCAAGCGTTTCGAACGCCAACCAACTTACTCGACTTTGCACCTATTGGACTTCATCGAAATCCAGTTCGTTAAGTACTCGTTGGTCGAGCAACATCTGGCCGCGTCGCTGAAGTGTCTCTTTACGTGACTTGGCCAATCTGGCGGACTCTTGCTTACACTCCTCGATTAACTTATCGATCTCTCTTATCGCTGACTCCAAACTTTCAGATTGTCGTTCCCTATCATCAGTAATTTTCGATCCGGCTCTTGCTTGGTTGGAATCACTGGACGAAGAAAAGGATTTGTTCTGGAACGGAAGCGAAATGTGATCAAATAGTGTTGGCGGTCTAGTGCCGCCAGTTCTATGTAGGTCCTCGAGAATTTCTTGGATCGTTCTGACGACGGGATGTGATTTTTCAAAACGTGGGAGCTCAATCATTGCTCTTAAGAAAGCCTGGCCAGCGTCCTGAGATTCTTGGCTCGCCGAGTCTAGGTTCCGCTCCTCTCGTTGAATCCATTGCTGGAGTTGAGATTCTTTATCAGTTAGATTTTTGAGCTCGACCGCTTGGGTATCGAGTTTACTCTGAATCTCTTTGACTTCCTTTGTTGCGAGATCACTACTTCTCTTTGCCTGCTCAAAGACTGGTGTTCTACTATCGAGCTCTCTTTTCGCTTGAGCCGCGTTTTCCTCTAATCGACGATACTCAGCAACCACGCTCGATGAAGCGGAGACGCCAAAGTCTCCGTCCGATGCCACCTCGGCAGCGTTCGAGGCATTCTGCTTCGCTTGTTCTGCAACGTATGCGTCGTACAGGGATTTGGTTGCTTTCAAGGCCGAGTCGGCACGTTGCCATTCCGACAAAGCAGATTGATAGAGCTGGTTCGGTCCATCCAGGTCTCTAGCTGACTGCAATCTCTTTTGCTCGGCATCCTCATAATCGCGCTTCAGCGTTCGAATCGATTGCTCTAACTTGGCAGCTTGCTCCGGGAGTTTATCTCTTTCGAGCATTTTAGAGACAATCGTCTTAGTAATAGCCAAGCGATCAGCAAGAAGCTTTGCCAAGCGAGGGTGCAATGTCTGTAGATTTCTCAATTTCAGAAGCAAGTCGTTCGCTTGTTTGAAGCCGCTGTCTTTTTCGGAGAGATCCTGAATTAACAAGTCTTTTAAATGGACTAAGGCAGCGGCCCTAAGGGATTGTTTCTCCTGCGATTCATCGAAAAGGAGCTTCAACTCTTCTTTTGCGGCCTTCAAATCTTCTTGACTTCTCTTTTGGTCGTCGCTAGTGCTAAATCGAGCTGACGCGAAGGATTCGATATCAGACTGCAGAGACTTCAGAAACGCATTCGTGTTTTGCAGTTCGTTTCCGAGGTCCAGAATAACACGACCGTAATCGCTGATCGACTCATGGGATTCATGGCCCAAAAACGCTTCTCGCCAGTGGTTGGGCTTAGCTCCCATCTTTCGAAGCTTGGGCGGAGCAATTCGCTCCTTCAGCATTTGGGCCCGAGCGATAACGAAATTGTCAGCCAGGACTTCCGCCTGTTGGTCGCTTAGAGTATCGCGGTGCCCGAGTTCTTTTTTACGCGTTTCCGTGAATGGCATCTTTCGTTTAAACCAACCAATGACGCCAGACTGTTCTTGCTTAAAGGACTCGTAATCCGACTCGAATCCATCAAGCTCTGCTTGGTCGCGAGCTCTTTCCTGTTCGATACGACGGATCGCTTCATCAATACTGGCGATCATCGCTTCACTGTTACCCGTCGCCTGCGCATCAACAATCATGTGCTCAAACGCGTTTTGCAGTTCGCCATAGTTTGTGGCACCATTTAGCAAGGTCAACCAAGTTCTTTCGGCATTCACGACGCAACTCCTAACGTGTCACTTAAGTCGGCGTTAACTACTTTGTAACAGTCGCCAGCCGCAATGACTACGGGGCTTCAGTCATCTGCGATCGATCTGGCCGCGTCGCTCGCTTCCTGAAGTTGGTTGATGTCGACTGTGGACAGATTGCTTAAAACTTCCCCACCTTCGTTTTCCCACCCCTGGATCGCCCGCTCCTTGATAGCTGAGGCCGATTGACTATCAATTGGGATTGGAATGGGCAATGAGTTCTGCAAAGTCGAGTTCCATAGCTTGATTGCCCGCCCGCGGGTGTCTAGGCCATCACTGGTTAGGATGCTGACGGAAGTGGTATCGAGCAAGAAACATTCACCGAATTCGATATCGATCCCAATCCATCGGGCTGCAAGTGCACGACCTAGATGGCTGTGTGAAAACAACGCGATGTTGCCTTCCAATTGGTTAAATCGATTCACGAGCCGATCGGCCCTCGCTTGCACTTGTGCCGGCATCTCGCCGTTGGGGCAGCCATCCCGAAAAAGGTTCCAACTCGGACGTAGTTTGATTATCTCCGCTCCGGTTTTACCTGTATCATCACCGTTGTCCCACTCAGCCAGATCCGCATCGATCTGCATCGAGTTCGCTAACCCGGCCAATTCACAAGTTTGCTTGGCACGAATCAAAGGGCTGCAAAAAACGTGCGCGAATGGTACCTCGCGAATTCGGTTGCCCACGATACGAGCTTCATTCTCACCGTTTTTCGTCAACGGAATGTCAGCTCGACCTGTGTGTTGGCCCGACAGCGACCAATCCGTTTCGCCATGCCTTATCAGGTAAAGGCTTAGTTTCATAGAATCCTCTTCCTACGAATCGGCAAGAACCGGTTCGGAATGAAGCGAGGTGCTGCCATAGTTAACTTCCTGTGATACTAACGATGTGTGAACCGTTTAGTGTCGCATTGTTGCGATACATCCGTCGCTGTGACATCGGTTTATTTCTGATGTTCGTCTAGTGGATTTTGCCATGACGTTTGGTTGAAGCCGCCATGCCAAGATTGGCTTGCTTCCCGATGGAGTTCGCTTTCAAAGCGGTTTTAATAGTTGCTGTCATCGGTCTGGTATTCAACCGAAGATTCGACGCAATGACCAAGCCAATTGTTAGGAAGATGAAAAATGAAGTTTCAGAAAAATGGATCCATCCTAGGCAGAATCGCCATGGTGATTGGTGTCATGACAACCTTTACCGCCAACACTGCCACGGCTCAGTGGGCACACCACGGACGGAGCGATGCGGTTTACGGGTGCAGTGGTCATGCATACAGCTCACAGGGTTATGGTTCACTGGGCTACGGTAGCTCCGGAGGCGGATTTGCAGGCGGGTCCTCAGGAGGCGAACAATCGACAAGGCGTCTGTTCGGTCGTATTCATAATCACCATGCTATGCGACGTGAATCACGCCATTCCGTCGGACATGGTTCCCATGGAGGCTACGGTTCCCATGGAGGCTACGGTTCCCACGGTGGATACGGCTCGTCTGGTGGCTACGGTTCCCACGGTGGTTACGGTTCGTCTGGCGGCTACGGCTCATCTGGCAATGGAGTCCGCACCAGTTATGCGACGCTGAATCCTTATGCTGCTGCTTCATCGCCGAACAATCAACACTACGCGACGATTGCTAGAACTCGACCTAGCGCAAGCTCGTTAGCCAACGTGCGAACTGCGAATGACACAACGATTCGCTTTACGGTCGAATTGGACGCAGATACTCAGCTTTATATGAACGATAAACCAACCACGAACTCCGGATCCGTCCGTCAATTCGTCAGCTCAAACTTGACGCCAGGAAAATCGTACGAGTTTAACGTGCGAGCAGATTTGATGGGATCGGATGGCAAGCTCCATTCCCAAACTCGCAAGCTTACCGTTCGAGCTGGTGATAGAGTCAGCATAAAATTCTTGCCACAGGATCGATACAAAAATGTGGTCTTTAGATCCAACCCTTCAAAGTGTCAATGTTGCATTGCGGTTGAGAGGAAAGAGAACTCATGGCCACTGATATCGACTCTCGGACGCATGTTGAAGGAAAGCATAACGTGAAGGCTAGTTTGAAAACATCTTTCATGGGAATTGAACTAGCCTCACGTTTGAAAACATCTTTCATGGGAATTGAACTAGCCTCACCCGTTATTGCGGGCTCGTGTCCTCGCAATATTGTTTTTGAATCGATAAGGCAACTTGAATCTGCTGGCATTGGCGCCATCGTCTTGCCGTCGATCTTGCAAGAACAGCTCGTCTATCAGTTGCAGCAAAAATCGAAGTTAAATGCTGGAATGGAACCGAACGAGTATTCTTTACAACTCGACAATTATAACGGTGGACCTGTAGAGTATCTGAAGACGATTACCACAATCAAAGCGGATTCCTCAATCCCGCTCATCGCCAGTATTCATGGCGCATCGATCGGCCCATGGCTCGACTTCGCTCGCAAAATTCAAGATAGTGGAGCCGATGGGTTGGAACTAAACTGGCAAATTGGTCGCTGCGATCCCAACGAATCGAGCGATCGGATTGAAGCTCGGATGCTAGAATGGGTTGCATGTATTCGAAAGAAATTGACCATTCCGATCGCTTTCAAGATGAACTCTCGTTTCACGAACCCCGCGTCTGTCGCGATGAGACTCCAAAGCGAAGGAGTTAATGGGCTCGTTCTCTTTGCGCATCGTCCACATTGGGACGTAGATCTCAACAAGATGCACTGGACCATTGGCTGGGAGCTGTCGCCGGTGAACTCGTTTGCGCGGACCTTGCAAGGTTTGATCGAGACAAACAGCTCGGGCTTGCACACCTCTGTCGCAGCCAGTGGCGGAATTAGGACGGGTGTCGACATGATAAAAGCCATGATCTGTGGTGCAGAAGTGGGAATGGTCGTCTCGGAGCTTTATCGACAAGGTCCTGATGCAATCCAAGACATCATCGCTGGCATCCAACGATTCTTGGATCAAAAAAATTTCGACTCGATTGAGGAGTTCATGAATTCTCGTCCGCAGTTTGGCGATCGTTCCGGCTATTCGATGAGATCAGAGATTATCGATCCCATGACCAGTACGCTCGACTATCACGACCCGACCCCTGTGACCAGGCAAATCAGTGGCGATAGTTTCGGCCACCCATCCCACTAGCGGCTGTATACTTAGTCTCAGTCGTTCCATCCACGCTACAAGTTCAGCATCGCGACCATTTTCGTTTAACCGCGGTCCCAGCGGCCGCGTTGACCGTTCTAACCCGGCCCCGATCGCGCGAGTCAGGCAGCCATCACTGGGACATGCTCCACAAATTTGGTATCTTATGTTGCGCACGGCTATCGGCAAAATAATGGCAAGAAGATAATGGCAAGAAGATAATGGCAAGAAGATAATGGCAAGAAAATAGGGGCAAGAACATGTTGTGTCTCTTCATTTTCTTGCCCCCATTTTCTTGCCACCGGTCTTGATGAGCATCTACGTTATCATCACACGTCGTTAAATTTGCCGTTTTAGCTTTACCGGTCGAGGTATTCGATTTCAGGAGTCCAGCTATGGGAATAACCATTCACTATCGAGGCACCATCGATGATGTTGCGAAAGTCGAAACGATGGAGGATCGTATGGATCGTGCTTTGTCGATCTCGCAGCTTAAACGCGCCCTCAACGGCCATGGATTCGCGCGAGGTGCTGTGTTTGGTTTGCGAGGTGAGGGCGTAATCACCAAAGAGCAATCCGACTCGCTCCATGATCAGCTACAAACCATTCTCAGCCATATTCACTCTTTAGCAGAGAAAGCTTGGAGCCAAGAGTAATGAGCCGTGTTCGATTCTGTAAATACTGCGGCGGTAAACCGTACCGAGGGCAAGGTATCTGTCGTGAGTGCGAAAAGAGACCCAAGGCGGAAAACATCAAACGACTCCGATTATGGAATGGTGAAGAAACCTTATACGATTTTCTCAACCAATCGAATATCTCGGACCGCAACATCAAGACGATGGAATCGTTGCAGGACATTGAGGATGAGGGGTTTCGCCAATTCTTAGAAATTGTCCAGGAGATTGCAAAAGTCCGTCCATTTAAGCGTCGGCGTTGGATCGTGATTCGCGACAAGCATCAGGCCTTATGGCAACGCATCATCGAGAACGATTACTTTGAAGTGCTCCTTGAAGAATACTCTGTCCAAAACTGTTCCTTCGACCCTCGCTCCGAAGACTCGTAGTCCGCAAAAAGCCTGCCCCCGTGTAGGCCGTAACAAGCCCGCTTTGGGGCGCAGTTACGGCACCGCACGCCAGCCAACCTCCCCCAAGTCCGCAAATCACCGAGCGAGAAGTCGCTGAACATAGATCGCTCGTTTTGCTTTACAATTCACAATCTCCGTTCCAGTGAGTCTTTCTAACGCTTTCGGATTGTCCCACTACAGGATAGATCTAATGACCTCTTCGAATGAAGACAAGTCGACTGACGACTTTAAAACAGAGTTGCCTCCCCCCACTGTTGATGGCGAACTAACGAAGTCGGGGCAATCAAGTTCTGTCGAATATGATTTTTCCTATTCAGGCAAGGCTGATACCAGCGGAGCTTCGATTCCAGCGGCATTGCGTTTTCTTGTTGTTAAAGCTCATGCACGAGGTGGAATCGGAGAAGTATTTGTCGCTCGCGATAAAGAGCTCAATAGACGGGTGGCTTTAAAGGAGATTCAAAACAAATATGCTGATGATCCGTCTAGTCGGGCTCGTTTCGTTGTTGAAGCCGAAGTGACTGGAAATCTTGAACATCCTGGTATCGT
>JALOQS010000081.1 GCA_025459355.1 Pirellula sp.
TTGATTGCTCCGCTTGGAGTACTTCGGCAGCATGGATTGATGTCGACTTAGATGGAAATCTGGATTTGTACGTTTGCAACTACGTAAAGTATGACCCTCAACATGCTAAGAGTTGCGTCGACAACCAGGGCAATGCAATCATATGCAATCCACTCACCTTTGAGCCAGAGCCAGATGTGTTTTATTGGAATGATGGCTCAGGTTCGTTCCAGGATGTCACAATGGAGCGTGGACTTCACGGACCAAATAACCGCGCTTTGGGGGTCGTCTCTGCGGACTTTGATCAAGATGGGTGGCCAGACTTGTACGTTGCCAATGATGCCAGCAACAATTTTCTATTTCGCAATCTCAAGAACGGATATTTCGAAGAGGTCGCCGTCGAGTCAGGCTGCGCGACCGATCGTCGAGGTGTTCCCCAAGCCAGCATGGGACTCGCGGTGAACGACTACAATCGCGACGGCCGACTCGACATCTATTCCACTCACTTTCAATCGGAATCCAATACGCTGTATCGAAATCTAGGCTCTTCAGGGTTTATCGATGTGACCGGTTCCGAGGGACTGCATACACCGACTCTCGATAAGCTCGGCTTCGGCACGGTGATGCAGGATCTCGATCAAGATGGTTATATGGAGATCTTCGTTGCCAACGGACACATCGACAATTCGGGCGTCAATCCGAATGAAAAGATGGAGGGCCAATTGTTCACCTACCACAACCGCAAATGGCATGACATTAGCCTTGCGAGTGGAGATTGGTTTCAGAGCAAACTGGTCTCTCGCGGCGCGACCTTTACCGACTTCGATTTAGATGGCAGGATCGATTTAGGGGTGACCAATCAATCCAGCCCCATGAGCTTGCTGCGAAACGAGAGCGAGCCGGGCAAGGTTTGCTGGCTAAAACTCATTGGAGTCACCTCGAACCGGAATGGCTTAGGGGCAAAAATCACGACGGAATCCGACGACGGGCTAAGTGTCTACGAGGTCACGGGAGGAGGAAGCTATTGCTCAGCGTCGTGGTATCTGGTTCCTGTAAATGCTAATTCCCATGAAAAACCAGGGAAAATCAAGATTTCCTGGCCATCGGGAACCCAGCAAGAGCTTGAAATCCCCCACTATGGGGTATTGGCTATTTCCACGGAAAAATGAGCGAAGGGGAAATCCACACCGTAAAGTATTGATTAATTTACGCCGAAACCCCATAATCAATCGTGCCACGTCCATACTTCATTTTCTTTTCGAGGATCCTCTCTATGAAGAACCGTTTACGAAAAGGCGGTTTCACGCTAGTCGAGTTGCTAGTTGTGATCGCCATCATTGGTATTTTGGTGGGCTTGCTGCTGCCAGCAGTTCAGGCCGCGCGAGAAGCTGCACGACGGATGCAGTGCTCCAACAATTTGAAGCAGTTGGCATTGTCGGCCATCAACTACGAGAGTGCTTTCCGACGATTTCCCTATCGCCAAGGCGGAACAGATGGTCCAGCTTTGAACAACAAGAACCGTCGAAGCGGTTTTATCTCCATTCTGCCTTACATCGAAGGCAGCAATGAATTCCAGAACATCGAGGGTGGTGGAAACACTCCTGGTTTCAACCCTCCGCAACCACCGGGAGGCCCAGAAGGCTGGAACAACAACTACCACTGGCGGATTTCCCCGTCGTTCATGCGTTGTCCATCTGACCCGATGGCAAACGGAGCAGGCGGTCTCAACTCGTATTCCATGTCTATGGGTGACCACATGGGACGATGGCAATGGGAACTCAACAACCACAGCAACGTGCGTGGGATGTTCTCCAACAGAGGGCATGCGGCACACGGACAAATCACCGACGGAACCAGCAATACGCTGCTCTACAGCGAGCGGCTAGTATCCTCGCAGCCTTATCCTAACGCGACCGGTAACACTGGTACCGTTGCGAGAACGGTTCGCCATCGCGAAACGATCGCACAAGTGCCGAACGTGTTCCAAAACCCTCTGCTTTGTCGTCAAGTTTCCGACGGACAATTCTTGGTCGCAGGAACTGTGCACCAGGGTAACGGCGGAAAGTTCTGGCACGATGGTCACCCGACCTATGTCGCGTTCAACACCATTTTGCCACCGAACGCTCCCTCTTGCGTTCACGTCGTGTCGTGGGGTGACGGTGACCCAGCGATTCTTCCTCCGACCAGCAATCACACCGGTGGTGTTAACGCTGCGAGAGTGGACGGTTCGGTTGGATTCATCAGCCAGAACGTCGACACTGGCAACCTCACCATTGGTTCTCCCGCATGGGGAGAAACAGGACCTAGTCCCTATGGTGTTTGGGGTGCTCTCGGCTCCAAATCGGGCGGTGAAGTCGGCCAACCGGTCGATTGATCCCCGATCAACCTAGTTTGTATCAATTTTGCAGGATGCGGGTCTGTGCTCGCATCTTGCTTTCTTAATGGGAACACTCTCGAGCTTCGGAAAACAATTTATGAAACTAAATGGTACATTGGCTAAGGTACTAACTGTCATTGGCATGGGATTGCTCATCGGATGTGGGCCTTCTAACCCGCCGACCTACAAGGTTTCCGGCGTCGTAAAACTCGACGGCAAACCAGTCCCCGGTGCAATGATAACCTTCTTGCCCGACACCGGCACGGACGGACAACCTGCCACCGGAACCTCGGACAACGAAGGAAAATATTCCCTCACCACGTTCGTGTCTGGTGATGGTGCCATGAAGGGCATGTATTTGGTTACCGCAATGAAGGTTCAAACCGAGGCGGGCCAAAGCCCATATGACGCGTACAAAGAACCTGAGAAAAGCGAGGAGCCAACCTCGGATAAGGATCAAAAACTAGAAGACATGTATTCTGCATACGGCAATGCGTACTCTGGGCCACCCGCGGATGCAGGCAAAGGCAAACAACCCGCCTCCAAAGATCTGCTTCCTGTAAAGTACAAGACCAAAGAGTCGTCCGGACTACGGCATGTCGTCAGCGACTCCGGCGCAAACAATATCGATATCGAAATGGTTTCCAAGTAGCAACGGCGGCGAAGAGCTGTAGCGAAAACGAAAAGTCCATTACGATTTTTGATCTTGTTCGGACCCAAAAGCATTCGATCGGGCGGTAATCCTACCGCCCGATTGTCATATAATGACCATGAATAATCACCGAGCAGAATGCCCGAGTACCATGCCTGAGTAATATGCTTTGTGCAGCTGACCGTTCGCATACCATCCAAACAAAACACAATGAGTAACTGCTTCCGGTTTCTTTGGTCTCTCTTTCTCATGGCCTTCGTCGCCACATTCTTGGGCTGCGAAAACAAAACCTCTAAGCAACCAAACAAACAACCGGAACCAATTCAGCCTACCCTCGTCGATGCCCAGCCAAACTCGAACGAACGCGTCCCCCTCCCCGCCGCAGAGCCACTAGATGTCGGCCTTTCCCAAGATTGGGAATCCTTTCAGAAAACAGACCTCATCGACGAAGCGCTTCGCGTAATGGATCTGCTCGTCGAACGCTTTCCCGACTCGGCTGATTCGCATGAAGCCCGAGCCAGAGTGCAGTTGCTTATAGGGCAAACGGCAGAAGCCAAAAAATCTTGGGAGCGATGCCTGCAACTGGTGCCCAACTACGGCTACGCGTTTCACGGTCTAGGTCTGATCGAGACCAAAATGTCGCAATACAAAGCAGCGATTGCCCTTTATCAAAAGGCATTGGAAACCATCCCAAACTACAGAGATAGTGCCCGAGAACTGAGCGACGCTTACCTCAAAGATGGCCAACCAAAACTATCAGCAAAAACGCTCGAAGACTATTTGGCCGTTAAGCCTGACGATTCTGAGTTCTGGTTACGGCTCGGGCAAACCTACAATGCCGGCCTCGTATTCGACAAAGCGAAATCCGCTTTTGAAAAATCCCTTGAGCTCGCAGACGACAACCCTAAAGCGGAACAGGGGTTGATGATTGCCTTGATTCGTCTCGGCGACCGGGAACGAGCCAAGGAATTAGCAGACAAGGCCAAGCAACGACCCAATCGAGAAAATGACCCCATCGAAGAATTGCTTAAGAATGAGAGAACAGACATAGCGAACCGATATTGGTTTGCAGCGTTGGTCTACAAAAGCTTTAAGCGATACCAAGAGTCCGCTGAACTGCTCGAACGCGCTCATTTGTACAATCCAACCAACACTCAAGTTCTGGAAAGTTTAGTAGAGCAATCCATACGTGAAGAATCATTGGATCAGGCTTACTCGTACTCGTTGCAACTGGTCACCTTAAATGAAACGAACCCAAGCTATTCGTTCGGGGCCGGTGCCATGGCCGAAAAACTGAAACGAGCATCGGATGCAGCCGCACACTATCGGAAAGTCATCGAACTCGCCCCGCGTGATCCTAAGGCATATCGGCAATTGATCACCATCTCGCTAACATCGAAGAGCAATCTTCCCGAAGCGGAGGCGCTCGCCAAGGCATGGAGCGAGTTTGATAACACCGCTGTTCCGCTGGCTTATCTCGCGAGCGCTCAGGCGATGCAGAATAAGCTAGTCGATGCCGAGAAGAACTTGACAAAGGCCGTGGAACTGGACCCCAACAGCAAAGAGCTTCAGCAGAGGCTAGTTGAAGTTCGCAATAATTTGCGGACAGATGATAAAGACTGATCAGAAAACGGTCTCGTAGTCTCTACGCAGAACCTGCACGAAAACAGTGCCTGCACAAAAACAGTACCCGCATGATACCGTTAACCTAAGCAACCATGCAAAAGCCAACGGACGATACACAATTGCTTTTCACACAACGAGTTCGAGCTCTGTCGATCGCGTTTTGTTTTTTGTTAACGCTGAATCCCTGCAATTCAGTCGGCTTAGCATTTCAAGCTAACAAATCGCAGCCATCAGATCACTCGATGCGTTTTACTGATGCCCAGCCTCAAAGCGGAGTCGACTTTGAGCATTTCAATGGTCGAACGGGCAAGTATTTTCTTGTGGAGACGATAGCCTCTGGCTTTGCCACCTTTGACTACGACCAAGATGGTTGGATCGATCTGTATTTGCTCAATGGCGATTTTGTCAACGGATACGACTACTCCAAGGAGATCGCGTCAAAGAAGATCGCAGAAGAGTGGCGGACCAAGCCACCACGGAGCAGGCTTTATCGAAACGTAGGGGGCTGGAGGTTTGTTGATGTCACCGAATCATCGGGGCTCGACCACATCGGGCTCAGTGTTGGTGCAACAGTCGCCGATGTCAACAACGATGGGTACCCCGAGGTCTTCGTCTGTAATCATGGCATCAACCAACTGTATTGGAACCGTGGCGACGGTACCTTTGAAGCCGATCTTTCGAATTGTCGAGACAATACCGTACGCACCGCAGGGGGTGCCTCGTTTCTCGATATCGACAACGATTCTAATCTAGACCTGTTCGTTGCGAACTATATCAAATTCGACGTCCAGAAGAAAATCGTAAGAACGATCTTTGGTGTCGAAGCCAGCGCTGGTCCACTCGATTACCCGCCGGATGGCGACAGTCTATTCTTGAGTCAGGGAGACGGCAGCTTCGCAGACATCAGTCAATCGAGCGGAGTTTCCGATGCACCCAAGACGGGCATGGGAACCATTGCGTTTGACTTTGATCGGAATGGGCATCAAGATGTTTTTGTTTGCAATGATTCCATGGTGAATCAGTTGTTTCTTAATCAAGGAAACCGAACGTTCTCAGATGAAGCGTTGCTTTCCGGTGTAGCCTATAACTACGCCGGAGCGACGATGGCCTCCATGGGAGTTGATTGCGGAGACTATGACAACGATGGAAAGCTCGATTTGGTCATCTCCAATTTCGAGAAAGAAGTTCCTGTACTGTATCGCGGACAGGGAGACAGTTTGTTCGACGATGTGGCGGTTTTGTCTGGCTTAGGAATCGCCAATCGCACCATAAAATGGGGTATTGCACTAACAGACCTTAACAACGATTCGTTTCTAGATGTTTACATTGCATGCGGTCACTTGATTGATACGGCAAACCGGCTCGATGACACAACGAACTTCGCATCCAAAAACATATTGCTCATGGGAACACCGGAACGAAGATTTGTTGATGTAACAGAATCGAGTGGTCCGGGTCTCCAGGAGGTCAAAGTTAGCCGAGGTGTGTGCGTAGACGATTTGGACAATGACGGGCTACTCGATGTCGTCGTCCTGAACTCTAACAGCCAACCGACCATCCTCAAAAACGACTCGACCAAGCAAAATCATTGGGTCCGCGTCCGAACTGTCGGGACTACCTCCAATCGCGATGGGATAGGAGCTTTGGTGAAAGTGCGATTCGGTGAAAGCGAGAGAATTGCCGGGGTCTTTTCAGGTCGGGGATACCAATCGTACTACGGGCGAGATGTCCATTTCGGACTTGGGAAACATTCAGGTATGGTAGACATAGAGATCGTTTGGCCTAGCGGGGTTTCCAAGGTGTACCATAATCTAGCCGTGGACAAACTGCACACATTGTACGAATGAATTATCGCTATTTGAGTTGACATCATGGCTGGAGCAAAAAAGATTCTCTTTCTAGTCGGAGACTTTGTTGAGGACTATGAAATCATGGTCCCTTACCAAATGCTGCTGCTCATTGGGCACACTTGCCACACGGTTTGTCCAGGAAAAAAGTCAGGCGACTATGTCACGACAGCCATTCATGACTTTGACGGGTATCAAACCTACTCAGAGAAGCCTGGGCACAGATTCGTTCTGAACGCGAGCTTCGATTCGATTCAGCCTGATTCGTACGATGCATTGGTCTTACCGGGCGGCCGCGCACCAGAGTATCTTCGGCTCAACGAACGAGTGCTAGAGATCGTTCGTCGCTTTGATCAGCAGTCCAAGCCGATTGCCGCGATTTGTCATGGGCCACAAATCTTAGCTGCCGCCGGAGTTCTCAAAGGGCGAGCTTGCAGTTGCTACCCAGCCGTCAAATTCGACGTCGATATGGCGGGCGGAACCTACGTGGACGCTTCTGCCGGTTTTGACTCAGCCCACACTCAAGGAAACTTGGTCACCGCGCCAGCTTGGCCTGCTCACCCAGCATGGATTCGGCAATTCGCAGCGTTACTCGGCTCCACGATTGCACCGTAGAAATCACTGTCGAATAAAAAGTGGACCCATATCTTCGTATTCTCAAGGAATCGTTCGGTTTTTCTGACTTCCGCTATCCACAACGAGAGGTCATAGAGCGAACAGCCACCGGTGGCCATTCTCTCGTTCTCATGCCAACCGGCGGGGGCAAATCCCTTTGCTTTCAGATCCCAGCTCTTTACTTGGCCCAACGGGAAAACGCCCCAGCGACGAAACCTCTAACGCTCATCCTCTCGCCATTGGTCGCGTTAATGAAGGATCAAGTGGACGGGCTCGAGGCACGTGGATTAGATGTCACCATGATCAACTCGCTTCTTGATAACAAAGAACGAACACGGCGTTATGAGGGAATCGCATCAGGTAAGTATTCGATGCTTTATGTAACCCCGGAGCGGTTTCGCAAGCCCGAATTCTTAACGGTACTCGCGCAGCGCACGGTCCAGCTACTCGTCGTCGACGAAGCCCATTGCATCAGCGAATGGGGACATGACTTTCGCCCCGATTACTCTCGGCTAGTAGAAATACGCTCGCTAGTCGGCAACCCGACCACCATCGCCCTTACCGCCACGGCGACTCCCGATGTTCAGTCCGATATTCTAAAGCAGCTCGGCTTAGAACGAGGCGATGCACCGAACCATTGCAAACTATTTCACTGCGGATTTGATCGACCCAACCTGGAACTTCATGTCGAAGAGGTTTGGGGAGAAGAGGAAAAGGAGGCCGCGATTCTTAAGGTCGCCAATCGCTGGCCAAGCGAATCAGGGATCGTCTACTTTACCTTGATTCGAACGCTCGAAGAGATGAGCAAACAGCTTCGTAAACGAGGCCTTGAGCATGTGGTTTACCATGGCGATTTGCCCCGGCGAATTAGATCGGAGATTCAAGAACGTTTCATGGATGGTGACGTACCCCTCGTTTTGGCAACCAATGCATTTGGCATGGGAATTGACAAAGAGGACATTCGGTATGTTCTACATGCCGAGGTACCCGGCTCTCTCGAATCCTATTATCAAGAGATCGGCAGAGCGGGGCGAGACGGCAAACCATCCCTTTGCCAATTACTCTATAGCCAAGACGATTTGCTAACGCAGATGGAGTTCAACAATTGGAGCAATCCAGATGCCGATTTTTACCAACGTGTTTTTGATTTTTTGAAACATGATGCGGATCAAGTCAGAGCGTTTGGGTTGGAGTGGTTGCGAGAACGCCTTACCGCAAAGCACAAACATGATCGTCGCCTGGAAACTGCCTTGTCGATGTTGTATCGATACGGTGTGATACCTGATGAATACGACTTGAGCGATGTCACGGTTACAGGAGAGCTTCCACAGGTACTAGCTGACGAAGAAAGCCGTAGTCAAAAAAAGATGCGAGACCAAAAAAAGCTCTTTGCGTTAGTCGAGTACGTTAAGAGCGAAGATCGCCGCGCGACGCTCAATCGTTATTTTCTGGGAGAATAAACGACGAGATCAAATGGAGTCACGGATTGTCTTAATAAACGATTTGATCAGTTTACTCTGAAATCGATATGGGTTTGTCACCAGGACAATCGTACGAGTTGGTTTACTGGAGGAGAACGATCGATACACACGATTCGCAGCTCGGTCTACATCGCTGGCCATGGCGGGAATTAGGCTGATACCGTGATTCAGCGAGACCAACTCTTGGATCATGGCAATTTGAGTCGTTCGCTCTACGGATAATGGAAACACTGTCTTTTGATGACAATAGGAGACGACATTGGTCGTTAGGCAATGAGCCTCGCCCATGAGAATAAAGGATTGCCCCTCTAGGTCCGATGGTTTGATCGAGCTCTTCTTTTCTAATGGGTGATCCGTCGACACCAACAGCTTGAGCTCCTCCTCGAAAAGCTCTTCAACATTGAGATAGCGACCTTCGATCGGGAGTGCAGCGACGGCCAGATCAATCGCTCCGTCATAAAGCTTGCGAGTCAATTCTGCGGTTGTATCCTCCTGCACAATCACTTTCGCATTGGGAAAATTCTTTTGAAACGTTTGAAGCCGCTTGGGCAAGAAGAAGGGAGCAATGGTGGGAATCGCTCCGACTCGCACATTTCCGGTCTGACCATCATCGCATATCTCTGCACGTAACTCATCAACGCCCGAGACAATCTGCTTAGCCCGCATCTCCAACGTTCGCCCCGCATCGGTCAGAACAGCTTTTCGTGTTTGCCTATCAAAAAGCGGTTGCCCTAACTCCTCTTCCAACCTCTGAATCGACCGACTCAGCGCGGACTGCGAGAGCCCGACCTCCACGGCCGCTTTGGTAAAATTCCCCAACTCCGCGACACTCAAAAAATGCCGTAATTGCTCGATCTCCATAACAAACCTCACAAACTGAGGGGCCTTAAACGCCTAAAAATCGCTGTAACGGAATTCTACCGTCCTTTTGTCAAACCAACGAAAAGGCCGCCTTTTCCCCTGCCCTCAGCATTATTATGCACTAGATGCATTAATACAATGCGTTTCATGCATTGGACAGTGAGAACCGAGAAGCCTATCGTTGGTGAGTAAGGTTAGCTGAACTCCCGATCCGTGAAGATCTATTTTTGGAGTTTGGGTACGAGGGGTCAACAATGAAAAAGGTTCAACAAATGGCAACGTTAACGAAACAAAACTTCGACTCGTGTTTAGAAAGACAATCAACATGGCGGCGAGCACGCTGGTTGTTGCTCTCGGCAATATCCATGGGCACCGTGTTTGCGGCTGGCACAGCGAGATCGTTTAGCCAGTCTGATCATGGAAACCAGTCGGCATCCACGCCGAGCAGGTCTTCAGCGTCGGCCCATGGCCCCGGAGCGGCCAGCGGCGGTAAGTGCCCTGTAACCGGAGCCATCCAAAGCCTGACTGCTTTAACCAGCTACAGCACACCAGAGGACCAAACATCCAACACAACGAGCGGCATGTACACCAACAAAGATTGGTGGCCTAACCAACTCAACTTAAAGATCCTTCACCAAAACGCTCCAGCAGGTAATCCGCTCGGCGAGAACTTTAACTACGCGGAAGAATTTCAAAAGCTGGATTTGGATGCCATTAAGAAAGACATCAAGGAGTTGATGACGACTTCTCAAGATTGGTGGCCTGCTGACTATGGACATTACGGTCCACTCTTTATTCGCATGGCATGGCACAGTGCTGGCACCTATCGAGTTTCCGATGGCCGCGGTGGGGCTCGTTATGGCATGCAACGTTTCGCTCCCCTGAACAGCTGGCCAGACAACGCCAACTTGGACAAGGCTCGCCGACTGCTGTGGCCTATTAAGCAAAAGTACGGCAACAAAATTTCTTGGGCCGACTTGATGGTACTAACAGGAAACTGCGCTTTAGAGTCGATGGGCTTTGAGACCTTTGGATTTGCGGGAGGTCGAGCCGACGTTTGGGAGCCACAAGAAGACATCTACTGGGGCCCCGAAAGCGAGTGGCTGGGTGATAAGCGATACACGGGAGATCGAAAACTCGAAAACCCGCTGGCTGCCGTTCAAATGGGACTCATTTACGTGAACCCCGAGGGGCCGAATGGCAAGCCTGATCCGTTAGCATCCGCTCGCGATATACGCGAGACTTTTGGACGGATGGCTATGAATGACGAGGAGACGGTAGCGTTGATCGCGGGTGGACACACCTTTGGCAAAGCACACGGAGCGGCCTCTCCGGACAAGAACGTCGGGCCGGAACCAGAGGGTGCACCGATCGAGTCCCAAGGGCTCGGTTGGAAAAACACCTACGGCAAGGGCAATGGCGGAGACACAATCACCAGCGGTCTCGAAGGCGCTTGGACCTCGACACCGACAGCCTGGTCGAATGGTTATTTCGATAACCTGTTCGGTTACAACTGGAAGCTCGTCAAGAGCCCAGCCGGTGCTTGGCAATGGACTCCTGAGGAGGCGTCCGCCCAAGGTACCGTTCCCGATGCTCATGATCCGAACAAATCGCATGCACCGATGATGTTCACGACCGACTTGGCTCTGAAGATGGATCCTATCTATGGCAAAATCTCGAAGCGATTCCATGAAAACCCAGATCAATTCGCCGATGCATTTGCCAGAGCTTGGTACAAACTCACCCATCGTGACATGGGGCCGGTTAGTCGATGCTTAGGCCCTTTGGTGCCGGAAGCTCAACTTTGGCAAGATCCAGTTCCTGCCGTAGATCATGCTTTAGTTACAGCCGACGATGTTCAAGTCTTAAAGGGCAAAGTGCTCGCGACTGGTTTGCCCATCTCGCACTTGGTTTCCGCTGCTTGGGCGTCGGCATCAACCTTTAGAGGAACTGACAATCGAGGCGGAGCGAATGGCGCGCGATTGAGATTAGCTCCGCAAAAAGACTGGGAGGTCAATCAACCCGCAGAGCTTGACAATGTTCTCGGAAAGCTAGAAGCGATCCAAGCGGAGTTCAACGCTTCAGCGAAAAATGGCAAGAGAATTTCCCTCTCAGATCTCATCGTTCTCGCTGGTAACGCCGCAGTCGAAGCAGCAGCGAAAAAAGCAGGACATAGCGTCGAAGTTCCGTTCGCTCCAGGAAGAACCGATGCTACACAAGATATGACCGATGTCGAGTCATTCGCTGTCCTCGAACCAAAGGCGGATGGGTTTAGAAACTTCAAGAGCACCAGCGTTGGCAGACCACCGGAGCAGCTACTTGTTGATAAAGCCCACTTGTTGACTTTGTCGGCTCCCGAGATGACCGTACTGGTTGGCGGGCTGAGAGCACTCAAGGCGAATCATGGGCACAATCGACTCGGTGTTTTCACCGATCGTCCTGAAGTCTTAACAAACGACTTCTTTGTCAACTTGCTCGACAGCGATATCGATTGGACTCCCTCCGAAAAACTAGATGGTGTTTACGAAGGTAAAGATCGCAAATCCGGTAAACTCAAGTGGGCAGGCAGCCGCGTCGATTTGGTCTTTGGATCCAATTCGCAATTGAGAGCGATTGCCGAGGTTTATGCGAGTGAAGAGGGAGAGAAAAAGTTCGTTAACGACTTCGTTGCAGCGTGGACCAAGGTGATGAATCTCGATCGCTTTGATTTAACGACCCCTGCGAAGCCTGCTCCCAAGAAGGTAGCAAGCAAGTAGGTAGCAGCAAGAAGACAGCGGCTTTTGATTAGACAACTAGCTAGGACATCGCAATGCTCCTAGCTGTCGATCCAAGCTTATGAGCCTAGTGAATGAGTTTAGTGGACGAGCCGACAAGAGCTTGGATTTCGAGAGAAACCGGGCCTTGTTGACTCGTCTACTTCTTATTGATGACCAACAGATTCGCGGTAATCGGTCGGAGTCATGCCGATGGCTTTCTTAAAGGCAGCGGTCATGTATTCCGGGTGAGCAAAACCGGTTCGTTGTGCAATGGTGTGAATCGAATCGTTGGTTTTAGCGAGCAGTTCTTTGATACGAGCCATCTTGATTCGCATGATTTCTTCATGGGGCGAATGACCGACGTACTTTTGAAACTTATGCTCCAGGGAACGGCGAGATATGGTCGCCACTTTGAGAACGTCGCCAACTTGGATACCGCGCAAGGCGTTACGACGAATATAGACCAATGCACTCGTTACTTCTTGGTCAGGAATGGCGATTGTGTCAGTCGATTCTCGCAGTTCAACACCGAGAGGTTGAGTTACCAATCGAATCTTAGAGGCCTCCATGGCACCATCCATTAATTGTTGAAGCAGCTCAGCAGCCTCGAACCCGGTTTGAAACGTGTTGGGTGCGATACTCGATAGCGACGGAGTGCAGAGTGAGCACAACAGGCGGTCATCATCGACACCGAGCACCGCCACCTCCTCAGGAACCGAAATTTGCAGCGAGCGACATAGATCCAACAAATGTTTACCGAGATAGTCGTTGCACGTCATGATGGCGGTTGGCGTGGGCAGTGACTGAATCCATTGCGAGAGAATTCCCCGAACATGATCCCATTGAAACTTAGGATCGTAACGATGAGCCACTTGATGTTCAAAGTACTCGCAGCCCGAATCGAGAGCTAATGCACGAAAAAAATGACGTCGAGAATTGGACCATGCAAAGCCAGAATCGCCGCAGAAAGCGACTCGCGAGAATCCTCGATCGAGAAAGTGGTCGATCGCCAGTTTCGCGATGGCCTCGTCATCCGTGTCGGCCCAGGGTATGTCTTTGATCCGTCGGGCGGCGCTAAGGTCGACGAGAGGAATTTTCAGCCGTTGCAATGTTTCTCCGATTTGGTCCGTCTCGACCCGAGCGATAATCCCATCCCCTCGCCATTCGCTTAGCCATGGTGGCGGTGCAGCCCCCCGTTCTTGCTCATTCAGATAAATCGACCAATCGCCGCGTAGTCTTGCAAACGCGTGAATTCCTTCGAGCAGCCCCCGGCAGTACCCACTCGACATCTCAATTAACAGGGCCACGGCGCGGGAACTCATCTAGAACATTACCCCATGTAAAAAATCTACGAAGCTATACGCAAAGTTTACTGGCAAAGCTCGGTGGCTCAAGTTCTACTTCTCAACCTTGCAGGCAATCTGCCACCAACGGATTTCAAGATTCGCAGGAACCTTGATCGCTCAACAGCACTAGCGACCAGGTTTTTGCGCAAAAATGACTCCTTTGGTGGCAGGCCTTCTTTCTTGCACCAAAGGAATTGCTCGACAAAGCGAGCCAAGGCGAAAAGTTCAGTTTTTTCCGATTTCCTCTTGAATTGATTCAAGAAATCCTACTAGAGTGCGGGTAAGGTGTTCTGAAAGGATTCAGACGCCAGAGGGAATCCGATCATAAAGTCAGGAAGGCTCGATATGCCCTATTCGCCGTTTTGGTTTGAATCCATTGGAG
>JALOQS010000338.1 GCA_025459355.1 Pirellula sp.
CAAAGTCGAGTAAGTTGGTTGGCGTTCGAAACGCTTGGGAGTGCTTATGAACTGCTAAGTATTGCTCGCGAGTCGTTCGACGAGTCGATCAAGCTTCCTCCGGCTTGGTGAGATGATAGTGGAACTCAGCGCCTTTGGTTTTTTTCAGTTCGCTAGGCCGTCCGTAGCCGGTAAGAGCGATAAGTTTCATGGCTTTGCCCGCTATCTTTTCTAGAATTGGACTTGGTTATTCAAGTGGTCAAGGTGCAGGGGCAGCAGAGTTCAAATAGGCGTTTCTGCCGCTGAAGAGATCCGTGTCTTGAGGAGTGAGTTGATGCAGGCTTTAAGGTGCATGATGCGACGGCAGGCTGAGCGATTGGCAGGCAGCCTGATCCGTTGGTAAGAATGCTTGCTTTCCATACGCATGCTTACTTCAGGGTTGCTTCAGGCTTACGCAAGTCATTTAGCTTACGAACGAATGGCTCAAGCTATCCTGGCTTGATTTGATAGTGGCCTTTTTGTTATGACCCGACTGTCTCGCGTTTTTTCATTGCAGGGATATAGGTATCGGTTCATGGCAACCCATTTTCTAGAGCAGGCAAACGGCATCAGTTTGCGACTAAAACTGGCACTCTTCGTCTTGGGGATGGTCATTTATGCGCAGAGGGATTCGCTCGCGCAAGACGCTGAGACCAAGTCATATCTCCTTCTCGATCATGGTGGCATCCTGTACGGCGTGATTCAGCCGGTTGGAGATCAAGTCTCTGTGCAGCTTGAGAAAGGGAATATGATCCATGTCAAAAAGGACAGTGTGGCTCATGTTGCCCATTCGAAAGTGGAATTGTACGAGCATCAGATCAAATCCATTCGGCGATGGGGACCGAGCGAGCACTGGCACATTACGCAATGGTGCGTACAAAACGAATTGATCGAGCAAGCCCTATTCCATTTCAAAGAGCTTTCCAGCATTGTTGAGCCCTCTTCGAAATTGAAGCAACTGGAGCACCAGATCAAGGTCGCGATACTTCGTTCCGAGCCTGTCCAAAAGTATTTGGCGGATCAGCAACGGGCTTTGGGAATGGAGACCACGACTGGTCCCACGCTCGCTATTTCGCACCAGTCGGCGGCCCCATCAGCTTCGGATGGAAGTGTACAAATGGCTTCGGCAGCGATTCCCAATGCACCGACCAGCATTGATGCAGGAACTCAAACGCCAAGCGTAGACGAAGTGAACATTAATGAACTGCCAAGTTACGTTCGCAAGGCTTTTCAACAAACCGTCACACCTATCTTGGTGCAGCGATGCGGGCAGTCAGGCTGTCATGGGCTACCGGGAAAGTCGGAATTTCACATTTACCAACCAATCGGAGAGCAGGCCTCTCAAACCGCCATTAACAATTTGATCGAGGTGTTAAAGTACGTGGATGTCAAACGACCTCGCGAAAGCAAACTGTTGGCCTATGCAACTCATCCGCACGGAATACAAAAGCACCCAACACTCAATGCATTGAAGGAAGCCGATCAAGCTGCCATTGCCCGCATCGAGCAATGGATTAAATCGATCGACACCAACCAAGTGGCCTTCAGCTCGTACCCGGTGGTTTCCCCAGTAACGTTGGCTGGAGGAGTCTCAGCGCTGGAGCCTGCATCGATGCCGAACAAGCCTACGCTGCTGCAGACACCTGTTGAGGAGTCGAATGCGACGGGAGCATCGGCATTGAGTCGCAAAGAGATGTTGCTCAACTTGAGAAACAATATTGGCGAAGAAGACCCGAACGCTAAGCTCTCCAAACCGGCTAAATCTGGCAACCTGCCCACCTTCATCGACGCGTCTGAACTAGCTGGACTGGAGTTGGCTATCGAAAAACTGGAGCGGTCTGAAACAGCCAAAGGCAAAAAAGATCCGTTCGATCCGAACGAGTTCAATAACCGATATGGCCCCAAGAAGTAGCTTAGTATTTGCCAGGCTAATACTGGAGTCGAAAATACCTGTTCGCTGTAACTGACGACCGCATAGAGACTTAGAGAGGATCGCGGCGAGTGCCGGGCGGAGATGTGCTCGGTCAAAGTTGTTTTGCCTCTTGAACCGAATGGGCAGTGTTGACTATCGTTTAAGCCACTGTGGTAAACGGAAGGTCGACGCGGTTGACCGAATCGCAGTAACACTTGGACTGGATGGTATGTCCGAACAGGCAAGCAAGTCGCACAAGACTAGAAGAATACTTGAGAAAGCGAGACCGACAGTCTTGCCATCTCTGTTGATGTGTGACTTTTCTAATTTGGAACGCGAAGTCAGACGTTTGGAAGAAGCAGGCATTGAGGTGCTGCACTTCGACGTGATGGACGGGCATTTCGTGCCCAATCTCACGTATGGGATGCCGATCGTCGCTGCGTTGCGAAAGATCACCGATCTGGTGCTCGATGTCCATCTAATGATCAGCGAGCCAGCTCGGTATAGCCAGCAGTTTATTGATGCGGGAGCGGATGTCATTACGTACCACATCGAGGCAGTTCCCTCTCCAGTAGAGTTGCTTCGTAAGACGCGGGCTCAGGGAGTCCTATCGGGGCTGGCGATCAATCCTGGCACCGACATGGCTTTGCTCTTACCTCATATCAACGAGTGCGATGTCATCTTGGCGATGAGCGTACAAGCTGGTTTTGGTGGACAAGCCTTTAATCCCATCGCGTTGGATCGATTGTCGATGTTGCGAACGCAGCTCGGGGAATCGGTTCTGCTCGAAGTGGATGGTGGCGTCAATGACAAGACCATCGGCTCATGTGTTAAGGCGGGTGCCGATTTGCTGGTCGTGGGATCAGCTTTGTTTGGGCATCCCGATTACTGTTTAGCGATCTCCCGTTTACAGGCGGCCATGAAGTCATGAGTCGCCAATCGATCCTCTTTGGAACTAGTGTATGTGTCGAGTCGTAGTTGTTCGTCCGGGAGCGACGTCGTTTGATGAGCAGGAGCGAATCAAGGGATGCCTGGACATGCCTTTATCGAGCCAGGGGCTTGAACAGGTGCAACGAGTTGCTTCAGAAATGGAGCAGATACCCATTCGTTATGTTTACTGTGGACCGTGCGAATCTGCCCAGGAAACTGCCCGGCAGATAGCGGAACATGTCAACGCAAAGTGGAAGGTTTGCGATTGCTTCAGAAACATCGATCACGGCCTTTGGGAAGGTAAGTTGATCGACGAAGTAAGACGACAACAGCCCAAACTATTTCGCCAAGTCCAAGAGAACCCGAGATCGTTTTGTCCGCCCGGAGGGGAGACATTGGCCGATGCTGAAGTTCGCGTTTCCAAACAGGTCGCGAAGTTATGCAAAAAACACAAGGGAGAAACGATTGCCGTCGTGATTCCTGAACCACTTGCTACACTGATAGCTAGCCGGTTAAAGGAAGTCGACTTTATGGATATGTGGGAATCGGAGCAAGACGACGCAACCTGGGAATTAATCGATTCGGAAACCCATACCTGCGTAACTTCTCCCAACCAGCTCGAAACCGAGTTTTCAGGCAGGCTAAAGTAAGTTTGAAAAAACATTTCCGTAACTTGAGATTAGAGCAGCTAGAGCAATCTGATGAGTACCGTTCCAAGTCAGTCGACACCCAATTCCGGTTCTAGAGTTGAGAAAAAAGGGGTTCCTGAGGGCTTGTGGATTCGCTGCCCTGGTTGCGGCGAAACCATCTATCGCAAAGAGATGGAACGCAATTTGAATGTGTGCCCCAAGTGCAATTATCACATGTACGTTTCGGCATGGGATCGAGTTGGGCAGCTGCTCGATGAAAATACGTTTGAGATTTGTGACGAGCATGTGCTTCCAACAGACCCGCTCTCATTTTCCGACAAGAAGACGTACGCGCAACGACTGACTGAAGAACA
>JALOQS010000082.1 GCA_025459355.1 Pirellula sp.
GTGTGGGCAGCTGTCCTTGTTTCCCTGATCGCCCTTATCATTTTCTTGGTAAAGGGGTTCAAAGGTTGGGGAGCGTGGATGACGGTATTGTTCGTCGTTTTGTTCATCGAGGGCTGGTGCTATCTATTCTTCGCAGCCACGGTCAACAAAGAACGCTTAGCAACACAAAAGCAACACGATACGCTCGTCAAAAAAGTAAGAGAACTAGAGCAACAAAAGAACGTTTTGCTCTACGGGGAGGCATTTGACCCCAAGCCCGATTTGCAAAAGTATGTTCCTTTGAGCAACGAGCTTGGACGTGTCTTGATCGAACGAGGCCGCGCATGGCGAGGGGCACAAGTTACTCAGGTCACACCGAGAGCCCTTACATTTCTACTCCCCTCGCAAACCGCCAACGCATTGCCAACACCACCCGAGGGCGTAGCCGCTCCTGAGGGAGCACCCGCGCCGGTTGTAGCAGGTGGCGAAACACTAAAGCCCACCGATGTTGTCTATCTGTTTAGCGAAAAAGAAGACTTCACTCCTCGAGCCTTCATTGGCGAATTCAAAGTGGAAACGGTCGCTGGTAACACCGTGACTGTAACACCAACGGCAGCCTTGACTCAGCGACAAATCCGAGCGATGAGCAGCAGCCCAACTTGGGCCGTATACGATCTGCTACCGATCGATTCGCACTTGGCATTCGCTAAGCCCGGATCCGTTTCAACCGCAGAAGAGATATTCGGAACGATGGATGCTGATGCCATCTCCAGGTTGCTCGAAATTCCTCTCGATCTCAGCACGCGAGACATGAATACCATGAGTATCGCCGAGGCTAATCGAGCCAAGATCCTGAACGCGTACTTACAAGATGGAACACGAGCTCGCGAAGGTACGCCTCTCGAATCGATCGTCTACGAAGTCGAATTCTTGAAAGATTACGAACTCAAAGTTGACTCGAACATCACCAACAATGCTGAGACCGGTGGATTCTTCAACCCCGAAGGCCAAGCGGTTGATTCTCGGATCAAACGCGAAGAAGGACAAACGTTCGTTTTCAAAGCTAACGAAAAAGACATCTTCAAAATGTACGGACCGGCTGCCAAGAAGCTGGAAATGGAAGGGG
Organism: Pirellula sp.; assembly: GCA_025459355.1. Taxonomy (GTDB): domain Bacteria; phylum Planctomycetota; class Planctomycetia; order Pirellulales; family Pirellulaceae; genus JBKCUI01. The sequence goes on from JALOQS010000082.1 coordinate 1,106, forward strand.
TCGTTAAACTCGGAGCAGCCATCTTTGTCCGACCGCTTAATGATTACAACATCGGTCTCAAGAGCACGAAACGACTCACCTTGACAGCCATGGACGAGTTCGTCGTGATCGAGCGCGAAGTCAAAGTAACCGAGCGGTCGCAGGCGATCACTCAAGAAGAATTGATCAAGGCAGAGGATACACAACGAAAACTCGAGTCGGATCAAGCGCAATACAAACTGGAATTGGATCGCATCACATCCGAAACAGTCCGAGTAGAACAAGAATTACAAGCCAAGCGTCAAGAGGCAGAAAAACTCTACAAAGAATTGATCGGCTTCTACAACGCTCGCGTTCAAAAAATCGTTGTGCCTGCCGCAAAGTAATCAATCGCAAAAAGCACGCAATCGATCACGCAATCGATGATGAGCGAACGTAAAATGGGCGCTCTTGCCCGTTTTGTGGCGTCCAAGTCGGTCAAGTGTCACGCACCCGACTTGAGCAGATCGTAGCTTGGCCACTCTCGGCCGACTTGAAGGCAAAATGGCCCCTCCGTCCCTTGCGCATTTTGAAGTTGCGCAGTAACGGGTTTTTCGGACCAAAGGCCTTATTTTTGCCTCATTTTGTACCCACATTTATCGTGCTCGTGCTCAATGAAATGGTGCTCGTGCTTCTAATCGAATCGCCAACCCAATCGATTACGAGTACGAGCACGAGCACCGTCCTTCGGACTGAGCACTAAAAGCAACGAATCTTGGTTTTCGATGCCTTGAAATGTGGGTACAGAAAAGGCTGAAGGCTTGGCTAGGTAAACGAACTGGGCTTTGCCCCAAAATCCGAAATAGCGCAACTTCAAAAAGCGTGAGCGAGGGACTACATACCCGCAAATTCCCTTGCTTATGCGTCGGGTTATGATCGACATCATCTCCAAGTTGCGGCACTAGTAACGCAAACTCGCCATGTTCGCAACGGTTGACAATTTGCTATACAACTCTGATAGTTGGCTCCGACGGTCTCGTACATCCAATCGAGATGGAGCTATCATTCAGCGACGCAAACAAATTTTGGCGTTCTGCGAAGAGATCTAGGCTTTTCACAAGCAGATCTACCAATCACAGAACTTTGGGGCAAAACGTGAACACCGCAGATGCAGCAGAACTCAGCCCGAGCGACGATAACCGAAATAGTCTGCTCGCATCAGACCGCCGCTCTTTGCAAGGGGCTTGGCTGTTTCTAGCGGCCCTCGGAGTCTTTTTTTTCTCCAGCATTATTCTCTACGTCGTTTATGTGTTTCTCAGAACCAAACAACAGACCGGCGTCGATGCTTCGCAGCTGAAGCTCCCCCCTTTGTTTGTCCTGTCGACGGTCGTTTTGCTCGGAGTTTCGGGGCTAATCGAGCTGGCCTATCGGTGTGCTCGTCGAGACCGAGAGGGAGTCGTTAAGTCCAGCTTAATCGCTGCGACGTTTTTTGCGTTGATCTTTACCGGAGCACAATCGATCGGCATGATCCAGCTAGTGGGTGGCATGCTCCAATCCGGCAGCCTCACGAACGGGGCTCACGCATTTACATTTGTAATGATTCTAGTTCACGCACTACACGTCGTCGGTGGGGTCGCGGCCTTGGCAATTTGCGCCATCAACGCATGCCGGGACAAATACGATCACGAACGAACCATTGGCTTGAGGCTTTGCGGAATCTATTGGCATTTTCTCGATGTGGTCTGGTTTTTCATGATGCTGGCGTTTTTAGCGGCCAACCTCGCCTTGAAATGAGAACACGGTTGAGCCGGTTCAAAACGTAGGGGTAATGTTCTTGTTAGGGGCGGCAGACAACGAATCCTGTCCTAGCACCCGGGGAAAAAATCTCGTAGGGGTGCAGTTTGCGGGCTGCATACGTTACACTTTCGTTTGTATGGACTCGCACGCATCTCCGACGTTTGGCATGACGCATCCCCCGAAAAAGCTGCGGAGCTGGCAGAGTTCGAATCCAGATTACATTTTTTGATACCAGGCACCTCGAACGGATCGTTCGACCCCTTTTGATTGAGTTACCCTTTGCTACAGGCCCCGATATGTCAAATCCAAAAGTACGCGGCATCGTTCATGTCATCGAAGAGACCAAATCCTTTGGGCAAAAAGGGTTTCGGAAACGAACAATCGTCCTAGAACAGAACACAGGACGCTTTACCAATTACATTCCGCTCGAATTCACCAACGAGGGCTGCGAGCTCGCCGATGAATTGCGAATCGGAGACGAAGTCGACGTTACGTATCGATTAGGTGGTCGCAAATGGCAAAAAGACCCTTCGAGCGAAGTCAAATACTTTCTCAGCGCGGAGGCATTAACCTTTGCAAAAGCTGGCACCAAAACGGCGGAGTTCGACGAAGACGATGTCAACAACGAATTCTCCCAAGCGGGTGCAGATGACGACGCTCCTTTTTAAGCTCTTCGTTTTGAGCCCACAGCGTTTTAAGTCTCCAGCGTTCGCCATTCCTACGCTTGATTTCTTACGCTTGATTTCCTTCTTTCGCGGGTCGCATCCCTCTCTTGGCGACTCGCTCTCCTCGATGCTACGCAGGACTTCACGCTTTGCGTTGTCCTATTGCGGTATAGGCAGCAGCGAAGGAGACGATATTCTTTATCTTGCAGCCCAGCAAAACCAAATCGGTCCTATTTTATCCTGCATCAATTTTGAGGCGAATTCATGTTCAACAACAAGTCGTGGAATCGGAAGCTAGCATGTATGGCAATCGCTTTGGGGATCGCTAATTCGCGTGTTCAGGCTGATGAGGGAATGTGGCTCTTTAATGCCGTCCCGAAAGCACAGCTCAAGGAGACGTACGGATTCGAACCTACCCAAGAATGGTTGGACCATCTCATGCTATCTAGCGTGCGGTTCAACTCGGGTGGCTCTGCATCGTTCGTTTCTTCGAATGGATTGGTTTTGACGAATCATCACGTCGCCTCGGACACCCTCTACAAGCTTTCCACTCCAGAGAACAACTACAACGAAGACGGTTTTTTGGCCAAGTCGCTCGAACAAGAAATCAAAACACCCGACCTCGAACTGAATCAGCTAATCTCCATCGAGGACGTCACGGCCAAGGTTAATGCTTCGGTCAAACCAGGTCTCTCCCCTCAAGAAGCCAGCAAAGCACGACAAGCAGCGATGGCCACCATCGAAAAAGAATCGCTCGACAAAACCGGTCTGCGAAGTGATGTCGTGACTCTCTATGGAGGGGGCCGATACCATCTTTATCGTTACAAGCAGTATACGGACGTTCGGCTCGTTTGGGCTCCTGAAGCCTCGGCAGCATTCTTCGGTGGAGACGCCGATAACTTTGAATACCCTCGCTACAATCTCGACGTGACCCTTTTCCGAGTCTACGAAAACGGTAAGCCTGCCAAGATCGAGCACTTTCTCAAAATGGATCCGACCGGTGCTAAGGAAGGGGATTTGGTTTTCGTTTCCGGCAACCCAGGTCGCACTCGCCGAATTTTCACCAAGGACGCCATCGAGTTCCAACGCGATGTTTCCATGCCACGCGTTATGAATCTGCTTCGACGCAAAGAAATTTTGCTACAGCAATTCGGTCTAAAGGGCCCCGAGCAAAAGAGGCGAGCCAAAGACGATCTTTTCGGAATTCAAAACTCGCGAAAAGCTTACACAGGCATGTTGCTAGGCATTCAAGATCCGGGCTTCGTGGAAGCCAAAGCCAAAGAAGAAGCGGAACTCAAAAAAGCCATCGCAGCCAACCCAAAACTCGCGAATCTCGCCGACGCTTGGGACACCGTTCGCGATGTTCAAAAGAAACGGGCCGAATGGCTTAACAAATCGGTTTCTCTGCGGTCACAGGTCTACTCTATTGCAGAGAGTTTGGTGCTTATGGCCAAAGAGGACACCAAACCCAGTGCGGAACGACTCAGAGCATTCCGTGATAGCGGTCGCGATTCTCTACTGCTGAGCTTGTTCTCAGAAGCTCCGCTTTACGATGACCTCGAACGAACCACTCTGGCGGACGAATTGTCCCGATTGATCGATGATCGAGGAGGCAATGATCCAATCGTCATCAAAGCACTGGCCGGGAAAAACCCACGAGAACGAGCTACCGAAATCATCGCAGCCACGAAACTATTTTCCGTGGAAGAGCGAAAGAAACTCGCCTCCGCTGGTTTAGCCGCGATCGAAAAATCTACAGATCCACTGATCGTTCTCGCGAGAGACATGGAATCGGAGTATCGCCGCATCTACGAAGCCACCGATGGTCTAGACGAACAAGAGCGACAGGCGTACGCCAAAATCACAGAAGCAAAGTTTGCAGCCTTGGGAGATAAACTTTATCCCGATGCAACCTTTACGCTTCGCTTCGCCTACGGTGCAGTTCGTGGTTACGAATCGAATGGGCAAACCATTCCATCCAGCACGACGCTAGGTGGAGCATTTGAACACGAAAAGCGACATTTGTCCGAGGGAGATTGGGTCCTGCCGAAGAGCTGGAAAGATTCGGCTTCTAAGATGAAGCTCGATACTCCGTTCAACTTTGTCTGCACCGCTGACATTATCGGAGGCAACTCCGGATCACCAGTGGTATCGCGAGACGGGGCAATGGTCGGGATCATCTTCGACGGCAATATCGAAAGCTTGCCCGCAGACTTCTACTTCTCGGACAAAGTGGGAAGAGCCGTCTCGGTACACATTGCAGCCGTGCTCGAATCGTTGCGATCCATCTACGATGCATCGCATCTGGCTGACGAAATGGGACGATAATTCACGCGGGACGCTGTGAATGGTCGATAAGTTGTTCGCAAAATGAAAAGCGGCCCCGAGCGCGATGCTGTTGGGCCGCTTGCGAAGATGGTTATTCAAGTCCATAAAAACGATGGACTTGAAAACGATAGACATGGAATCGCCCGAAAGCTACTTGAGTTGTTTATTCGAACAAGGACGAAAGAATCGTGAGTGACGAGACACCTGCTGAGCCAGTCGTTAAGAACTTTATCGAACAAGAGATCGAGAAGGATTTCGCTTCTAAGCCGACGCTGGCAGGCAAGACGGTTGCAACTCGTTTCCCACCTGAACCGAATGGCTATCTGCACATCGGCCACGCGAAATCAATATGCCTGAATTTCGGACTGGCCAAGACTTACGGTGGCTCTTGTAACCTGCGATTCGACGACACCAACCCAACGAAAGAAAATGATGAGTACGTCAACTCGATCATGGAGGATGTTCGATGGCTTGGTTTCCAATGGGACAATCTTCACTATGCATCCGATTACTTTGAGCAGTTATACGATTGGTCGGTTCAACTCATTCGAAAGGGGTTAGCCTTTGTCTGCGATCTCAACGCGGAACAAATGAGGCTCTACCGAGGCACATTGACCGAGCCTGGAAAGGAAAGTCCGTTTCGCGGGCGATCGGTTGAGGAGAACCTGGATCTCTTCGCACGAATGCGCCGAGGGGAGTATCCGGATGGTACACGCACTCTGAGAGCTAAGATCGACATGTCATCTCCCAATTTGAATTTAAGAGATCCCGTCATGTATCGCATCATGCACGCGCATCATCATCGCACCGGGGACAAGTGGTGTATCTATCCCATGTATGACTGGGCCCACGGTCAAAGCGACTCTCTAGAAGGCATCACCCACTCCATCTGCACACTCGAGTTCGAGAATCATCGACCGCTTTACGATTGGTTCTGCAAATCGCTTGAAATCTATCACCCCCGCCAAATGGAATTCGCACGCTTAAATTTGAATTACACCGTCATGAGCAAACGGAAACTCCTGCAACTCGTCACGGAAAAGCATGTTGCCGGTTGGGACGATCCTCGCATGCCGACAATAAGCGGACTCAGACGCCGAGGCTACACCCCCGAAAGTTTGCGAATGTTTTGCGAACGGATTGGGGTCGCGAGATTCAACGGAACGATCGATGTCGTCGTGTTGGAAAACAGCATTCGCGATCATCTCAACTCCATCGCACCTCGATTCATGGCTGTGCTGGATCCTATCAAGGTCGTTATTACCAACTATCCAGACGAACCCGAGTTCTTGCAAGCGGTCAACAACCCTGAAGATGAATCGGCTGGAGCCCGTGAACTGCCATTTTCTAAAGAACTCTTCATCGAACGAGAAGACTTTATGGAGAATCCGCCATCAAAATTCTTCAGGCTCAAACCAGGTGGCGAGGTTCGTTTGCGATACGCTTATGTCATTCAGTGCAACGAAGTTGTTAAAGACTCCGAGGGCAATATTACCCAGCTAAACTGCACTTATGATCCTGAAACCAAGAGTGGTAGTGCGACCGCAAGCCAAAAGAAAGTCAAAGGGACCATACACTGGGTTTCCGCTCAGCACGCCGGGGATGTGACGGTTCGACTTTATGATCGATTGTTTCTGAGCGAGAACCCGGAGAACGCCGAGGAAGGCAAAACGTTCTTGGACAACATTAATCCCAACAGCATGAATGTCGTAACGGCAAAGGTTGAGCCCATTCTATTAGCCCAACCAGCAGGTGCACGGGTTCAATTCGAGCGCAATGGTTACTACTGTGTTGACGTCAAAGACTCCGTATCCGGGCAACCGGTATTCAACCGAATCGTGACCCTCAAAGACACCTGGGCCAAGATTGCCTCTAAGTCGTAACGTACCAACGTAAACCAATTGCCCTCAATTGCTTCTGCACGCCGGTCGCTATTCAACGCGTCCCCCGTAGTGGACAAGGCAACGCGTCCCTCCGCAGCGGACAAGACAACCCGTCCCCCGCAGCGGACAACGCAACGCGTCCCCCCGTAGTGGACAAGGCAACGCGTCCCCCGTAGTGGACAAGGCAACGCGTCCCCCCGTAGTGGACAAGGCAACGCGTCCCCCCGTAGTGGACAAGGCAACGCGTCCCCCCGCAGCGGACAAGACAACGCGTCCCCCGTAGTGGACAAGGCAACGCGTCCTCCGTAGTGGACAAGGCAACGCGTCCCCCCGCAGTGGACAAGGCAACGCGTCCCTCCGTAGCGGACAAGGCAACGCGTCCCCCCGCAGCGAACAAGGCAACGCGTCCCCCCGTAGTGGACAAGGCAACGCGTCCATTCCCCCCTCGCACAAACACGAAGCGAATCGCATCCGAACAGAAACACTCGATCTACCGTGCCAATGGACTCCTCGCGTCGTCCACTACTTATCGAATTCGTTGCGAGCCACCCCAAGCTTGAATCACTCTCATCACTTCTTTTTTGCAGGAGCTTTCTTCTTCGTTGCGTCCTTGTTCGTCGCCGTTTTCTTTGCTGTGCCCGACTTGGTGGTACTTTTTATGGGAGCTTTACGTGCTGAATCTTTGGCAACAGCTAACTCAATCACGAATTTCGCAAGAGCCTCGCCCGTGTAGCTTCGGTGCAACGGAGCGCTCATAGGAATCGAAACGACTGAGGCAGATTTAGACGCACTTTTCTTTCGAGACGGCGATTTTACTACAGCTTCTGGTTCAGCCACCTTTAAACCTGGATTTCTTGCAGCATTGTAAGGGTAACGTTTCGCATAATCGATCAAACTGTTCGGTGGCCCTGCGAATACGACACTTCCTCCCATGTGCCCCGCTTCAGGGCCCATGTCGATGATCCAATCAGCCGTTTTGATAACATCTAAATTGTGCTCGATCACAACGACCGAATTCCCCCGCTCCACCAAGGACTGAAAAACAATCAACAGTTTTTGTATGTCGTCAAAGTGAAGACCCGTCGTCGGCTCATCAAATAAATAAAGTGTATTACCCGTCGCCGGTCGGCACAGCTCAGCAGCCAGCTTCACTCGCTGTGCCTCACCACCACTTAACGTCGGAGCACTCTGCCCTAAGGAAAGGTAATCCAATCCAACATCGCACAAAACGCCCAACATTTTCTCGACGCGAGGGATTTCACTGAGCAACTCTCGGACTTCGCGTATAGACATGGAAAGGATGTCGCTGATGTTTTTGCCTCGGTACTTAACCGCCAACACTTCTTCCGTAAATCGCTTTCCTTGGCATGCATCGCATTCAATCCACACATCGGGAAGAAAATGCATCGGGATACAAATCTGCCCCATGCCCTCGCACTTTTCACATCGACCGTTAGGAACATTAAAGCTAAAGTGACTCGGCCGCATGCCGCGAGACTTCGCTTCCGGCTGCTTAGCAAACCAATCGCGAATATGATCGAAAACTCCAATATAAGTCGCTGGATTACTAGATGGCGACATACCTAGTGGCGATTGATCGACTCGCAAGACTTTGTTGATGAACTGCAGCCCTTCGACACGATCATGATCGCCCGGATTTCCGATATTGCGATACGTATACTGACAAAGTGCCCTGTAAAGAATACTGTTAATAAGAGTACTCTTGCCGCTACCGCTCGGGCCGGTCACAACGCAGAACGTGCCGAGCGGTATCGATACGTCGATATTCTTGAGAGAATTGGCTCTCGCTCCAACAATCTTTATCCAACCTTTCGGCGGCGATGCCAGCGACGTCCAATCGTTTCGGATCACAGAGGACGCTTCATCAGCTTGCATCTCAATACGAACAACCTGATTCGTACTGATAACTCGCTCACCACTCAAGAACGGCCCCGTTACCGAGTTCAAATCGCGCGCGATCTCCGTCGGCGTCCCCTGAGCTACAATCTTGCCACCAAGTGAACCTGATCCTGGACCAAAATCACATAGCAAGTCACTACTCTCAATCACCTCGCGATCGTGCTCCACCACCAACAATGTGTTGCCTAAATCTCGCAACGACTTGATCGCATTGATCAACCGAAGATTATCTCGGGGATGCAATCCGATCGTCGGTTCATCGAGCACATACAATACACCACTCAAGCCGCTACCCAACTGACTCGCTAACCTAATTCGCTGCGACTCCCCTCCGCTGAGCGTGTTAGCTGCTCGATCTAATGTCAAATACTCTAATCCGACATCGACCAAAAATTTGAGTCGTTGCGTGATCTCGCGATGCAGTTCACCAGCAATCTTTTTTTCGCGGGTCGATAGCTTCCAAGACTTAACGGACTCAAAGAGTTCACCAATGGGAAGCTGAACAATGTCTCGAACCGTCTGCTCGCGAAAACGAGTAAATGCGGCTTCCGGTCGGACTCTCGCTCCTGCACACGCCGGACACGGCCCCTCGGCTTGCCAATCGATAATCCGCACTCGCTTCAGTCCACTCAGAGCCGATTGATTTCGTTCGATCGCCGCAAAAGATCCCTTGAACTCAAAAGAAAAGTAGACGGACCGATCGTTCTCCAGCCCACTTAACTCCTTCGCATCAGCTCCGGCCAACTCCATATCACGACGCAAGACGTTGATCATCCGATTCGGAAGACCGTTTAACAGTATGGAACGTTTGCTAACGGGCAATGTACCCAGAGGCACACTGGGATTAATCGCCACCTCTCGGCACAATGCTCCGAGCATGGCTCGCGATAGCGCAAGACTCAAATCAGGCCATAGCAGCAACCCGCCGTCATTGGCTGACTTGCTCATGTCTAGCACAACCGATGGATCAGTCCCTTCTTGCGTCCCAATCCCCTTGCAATCTTCACACCACCCTATGGCCGTGTTAAAGGAAAAGCTATGTGGCGTGATAGGCTGAAAGGAAATGCCGCATTTATTGCACGCCAAAAGAAGCGAGTGTGTCTCCACATCCCAAAAAACTTCTGGCCGCGACTCATCAACATCGACCACCTGCAACACTCCGTTGCCAACCGTCAACGCTGTCGACACGCTATCGCTCAGCCGCTTCCGATCAAGCTTATCCCACTGAAGGCGATCGACCACGATTTGAATATCGTTGCGAGTTTTAGTCTGTACCGCAGGTGCAGCGTCAATCTCATAAGTCTTGCCGTTGATTCGAACACGAACAAACCCCTGCTGCTGGAACTGTTGCAAGAATTGTTCTTGGGTCGCGTTGGCATTCATGGCGACAGGGGCAACCAGCAGTCCTCGCCCCGTCTTGGATTTTGCCTGCGCGAGAATTCGCTCGATAACCTCATCGCTCGTCTGCGTGCCCACCGGACTATCGCATTGCGTGCAATGCATCTGACCAAGCCTAGCAAATACGACTCGAAGATAATCGTAAATCTCGGTAACCGTCCCCACGGTACTTCGTGGCGTATGAGACAGATTCCTCTGCTCAATGGCAATAGACGGACTCAGTCCATCAACTCGCTCGACCGCCGACTTGGGCATTTGACCAACGAACTGGCGAACATAGGGACTCAAACTCTCAACAAACCGTCGCTGACCTTCTGCATAGATGGTATCCATCGCCATCGACGACTTACCGCTACCGCTATGCCCACAAAAGACCGTCATTTGATTCCGAGGTATAGTCACCTCGACATCTTTAAGATTGTGTTGACACGCCCCGAGAACATGAATGTCTTGCATTCTCTCCATCGGCTCAACAATCTGTTGAATGCGGGCAGCGTCCTCTTTTGTTTTGGCAGACTTCTTTTTGGTCGATGCTTTTTTGGACTTCGATGCACCGTGATGCTTTTCAAAATACTTGGCGAGCGCGACACCTGTGTAGGATTTGCGATTGCCCGCAATCTGTTCGGGGGTGCCCGTGCACACGACGCGGCCACCCTCCTCACCACCCTCCGGCCCCAAATCAATTACCCAATCCGCCGCTTGGATCAAATCGAGATTGTGCTCAACCACGACGACCGTATTGCCGAGATCGACCAAGCTCTGTAACACACCCAGCAGCAAATCAATATCATGAAAATGCAATCCAGTCGTTGGCTCATCCAATACATAAATCGTCTTGCCAGTGGAACGCCGACTGAGCTCCTTCGATAACTTGATTCTTTGCGCCTCACCACCAGACAACGTTGGTGACGGTTGACCCAGCTTCAAATAATCGAGCCCCACTCCGCTCAAGGTCTCGAGCTTATCAACGATTTTGGGAAAGGCCTCAAAGTGAACCAACGCTTGCTGCACGTCCAGATCGAGGCAATCGGCAATCGACTTGCCTTTGAATTCGACTTGAAGCACAGGACGCGAGTATCGCTTCCCCTCGCATGCCGCACATGGAACCCACAAATCGGCTAACACCTCCATGTCGATTCGATTGGCACCATGCCCCTCACATGCCGAACAACGTCCTGCATCGGTGTTAAAACTAAAGGTACTGGCCGTGAATCCACGTCGTTTCGCTTCCGGAAGCTCCGCAAACAAGTCTCGGATGGCATCAAAAACTTTAACATAGGTAGCCGGATTGCTTCGCGGGGTGCGACCTATCGGACTCTGATCGATGTCGATGATTTTATCGACGAGTTCAATCCCTTCGATGGAATCGTGTTCGCCCGGTTTCTGCTCCGCACTATGAAGCTGCATCCGAAGAGCCGGCGACAGAATATCGGTAACGAGCGAACTTTTCCCGCTGCCACTAACCCCCGTCACCGCTATAAAACATCCGAGCGGAAACTCGACGTCGATCCCTTTCAAATTGTTGTGCTTGGCATTGCGAATGATGAGCCGCTTGCCTTCGGCCGAGCGACGTACTTCGGGGGAACGAATTGTTCGTGCCCCACTTAAGAACGCCCCGGTGATGCTCTCGGGATTATTGCAGATATCCTCCACCGCGCCGGATGCAATCAGTTGACCTCCCTTAACGCCCGGCCCCGGACCGAAATCGACAACGGTATCTGCTAAACGGATCGTGTCTTCGTCGTGCTCGACCACGATTAGCGTATTACCCAAATTTCGAAGCCGCGTTAATGAGGCCAACAGTCGATCATTGTCTCTCGGATGAAGCCCAATGCTCGGTTCATCCAGAACATACATTACACCAACCAGCCCCGAACCGATTTGACTCGCCAATCGTATGCGTTGCGACTCGCCTCCTGACAACGTGGGAGCCGTACGGTTTAGCGACAAATATCCGAGCCCAACATCCTCTAAGAACTGAAGCCTCGCTCGGACCTCTTTAATCGCCTCGCGACCAATCGTCCAATTCAACTCGCTTAGCTCGAGAGCCGACATAAACTCACGGCACTCCGTAACGGTCAAACGAGAAAACTGATCAATCGATAACCATGGCTCGGATGCAAAACGGGTTGCCGTTGTTCGCAATCGAATCGATCTCGCTTGACTGTTAAGCTTCGCCCCCTGGCAACTAGCACATGTCGTAAACTGCATGTACTTTTCATACTGCTTGCGAGCAACCGGGCTCTTGGCGACGCGATAAGCGTTCATTAACTCAGGAATGATCCCGTCGTAATCCTCGCCATGACTCGCCTTCCCTTTTGCTTTGACCGACAATCCGTGATATCCGTACAGCATCCATCGCTGCTCATTCGGTTCCAGCTCCTCCCACGGCGTTGATATCAGCCTGCCAATAGGCAACCTTTCTCTCGACTCGATAACGCCCGCAAAAAGAGTGATGGAACGACGATACCACCGGGTCATCTCCGTTTGCTTACCAATCAACTCAATGGCTCCATTCTTTATGGATTTATTGGGTTTGGTAACAAGCAATCCAGGGTCTAACGTAAACGACTCGCCGAGCCCCTCGCACGTTTGGCATGCTCCCTGCGGAGAATTAAAACTCAATAATTGCGGAGACGGCGGCTGATAGGAACAACCACACTTGGCGCACGAATAACTGGACGAGAATATGATGTCCAATCGAGGATCAAAAACGACCCGACTACTCGCCGATTCTTTCGTTTCCTCGGCACGCTGCTCCATCGGGGATGAACTCGCATCAATACCGCTATCGCTGCCTGAATCGCGGTTGCTATCGGGTTGTCGCTGTGAAAGCTAACAGCAATGTCCCTTCGCCGAAACGCAATGCCGTATCCACCGCTTCAGCGACTAGGCTCGGAACGGAATCTAATGCGAAAACCTCACCGTCGACCCGAGCCCGATTGAATCCCTGTTTTCGCAAGTCTTCGAAAAGATCTCGGTACTCACCCTTCTGACCTCGAACAATTGGGGCTAAAAAATAGTAAACGCGCCCCAATGGTAACGACGAAATGCGATCAACAATCTGGTCCCGCGTTTGTGACGATATCTCCACATCACAAGTGGGACAAAAGCCGGTCCCCACTCTTGAAAAGAGCACTCGCAAAAAGTCATGAATCTCGGTGATTGTCCCAACCGTCGATCGCGGATTATTACCGGTTGATTTCTGACTTATCGAAATCGCAGGACTTAAGCCCGAAAGATAATCGACATCAGGCTTGGGAAGCTGCCCGACGAACTGACGAGCGTACGTCGAAAGACTCTCTAAGTATCGACGCTGCCCCTCAGCATACAACGTGTCAAACGCCAACGAGCTTTTGCCACTGCCCGACACCCCCGTAAAACAAACAAGCTGATTACGCTGTAGAGTCAGATCAACATTCTGAAGGTTATGCTCCCGAGCGCCACGCACGACGATCGGGAGTTCTTTGGTTCCCTCCATGGTCGGAATTTAGTGCACCCCAGCCGCTCCGAGATAACGCTCTGCATCGAGCGCTGCCATACAGCCTGTTCCGGCTGACGTAATGGCTTGACGATAATAATCATCTGCCACATCCCCAGCAGCGAATACACCAGGCACGCTTGTGATAGTTCGATAAGCCTGCTGCCACTTCACGTAACCATTCAAATGCGTTTCAACCTGGCCACCAAGAAACTTCGTATTGGGCGTGTGACCAATCGCAAGAAACAATCCCGATGTGTCTAGCACAGAAGATTCCCCCGTATCCACATTCTTGATACGAACACCCGTCACCCCAACTCGAATGTCATCGGCGACTCCTAATACTTCCTCGACAACCGAGAACTTCACCAATTCGATCTTGGGATTTGATAACGCTCGATCTTGCATGATCTTGGACGCACGCATTTCTCCCCGTCGCAAAATCATATAAACCTTGGATGCGTATTTCGTCAAATAGCTCGCCTCTTCCACAGCCGAGTCACCGCCACCAACGACAACTAACGGCTTGTTGCGAAATCGAGGCAACGCCCCATCGCAAACCGCACACGCACTAACCCCTTTATTACGGAACACTTCTTCGCTCGGCAACCCTAGATAGTTCGCACTGGCTCCGGTCGCAAGAATCACCGTATGGGTTTGAAAATCACCGTTCTCAGAAGTTTTTAGTGCAAGCGGCTTTCCACTAAAGTCGACGCTAACCACATCATCGGTAATAACGCGCGTTCCAAAATTGGTCGCTTGCTGACGCATCAACTCCATAAGCTCCGGACCTGTTACAGCATGCGGATGCTCCTCGATCGGAGGCAGCATGTACTGACGGTCTTGAGAAATCGCTGATTCCAAAAACTCCTTGAGCTTGCCCGACGGGAACCCAGCATAATTCTCCACTTCGGTCGTTTGCGCCAACTGCCCCATCGGATACCGCCCCATAACTCGGTTTTCCTCGGTCGCCGCTCCCTCAAACAAAAGGGGCTCCAGATTCGCACGAGCAGCATAGATAGCAGCAGACCAGCCTGCAGGACCGCTTCCGATGATGATGCACTTTTCGACTTTACTCATTTAAAAACTCAAGGAAAACGGGGATTTCGGACTCAGCACCAGGGAAATCATCTGCCTCTTTGGCCGATGCAATTCGCCATGCTTTTTCCAACTAAACGTGTCAGTCCCATGTTGTAGCCGAATTGAGCTACGAGGAACAGTCTTAGAGCAGGTTTCCGACTACCGTACGCGGACTGCAAATCTCCCGCCATCCTATCTCTCGGATTCCCCCACCACTATGACTCTACCCAAATGTCCAGCCCTCAAGCCTCCAGATTTTTGCGAGCTCGCCCGTTTTTGCTCGCCCTGTTTGCTCGCCCTGTTTGCTCGCCCTGCGCAATCAACCCAACTTGCACGCTCTGGGCAATAGCCACCGACCAAACAAAGCACAGAACCCGGCGATCCCTTGACGGGCAATTGCTTTACATGTAAACTATTGTCGCACGTTCATGGCCGGAGAAAAGACATGGCTCGCACATTACAACACGAACTCAAAAAGAAAAAACCGTTCGATTCGCTCGAACAGGAAGCGACGTTAGCGATCCTGCGAACGAGTGACTTGCTGGAAAACAGAATTGCGAGACTGCTCCGAGAATACGATCTCACTCTTAGCCAATACAACGTGCTCCGAATCCTTCGCGGTGAAGGGAAACCTTTGCCATGCTTGGAAATAGCCAGCCGCATGATCCAGGTGGCTCCAGCTATCACGCGCGTCGTGGACCAACTGCTCGCTCTAGGCTTGATCACGAAAACGCAATCAAACCATGATCGACGAGTCTTCAAAGTCGAACTAACTTCAGAGGCCGGACGCCTCCTCAAGAAGATCGATCAACCTATTCTCGATCTTCACGCCAACCTGTTGTCCAACGTAGCAAAAGCGGATTTGACAGCTCTCGTTCGGCTGCTAGACGCGGTTCGAGCTGGTGTGCCAGATTAAGCCAAAGAGTTCACATTGCTCGCCCAATTCCCCAATCCTTAAATCAATCCCAGGAGACCAAAATGTCCAAACTACTCTACATCGAATCATCCCCTAGAAAAGATCGCTCGAAATCGATTCGAGTAGCACATGCTTTCCTCGATGCTTACAAATCTACGCACCCCGAAGACGAGGTTGTCATGATCGATCTTTGGGAAAAACAGCTCCCCGAATTCGACGGCTACACGATTGCTGCCAAGTATCAGGTTATGCACGGACAAGGATTTGACGCTAACCAACAATCCGCTTGGCAAGCGGTTGTCGACGTTTGCAGTGAGTTCACGAGTGCGGACAAGTTTCTGTTTAGCCTCCCTATGTGGAACTTTGGCATTCCTTACAAACTGAAGCACTATATCGATATCATTGCTCAACCTGGCCAAACGTTTAGCTTTGATCCAGCCAAAGGTTACAGCGGCCTCGTGACCGGCAAACCCGCAGCGGTCGTGTACGCTCGCGGCGGAGCCTACAACAGCGATGCGACCAAAGGCTACGATTTCCAAAAGGGATACATGGACCTCTTGTTAGGTTTTATTGGATTTACCAATATTCAGTCCATCCTGGTCGAGCCAACCCTCGCGGCTCCTATCGATGTCGCCAAGACAGAGGAAGCGGCGATTGCATTGGCGACCAACATTGCCAAATCGTTTTAGATTTGGAACGACGCAACCTGATTAGGTTTGAATCGCAGCATAGTCAAAGCATGAGAGCGATGGCCCGCTGACAGTTATCACGACAGTGGGCCGCAGTTCCGCCCAATTCCATATTCAATCGCAAGCCAAGCACTCCTGCCCGATTCGCCCCGCTCAATCTCTGGCCAGCCTCGCGCGAACCATTAACCCGCTCCCCCAGAGATTGGATGGATTTAACTTCAATCTGCAATCATCAATCGCCAATCTACGATGGTTGTAGCCGATCTCGCCAAGAGATTGGATGGTTTTAACTCCAATCTGCAATCGCCAATCTTCAATCTTCAATCTTCACCCGATCCGCCCCTTTCCAACCCCTGCCTAAACGGCGCGAATCACAAACCTTCTCCGTTCCCGCACGCGTTTCCGTTCTTAATATTTTTGCCCACTCATCTTTTTG
>JALOQS010000339.1 GCA_025459355.1 Pirellula sp.
AACCGACAACAGCGGGGGCGTGATTTTTTTCGGTAGCCACCGTCGCCAGACGGTGGTTGAAATGAGTATTGATTCTCCACCGCTTGGCAGCAGTGGCTACGGAATGAACCACCATGGATCTCATCTTAATCCTGACCGCAGTACTCGGAGCCTTTGTTGGCTTCTCGCTCGGTCTCACGGGTGGTGGCGGTGCCATTTTTGCTGTTCCCATTCTCATTTATGGATTGGGAGTACCAGCTAGAGAGGCGGTTGGAATTTCGCTTCTAACCGTTGGCAGTACGGCATTTGTCGGTTTTATTCATCGAGCTCGGCGAAAAATGGTTGAGTTCCCTACAGGACTTCTATTTGCGTTCGCAGGAATGATCGGCGCACCCATTGGTTCAAAGCTTGCTGACTACATTGCTGAGCCCGTCTTGCTTGCTCTGTTTGCCGGTTTAATGATTCTGATTGCTGTTCGAATGTGGCTAAAGGCGAATGAAAAGGTAGCCAACTTACCGATCCTGGATAGCGATAACGCTGGCCCGACGTGTCGACGAGATCCGGAGGGCCGATTGCGTTTGACGTCTCAATGTGCGATGTTGCTGGGTGTAGTCGGCTTGAGCGTGGGCGTCTTGACCGGCATGTTTGGTGTGGGTGGTGGTTTCATCATCGTTCCCGCTTTGGTTTACTTTGCCGGCATGGGTATGCAACGCGCGATAGGAACGTCGCTACTCATCATCACACTCGTCAGTTTGTCGGGAACGACCAGCCACCTTCTGGCCGGTAAAGAGTTATCGCTTCAAACCTCAGGCCTATTCACGGTGGGCAGTATGGTTGGCTTGTTTCTCGGTAGCTGGCTGGCACAGCGATTAGCAGGTCCAATGCTGCAGCGTGTGTTTGCGGTCTCCATCGTTTTGGTTGCCACATACGTCATTTTTCAATCAATCACTCGGTAACATAAAGAGCTTGCCGCATTTTCAAATGAGTTTTAATTCCAATAACTAGCGTCATATCGAATCGCAATGGAGGATAACACTTGGGTCAGAAACGTACCAAGCCCTCGATTAACTCGATACCAAAACAAAAAGGTAAAGCGTAATGCCTAACAAGCAAACCAAATCGAATTTGCATAAGGCTCTAGCGATGGAGATTGCCGTGATGCATCTCACATTGGTTTTGTTCCTAACGGTTGGCTGCACGGACAATCCTATAGGGCCAGTTACGTCAACTAATGCAATCGATAACGCACCGGCGATTGTTGCTGGGGCGGTACCCTCTGAACAAGAGAAATCCCGTTTGTTAGCGGCCAAGGAAGAGCTCTTCAAAAGACTGTCTGGCAGGCTGATGACTGTCATGTCGGAGGGTGGTCCAGCAGCCGCGATTGAAGTATGTCAAGTCGAAGCAAAATCTATGGCGATAGAGGTTGGAAAGGAAACCAATGTCAACATTGGCCGGACCGGTGTTCGATTGCGAAATACAAGTAATCAACCGCCGAGCTGGGCACAAAAACTTGTCGACGACAGAACAGAAACGCCCGTGTTTGCGAGGCTATCGAACGAGCATTCCGTCGCACTGCTACCAATCAAGCTACAAGCCCAGTGCTTGATGTGCCATGGCCCCAGCGACTCATTGGCAATTGATGTTAAGCAGAAGTTAGCTAAGTTGTATCCACAAGATCAAGCGACCGGCTTTTCCGAAGGAGAGCTGCGTGGTTGGTTCTGGGTAGAGACGCTTGATTAAAGTTTTGATTCGCATTCGTGCTAAGAACCCAAGAAATTTTCTATGTCAGCCAATAAAAAAGATCATTACCAAATACTAATCCTGGGCGGGGGTACTGCAGGCATTACCGTGGCTGCACAGCTACGTCGTAAGCTCAAGGATTACGATCTCGCAATCGTCGAGCCGTCGACGAAGCACTATTATCAGCCACTATGGACGCTTGTCGGTGCAGGTGTCTTTCCAAAGGAACAGAGCGAACGGGAGGAATCAGCCTTTATCCCAAAGGGAGCGGACTGGATTCAGGATTACGTCGCCGAGTTGCAACCGGAACATAATTGCATCATGACTCGGAGCGGACGACGAATTACCTATGACTTTCTTGTGATCGCGCTCGGTATTCAGGTCGACTGGAACAAAATTCCAGGGCTAGCCGAGGGGGTGGGAACTAAGCAAATCTGTAGCAACTATTCCTATCGACAAGTTGATTACACCTGGGAATGCGTGAGTAAGTTCCAAGGCGGAACAGCGCTTTTCACCATGCCGAATACTGCAGTGAAATGCGGTGGCGCTCCTCAGAAAATCATGTACCTTGCCGACGACCACTTTCGTAAATCAGGCGTGCGTGACAGATCGAATGTAATCTTCGCGTCAGGACAGGGGTCGTTGTTTGCTGTTGAAAAGTATCGCAAGAGTCTTGAGAACGTCGCTGCACGCAAGTCGATCGATATTCGACTCAAACACAACTTGGTCGAGATCAAGCCAGACCAGAAAGAAGCGATCTTCGAACATTTGGATACCAAGGAACAAGTTACTATTCCGTTCGATATGATCCACGTAACTCCACCGATGAGCGCTCCCGATCTCATCAAATCGAGCACGCTTGCTAACGCCGCAGGCTGGGTAGACGTCGACAAGTACACGCTACAGCATCCCAAATTTCTGAATGTTTTTCCTATTGGCGACTGCAGCGGTCTGCCAACGTCAAAAACAGGTGCTGCGATTCGTAAGCAAGCTCCTGTTCTAGTCAAGAACTTGATCTCCGCGATCCGCGGTCAGCCGCTCGAAGCCAAATACGATGGTTACACATCTTGTCCGCTGGTGACCGGCTATGGGAAGTTGGTTCTTGCCGAATTCGACTACGAAGGAAAACCCCAAGAGACATTTCCGTTCGACCAATCGAAGGAGCGACTTTCGATGTACCTACTGAAAGCCTACGCGCTTCCAAGGTTGTACTGGCACGGCATGCTCCGAGGGCTCGGCTAAAACGCTTTTGGTTTGCTGAAGCGACGATGATAGTTCGCGGCGAATCCGTCAATCGCGACTTGCTCCTTAGGCTTTGGTTCCTTCCGCTTCGCGGGTGATTGTCGCTGATCGCTCTGCCGATCAGAGACCCGCGCTTCGCGGAGCGATGGATGTGCAGACTTATTGCTTATTGATGAATACGGATCGGCGGAGCGATCCGCGACTAGGAATGGTCACTTCCGATTGCGCTGTTCGTGGTCAACGGACTTTTGTGGCTGGTGATTTTAAAACGCTCGCGAACGGACCTGGAGATCCGTTCTACGTGTGTGCTCGTGCTCGGTCATACCTTGAAGCTGCGTTGATTGTTTGCTACCATCGCTTAGGCGGATTGAGGTAAGGCAGGAAACTGAATTAAAACAAACCTGAAAAGAGTGGATTCCTTCTCCTTGATCCATCTGTAACACCTGAGCATTATGGGCTTGCATGCTCCGCTGCCGCGAAACCATACCAACGCTCTCTAAGCTAGAGAGGTTATTGCTGGCCCTGAGCCCACGCAACGGAACTCAGGGGATTGGCAGCTAGAGTGTCCAGCCTATACGGCTTGCATCTTCCGTTTTAATCGACCTGATCCGGCCATGCCTTGAGACTACTAGACGCGTAGAATCGCGTGGTTGGTTTCTCTGCAAGTCAGCGACTCGGAGTCAGTTGGTTTAAGCGTTTGCTGTTTGGGAATGTACAGGGATGATTTATTCCCCCTCAGCAAGCAGTTGAGCCTGTTTGGCCATCGGCATGAGACCTACATCTTTTTGTTGCGACAAGATTGCTTTACCTCCGCCATCGTCCACGCGATTGCTACCAATCACGTAAAACACTGGGCCGAACTCGGTGGTTTGCATTAACGCTTGTATATCTTGAGCAGTCCCTCCCAACCTGCGCCATTGCAGCAACGCTAACAAACAACGTGTCTGCGAGTCAGTTCGCATCGCAGCTTCCTGCGTGGCGTTCAAGGCAGGCATCACCGACCCAAACATCCAGCCCTTACCAAAATTATCATCCTTGTTGGGCATAGCATTCACGAATAAACCATCTTGCACCAATGGCTTTTCAGCAACGGTCTTCATCGTGTACAGATAATCCGCCTCGCTTTGTAACGAAAACCATAGATGCCGAGTTGCGATGGA
>JALOQS010000340.1 GCA_025459355.1 Pirellula sp.
GCCGATGATTGACGGTTTTCACCGCAAAAATTTTTAACGCAACCGATTTCGCCTCCCATCGCAAACCGAGATAATGTCGGGCGCGTCACTCCTGCCCGTCACTGGTTCGCTTTCCTCGGTTATAGTCAACTAGCATCTCTTTACTGTCCCAAAAATTGCCCCTAAATAGAACGAATCGGATATGACTTTCTTGGACGTTTGGCAATGGCTAGCCAATTTGGTTACGGTCTTCGGACTTCCTTTGGCGATCTATACCTTCATGCTGGAACAGCGCAAGGAGCGGGAAAACGAAGACGAAGAGGTCTATCAACTGTTGTCGGATGCGTACACAGATTTTTTGAAACTGGTGCTAGAGCATCCGGACCTGAAGCTTCGAACCCAGGATGCAACTCCCGATCTTACGGAGGAGCAACACGAGCGGATGATGGTCCTCTTTGAGATTCTGATTTCGTTGTTTGAGCGGGCTTACTTAACAGCTTACAGCGACGACATGACGGTGCAACAAAGTCGTCGATGGCATTCCTGGGACGACTTCATGCGTGAATGGTGCCGGAGAGCGGACTTTCGCTTGGCGTTACCTGCGCTCTTGCAAGGTGAAGATCCGGACTTTGCCAACTACATACGTCGACTTGAGAAAGAGGAGACCCAAGAGCTACAGCAAAATGCGTCGCTGATAGCTCCGTGAACGGCCAGAACAGGATCGCTTGGCATGCGGATAAACGAAGATGGCAATTTTGCTACTGAAATAGCTTCTGTGCAAAGGCTGGTAAATAGTGCTCTCGCCACTTGATCCACGTGTGACCGCCATCGGTCTCTTCATAGGTGACATCAAATTCATGGTCCTTTAGCATTTGAACCGTGCCTTGCGTTGTTGTAAGCAAAAAGTCTTCCTGGCCTGTCGCAAACCAAACCAGCTTGAGACCACTCTTGAGTTCTTTATCCTTGAGCGCCGAATCGTGTTGAGCGATCCAAGCCTTACCTCCGTCCCCCTGTGGACCAACGATGCCAAACACTCCGGAACTAAAGACTCCTATGTAGCCGAAATCACCCAAACTCTTCATGGCAATGTTCAATGTTTGCGCACCCCCCATGGATAAACCAGCGATCGCGCGATCTCCTCGATCATTCTTCAATCGATAGTTGGCTTCAACGTAAGGTCTTAGATCGCTTTCAAAGTCGGTTTGAAACTCCTTCATTTGATCTTGAAAGCTACTGCCTCCGCCACCACCCCACGAGAAAGGTCCGGTGTGTCCCATCGGCATGACGATCACCATCGGCTTAGCTTTCTTATCGGCGATCAAATTGTCTAGAACGAGGCCGGCGCGACCAATAGTGCTCCATGAATTGTCGCTATCGGATGCTCCGTGCAATAGATACAACACTGGATATGCCTCATTGCTGGTGTTGTAGCCCGGCGGTGTATAAACATGCGCTGTGCGGAACCGATTCAAGCTCTTGGAGTGGTATTGCACTTTGGCCACGGCGCCATGAGGAACGTCTTTCAGATCAGAATAGTCCGAGCCTGGGACTTGAAACAAACTCCACGTGTTCGAGTTCGAGGCACTCGTCTCTGGATTATTGGGATCGATGACCGTTAGCGAGTCGACTTGAAAATTGTAGCGATAAGAACCTGGGTCTACGGGGCCGGCGGAAACCTCCCATACTCCATTGTCTCCTTTCTTCATTTCGAGCCCTCGTCCCATCTGCGGAGGACTGGGGAGATCGCTAGAAGAGAAACGAACCTCTTTCGCATTGGGAGCGTAAATTCTGGCAACCACCGTCCGATCTTCCTTCACCTCAAGCGATTTAATGCGAGGCGGTGGCTGCGGTCGATCTTGTGCGATGAGACCATGGGACTGGGGTAGCAACGACGTAATCATCAATGCGGCAACGGAGAAGGCTCGCTTCATAACAACTCCCGAGAAGAGGAAAACAAGTTTGTTCGTAAGCTACCAAATCTGCTCGTCGTGTGTTGTACGAAACCGATCGTTCGACGAATCGCTTGATAAATTCAATCTACGTTGCATTGCTAAGCGGCTACTGTAACGCGACCGCTAACGGTAATCACCGTCGTTCCCGGGTAGAAGAACGACTTCCATGTTTTTGATAAACCTGGGCCGATACTTCGCGGACTTGCGGAGCGTTTTTGTGGCTGTGGATCCTCTCTTTGGCGGCGTTGTAGGCGGCTTTGTGGTCGACAATGGGAGCTGGATAATCCAGTCCAATGCGACAGGAAAACAGCATCTGCTCCATGGTCGTCATGAGATGGGGCTGCGCTAAATGCTTTTGAGGAACCTCGACCAACTCAGGTAGATATCGCTTGACGAATAATCCCTCGGGGTCTTGATCTAGCAATTGCTTTTGCGGGGAGTAAATGCGAATGGTGTTGATCCCGGTAACGCCAGATTGCATTTGAAACTGAGAATAATGAATGCCGGGCTCGTAGTCTAGAAATTGCGTCGCCAAAAATTTCGAGGGACGTTCCCAATGAAGCCATAAGTGATACGCTGCAAAGGAAGCTAACATGGCTCTCATTCTGAAATTGATCCAGCCGGTCTGATGAAGAGAACGCATGCATGCGTCGATCATCGGATAACCGGTTTCCCCTTTGCACCATGCGTCGAAATAGGACTCGTTGAATTCGCTCTCTCGCAATCCATCGTACGCGCGATTAACGTTTCGGAATTCGATTTGCGGTTCGTCTTCTAGCTTCTGAATAAAGTGACAATGCCAAGCCAAGCGAGACTTGAAACTGCTGAGCGAGCGTCCCCAATCCGCCCGATCTTTCGCATCGAGTGTCTGATCATCGCGAAGACTTTTGCTTCTCACCTCTGCTTGTTGATAGGCTTCACGAATCGAGAGGCAACCGAATGCCAAATAGGGGCTTATGCGACTGCATCCCGTTTCCGCTAAGAGTGGACTCGACATGTCGGTGCGATAGTTCATACCTCGGCGATGAAGAAAACTCTCTAAGTAATCCCACCCGTTGGCGATGCCGCCTGTTTGGTTCTTTCTTCCAGGCCAAGTTAACTTAACGGCCCATCGTGGATTATGGTTTAGCCATTGATCGAGATCACGCCAGCCTGCATTGGCGTCCCACGGGGCCTGCACACTGGGAATCGATTCGGGTTCCGCCATGATCGATTGGTTTACATGTTTGTTCCACTTGGAAGCCCACGCATCGCGGCTGTCCAAACGTCTCACGACGCCATTGCTGGGCCTCTCATGAAATGCGATTCCACTCTCTTTACACCAACGTCGCACTCTGCGATCTCGCTGGTACGACAGCCAATTGCCCGTTTCCTCGTGGGCATGAATCGATTCTATACGGGATTGCTTATGCAATTCTTGAAAGACGTTGGGCAACTCACCGAACAAAACGTTCAACCGACTGCCTAGACGTCGCAGGCTTGCGTCCAACGATTCCAAAGACTCTCGCAAGAACGATAAGTGAATGGGGGCAAAGTCATCGGCCTCGAGCTGTTCGGGTTCGAAGACATATACGCAAACGACGTTTCCGAGCTTCACGGCTTCCGTAAGAGGCGCATGATCCGTCGTTCTGAGGTCTTTTTTGAACCAAACGATGTTCATGGAACACTTGGAGTCGATGCTGGGGTATAGATCGATGGTAGAGGGTTAGATCGGTGAGAAGTATTACGCGTCGCGACAATAATTCTTTCTAAAAAACATGACGGAAAGTGCTCCCATGACCACGATCCAAATCCATTGTATGCTAACTGCCAAGGCCACTTTGGAATGAAAGATCGACAAACCATTCCATAACATCGATTGCAAGCCATCCATGGCCCAATAGGTCATCATAGATTTGCAGATCAAGAGGCAAGTTCATCGTTTGCAATGGAAACCAACAGCCACCCAAAGCAGCCATGGTTAGGATGGAGATTGTCGAAACACCATCAGCTTGCTTCGCAGATCGCGAGAATGTTGTGATGAGCAATCCAAAACCGCTTGCTGCCAGCACCCAAGTGACGACTAAAACGGCCAGCGTGAGCGGATCGCGAAACATTCCTACGCGAAACATGAGTTCACCAAAAACGAACAATACGACCATCTGCAAAAGCCCGACAATGCTGACGAACATTAGCTTGCCAAGCAATACGCTTTCTCGTGCGATGGGTAGTCCGAAAAGTCGTTTGAGCGTTCCCATTTCTCGCTCCGCTAACAAAATGGCTCCAGCTCCTGACAGGCCAAATAAGAGCATCATGACCGTCATTCCGCTAACGCTTTGGGCCCTCTGATAAGTGACTTGCTTCGGTCGAGCGGGCGGTTGGATATCCTCTTTTTCGACCGACAAGAATCCACCCATAAACGCCATCGCGTCGACGGGCGATTCACTTTGAGTCTCTGGTTCTGAAGACTGGGATTGGCTGCTAGGATCGTTTGGTTCCCCACTTTGCTCCACGAATTCACTAATGGTCGCTTGCATTTCTTCCATTGCAGCGTCGAGAGCGGAAAGACTCTGCGGTCCCATGCCTTGGTCGCGAAACAATTTGCGTAAAGAAGTCATCCACAAATCATTATCGCCACTAGTAAATGCAGATTGCATCAGGGCTATTTGAATGAGTTGCTCCTCCATCGAACGGCCGGGATCGCGGATTAATAGCAACTTGCCTAAGGAATCGTCGTCGGTGGTTTCTGGTGGTTCGGATGCGCTATCGGTTTTATGATCCGTTTTCGAATATCCTTTCGGGATGATGAGCGCGTGGTGAGCCGCTCCGTCCGCGATCAACTGTTTGACTTTCTCTCTGGTCGCATCCGGAGCGTTCGGTCGCGGACGCACTTTAAGCGATTCCGATTGCTTTAACGCATCAACCAATCGCTTGCT
>JALOQS010000341.1 GCA_025459355.1 Pirellula sp.
TTTGCAACCAGCCAAGACGGAACTCGCGTTCCCTACTTTATGGTCGCGAAGGAATCCCTATCGCTCGATGGTAACAATCCAACGTTGCTTTACGGATACGGTGGTTTCGAAATTTCTTTACAGCCATCTTACAACGCAACGGTCGGTCGAGCTTGGACCACACAAGGCGGAGTCTACGTCGTGGCCAACATTCGTGGCGGCGGTGAATACGGCCCATCATGGCACCAAGCAGCTTTGAAAGACAAACGACATCGCGCTTACGAGGACTTTGCGGCCGTCGCGAAAGATCTCTTCGCAAGAAAAGTTACGAGCCCGACGAAGCTCGGAATCCAAGGTGGTTCGAACGGCGGTTTGCTCGTTGGCAATATGGCGACTCTTTATCCCGACTTGTTCCAAGCGGTCGTTTGCCAAGTCCCGTTGCTCGATATGAAACGCTACAACAAGCTACTCGCGGGTGCTAGTTGGATGGCAGAGTACGGCAACCCTGACATTCCTGCCGAATGGTCATTCATCAAGACCTTCTCGCCGTATCACAACCTTTCGGAAAACAAAAAGTATCCCAACGTGCTGTTCACGACTTCAACACGAGACGATCGTGTTCATCCTGGTCACGCACGCAAGATGATGGCCAAGATGGAAGCCCAAGGTCACTCGGTACTCTACTACGAAAACATCGAAGGTGGTCACGGTGGCGCTGCCAACAACAAGCAGTCTGCATTCATGCAAGCCATCGCTTACACATTCCTCAAGACACAACTATTCGGTAAAGAAAGCCAGTAATAATGCATCGAAGAACATTTCAAACGAATCTCTTAGCGGCCGCTGCTGCCGCTGCGACGACAGCCTCGTGGAGTACCGAGTCGTCCGCCGCTGCCATCCCACCTGGCGGCCGAACGACCAATCCGATTGGCATCTCCACTTATTCATTGTGGCGATTCAAAAACGATGAATTCAAAGATGTGACCAAGTGCATTGACTTCGCTGCTGATGCTGGTTTCGATGGAGTGGAGATACTGCTTTATCAAATCTCCCAGACCGAGATGTTAAGCAATTCAGCGCTGCAAGCGATCAAGCGACGTTCGTTGGTACACGGCTTACCTCTGTATGGAATGTCGACCCACCAAGGGTTCGTTTCACCCGATCCTGAAGTGAGACGCATGAACATCGAACTGACATGCGGACAAATGGAGCTTTGCTACAAACTCGGCATCCCTACGATGCGTGTTAACACCGGTCGTTGGGGCACGAGCAAAGACTTTGACACCCTCATGGCTTACACCGAGGAGGATGGTTACCCATGGGTAATCGATGCCCTCGAGCGATGTTTACCAACGGCAGAGAAGTGTGGTGTGACTCTGGGTCTCGAAAACCATTGGGGATTGGGACTTACTCCAGAAGGGGTTCTTCGCATTGTTGATGCGATTAATTCTCCCTATCTGCAAGTCACCTTGGATACAGGCAACTTCCTCGAAGATCCCTACACCAAGCTTCAGAAGCTGGCAGCCAAAACCGTGCTTCTTCAAGCCAAAACATATTATGGTGGAGGTGAGTGGTATTCGCTCGAACTCGATTATGAGAAGATTGCTAAGATACTTCGCGACGCCAATTATCGCGGCTGGATTTCCCTCGAGTTCGAAGGCAAGGAAAACTACAAAACCGCCATTCCCAAGAGTCTCGAACTGTTGAGGAACGCATTCAAGCTATGAACCGACAACTCATCGAACAGTACGCTGGCGGCGGCCAAAAATTAGTGCAGGCCTACTGGGGACTCACACAAGACGAACTGTTTTGGCAGCCTCCGGACGGGTCATGGACATTGCAGCAGATCGCCATTCACATGATGGATAGCGATCTCATTGCTAGCGATCGAATGAAGCGTGTAGCGTGCATGGATTTGCCTTTGCTGGTGGCTTACGATGAGACCGGTTTCAGTCAATTGCCAGGTGGGAATTCGATCCCAGCCTTTCAAGCGATTGATCTTTTCGTCAAGAATCGCCAGATGACCGCCACGATTTTGAGAGCTTTGCCCGATTCCGCATTCGAACGTTGCGGGATTCACACCGAGTCCGGCAAAGTGTCCTTGGCATATTTGGTAGAATCTTACATACGTCATCTTGATCATCACCTTGTTTTCATTGAAAAGAAACGTGCCATGATCGGGCGTTGAAAGGCTAAACCCAGAACGGCTAGTTGACGTACCTATACAATTACGAATCAGTTTTTAGGGCAAATCAGTTTCAGGGCGAGAGAAGCCAAAACAGTTTTTTGGCAGCACCACCACTCCGACTTTCCCTCCCATCCTCATTTCATTTAAGGGCATATGACATGACGAAGTACAAATCGTTGTTGGCAGGCGTGGTCGCCATGGCCATGGTTTCCGGTTACTTGAACTACGAAGGCAACGCAATGAATTCCTATGCAGACGAGAAAAAGGCCGATACTCCCAAGGCCCTTTCGTTCCAAATGAAAGACATCAACGATGAAGCTGTTGATCTTTCCAAGTACGCTGGCAAGGTCGTGGTATTCGTGAACGTCGCTAGCCAATGTGGGTACACCAATCAGTACGAGGGACTACAAAAGGCCTACGAAAAGTACAAGGAAAAAGGCTTGGTGATTGTGGGCGTTCCTTGCAATCAATTCGGCGGTCAAGAGCCAGGTTCCAACAAGAAGATTTTGGAATTCTGCCAATCCACCTACAAGGTTAGCTTTGACATGTTGGGCAAAGTGGATGTGAAGAGCGACACTGCTTGCGATCTTTACAAACACCTTTCCTCGGTAAGCACCAAGCCCTTGGGTGCTGGTCCTGTGAAGTGGAACTTTGAGAAGTTCGTTCTCGGACGTGATGGCGAAGTGATCGGTCGATTCGGTTCCGGAGTCAAGCCGGAAGACGCTGCCTTTGTCAGCTTGATCGAATCTGCACTTGCTAAGTAGTCGTATAGATTACGAACTGACTGATAAACGCGTGGCGAGGGTGGTTGTCGCGAGAGACCGCCCGTATCACACTAGCGGCACGATTACAGGATAACCTCGATTGTACGGACCGAGTCCCAACACCCCGCAACGCTCATGGATACACGATCGAACGTAGTCGAAAACCGAGCTCAAACGTTGGCGGTCTTGGCTTTTTGCTTGGCCGCCATTGTTGCATTGCGTGCTCTGTATTGGCAACCGATCGAGGCTCAAGAGGTCGTCGAGATTCCACCTTTTTCTTTTGACCTAAACCGTGCAACTTCGGAAGAGTTGGATTTGATTCCTGGTGTTGGTGGAAAGATGGCCGCCGACATTATTTCCCTTCGAGAGGAAATGGGGGGCTTCCAATCCGTGGAAGATCTTCAAAACATTCGCGGCATCAAAAAGGCAAAGTTAGCAGCCATATCTCCTTACGTTTTCGTTGAAAATCGCTGAGCGAGAGATTTTCGAGTCTTGTTTCGGATTTGGGCGATGTCGTTAGTTCGCGAATCCAATCTCTGGCGAGATCGGCTACCAAACAAACGTAGCCGAAGTCACCAAGACTTTGGACGCACCCCCGAAACAAATCCAATCTCTGGCGAGATCGGCTACCAAACAAACGTAGCCGAAGTCACCAGACTTTGGACGCACCCCAGCAACGAATCCAATCTCTGGCGAGATCGGCTACCAAACAAACGTAGCCGAAGTCACCAGACTTTGGACGCATCCCCGCAACAAATCCAATCTCTGGCGAGATCGGCTACCAAACAAACGTAGCCGAAGTCACCAGACTTTGGACACACCCCCGAAGCAAATCCAATCTCTGGCGAGATCGGCTACCAAACAAACGTAGCCGAAGTCACCAGACTTTGGACGCATCCCCAGCAACAAATCCAATCTCTGGCGAGATCGGCTACCAAACAAACGTAGCCGAAGTCACCAGACTTTGGACGCACCCCAGCAACAAATCCAATCTCTGGCGAGATCGGCTACGAAACAAACGTAGCCGAAGTCACCAGACTTTGGACGCACCCCCTGAGACAAATCCAATCTCTGGCGAGATCGGCTACGAAGAACGGGAGTGATTTCTTCGTCATTCTTCAATTCCTGTTTCGCGTAGGAATTTTCGCTCTCCACGGTATACTGTCGGTTCGTACGGAGGGGCTGTTTACGACGACTCAGTCCTCAACGTTTGACTCAATTGTGGCGGGGAAATCAGACTTTATGGACGCAGTCCCATCGAACGGAAAATACACCGTTGTCGCACGGCGATATCGGCCCAAGACGTTTGCGGAGTTGGTTGGGCAAGGGACTGTCGCCCAAGCGCTCCTAAATGCGATCCATACCAATCGAGTGGGGCACGCCTATTTGTTTACCGGTGCTCGAGGGGTAGGAAAAACCAGTACGGCGAGAATCTTTGCCAAAGCTCTCAACGCGTCCGCCAATTCCTCTGGCGATTTCGATCCGAATTCCGACATCGCACAAGCGATCGATACCGGTGAGGATATGGACGTTATCGAGATCGACGGTGCCAGCAACCGTGGTATCGATGAGATTCGGCAATTGCGAGCCAATGCAGCCGTTCGTCCTAGTCGGTCTCCCTACAAGATCTACATCATTGACGAAGTTCACATGCTCACACCGCCAGCATTCAATGCGTTGCTCAAGACGCTTGAAGAGCCACCAGGGCACGTGAAGTTTATATTTTGCACGACAGACCCTGAAAAGATGCCGATCACGGTTCTGTCTAGGTGTCAAAGATTCGATTTTCCGCCCGTGCACACCTCCGAAATTCTCGGACGGCTCAAATTCATTTGCGAGAACGAAGGGAAACAAGCAGACGAAGCGGCGTTGCAACTCGTGGCTCGTCGAGCTGCTGGTTCCATGCGAGACAGCCAATCGTTGCTTGAACAGCTCTTGAGCTTTTGCGGTGATCGCATTCGAGTCGAAGATGTTCATTCGATGCTGGGTACTGCGGACGAAACCCGTCTTGCTGCCTTT
>JALOQS010000342.1 GCA_025459355.1 Pirellula sp.
TGATGAAACGAATACGCCGTTTTCTTTCGCGGCCGGTTTCAGACTACTAGGTCGTTCGCTCGGCAAGTAAACTAGAGCTCTACTGTGATGGTTTTCCATCATCCTTCCTTCGTTTTCCCTCCCCTTTACAACCTTCTTGTTCCATTATGCGTGTATCTTTCCGAGCTTTATCCATTGGCTCATGGCTTTTGACCTTACTCTCCACTAGCGTCGCCTTTGGCGATGTCGGGGCGACTCCTACTAAAGCGTTTCGGCTTCCGCCAGGCTTCGAGATCGACTTGGTCTATGAGGTGCCACTCAAAGAACAGGGGTCCTGGGTTTGCATAACTCCTGACAAAAAAGGAGGTCTTCTCGCGTCTGATCAAAATGGAAAAATTTACCGCGTGACGCCTGCACCCGTTGGCGCGGCAGCCACCGAAACAAAGGTCGAGCCACTCGGTATCGATATCGGTATGGCACAAGGACTCTTGGTCACCAAAGATGGTCTCTATGTGGATGTGAACGGCGGCGATAAAGCAGGTTTGTATCGCTTTCAAGATACCGATAACGACGGCAGTTACGATAAGAAGGAACACATCATTCCTCTAAACGGTGGCGGAGAGCACGGACCACATGCTGTCCTCGAGGGGCCAGACGGACGTCTCTATCTCGCCGCAGGCAATCAAACGCAATTGCCGCAGCGAATTGATGCCTCGCGAGCACCACGTCACTGGAGCGAAGACCATATGCTCGGTCGCATGCCAGACGCGCGTGGGTTCATGGCTGGAGTTCCAGCACCTGGTGGATTCGTTCTCAGCTTCAATCCAGACGGTAGCGATATCGAAATCGTGGCCACCGGCTTTAGAAATCAATACGACATCGACTTTAGTCCTACCGGCGAACTGTTCACCTATGATGCCGATATGGAATGGGATGTTGGGACACCCTGGTATCGTCCAACTCGCGTTAACCATGTTATCAGCGGTGCCGAATTCGGCTGGAGAAATGGTACGGGCAAATGGCCGGAGTATTTCGCGGATAGTTTCGGCGCCGTCGTTAACATCGGATACGGCTCACCCACCGGAATTAGCTTTGGCACCGGAGCCAAATTCCCAGCCAAGTACCAAAACGCCCTCCTGATCAGCGACTGGAGTTACGGTGTCATCTATGCTGTGAACATGAAGCCATCCGGATCAAGTTATGTTGCCGACTTTGAACCATTCATCAGCGCATCCCCGATGCCTGTTACCGATTTGATCGTGGATCCAGGTACTGGTGCACTCTATTTCACGATTGGTGGTCGTGGCGTTCAATCCGCCATGTACCGCGTTCGCTACACCGGCGCAGACGATTGTTCAAAGGCAACATTCCCAGACACGCCTGAGGCCAAACAAGCACGCACGACTCGCAAGAAACTCGAGGACATGCATCGAGGCTCGGGGTTCGACTTGAAACTTGCCGCTGCCAACGTAAGCAGTCCAGATCGAGCACTCCGAACCGCTGCAAGAATCGCGTTGGAGCAACAAGACGCAAAGGGCTGGCGAAACGTCATCAATCGGATCGATAATCCTCAAGGGATCATTACTTTGGCCGTTGCCCTTTCTCGAAAAGGAGAAAAGGCCGATCAAGAAGTCATTCAAAAACGGCTCCTTTCCCTCGATTGGAACAAACTCAATCAAGCGGAGAAGCTTGAGCTTTTGAGAGCCTACCAACTAAGCTTCCTACGACTCGGC
Source organism: Pirellula sp. (assembly GCA_025459355.1). Lineage (GTDB taxonomy): Bacteria > Planctomycetota > Planctomycetia > Pirellulales > Pirellulaceae > JBKCUI01. The sequence continues at coordinate 1,713 of JALOQS010000342.1, forward strand.
GACGGAACCGATGCCATGCGATCGAAGATTGTTGAAGCACTCGACCCCCATTTCCCAACACCGACCGAAGACAGCTTGGTCGATCGCGAGTTGGCTCGCGTGCTGATCTATCTCAAGGCTCCCAACATTGTGGATCGCTGCGTAAGCCGTATGCAATCCACTCCGTCCGCCGACGAGCAGATTCAGTACGCATTTTGTTTGCGTGAAGTCACCGACGGCTGGAATGACAAAACACGTCGAGAGTACTTTCAGTGGTTTTACGATATTGCCACCGCACGAGGTGGAGCGTCGTTTGGTGGGTTCATCGAGAACATTCGACAAGTTGCCATCAAGAACCTGACCGACGCTCAGAAACAACAACTTGGCGATTTGGTAGGCCCTCCACCTGCCCCACGTGATCCACTTGAAAACTTAGCCCCCAGAGCAGTCGTTAAGGCATGGACGGTGGATGAGCTAGATGGTGTTGCTCAAAACAAAACCGATGGCTTTGACTTTGAGCGAGGCAAACTAATGTTTGCTGTGGCTCAGTGTTACAAGTGCCATCGCATGGGTGGACAGGGGGGCATCCAAGGGCCTGATCTAACCAGCGCCGGCGGTCGATTTAGCGCCCGAGATATGCTGGTTGCGATGGTAGAGCCAAGCAAAGAAATCAGCGACCAGTATCAAGCGAGCCAGTTCTTGCTCGAAGATGATTCGGTCGTTGTCGGTCGAGTTGCCAATCTAAACGGTGATGAACTTATGATCCAAACCAACATGCTGGATCCAGGTAACTTTACCCATCTCAAGCGAGGGGATATTGTTGAGGTTCGACAGAGCCAAGTTTCTCCGATGCCTTCCGGATTGCTCGATACTTTGAACGAGCAAGAGATTGTGGATCTGTTGGCTTATCTCCGTGCGGGTGGTAATCCCAAGCATTCGCTCTACCAAAAGAAGTAGGTGTGAGCAAACTTTCCAATACCCTGCGAGAAGCTCGCAGGGTATTTTTTTTCCTGGCTTTGGGCAAGTTACTTTACGACTAACACTCCGTTCATCACCATCCAATGGCCTGGAAAGGTGCAGAGGTAGGGGTAACGGCCTGGCTCGCTCGGCGCTTGAAAGTAAATCGTGAACTCATTCTTGGGTTCGACGACATCGGTAAAGCAGATCACATCGTCACTGGCCGGTACGTAGTGAGTCAGATAAGCATCGGGATCATTCACCAACCCATTTGCCAAGCTGCCAATCTTTTCAAGAGAATCCGGCTTAATCAGAGCCCAATTATGAGGAACGACATCGGGGTTCCGAAAAGTGAATTGAATCGTTTCCCCGGCACGTACCTCGATGACTCGTTCTGAAAATTGCAGATTGTCTTTGGCATCAATGGTGATCGCTCTCGCTCCCTCTAAGCGATTTCGCCAACGATTGGGCACACTCTTTTGCAAACGATCTAAATCTCGCTTGAGCGGATGGGGCAGCTCGACTTTGCTGGTCACAGCGACGGCATTTTCGAATCCAGTGAACGAGCGATCCATTGCATGAACGGTCAAATAAAGATCGATCGGCAGCACAGAAGAATCTGTTTCCTCTTCTTTCTTTACATTGAGATGCAGGTGGAGCTGATTGCATTTCTGAAGAGTCGGTATCTCTAAGAAAAGAGACTTGCCATTATTGAGAACGTGCGATGAGGTCACGTTTAATCGGTCGTGTCCTGCGATGGTCGGATTGAAAACAGAATACTCTTTGGAGCCATAGCCGGGTGAGTAGCGATAGTTCCAGCATTGAGCAAAGTGCTTGGATGCATCCTGCGCCGAATCGGAATCAATCCGGTTGGAAAAATCGACTCGCACACCGTTAGTGAACACATGAAATCCAACGGGAACGAGAATATCGTCGCCTGTGAATCGCAAACGTTGAAACGCTCCAGGTTGGATCGAATAGTTTCCCCAGCCATACATGCCGCTCAAGTAAATCTGTCCATCGACTGGATTCGTTTTGGCTCGATGAACGCCCGACAAGTATTCACCTGGCAGTACAAATATGCCCCCTTGATCGATTCCATTCACTTGGTCTCGCAACAACAGCATCGCCGTGGCCGCTCCATAAGA
>JALOQS010000083.1 GCA_025459355.1 Pirellula sp.
AGCACGATTATGAATGTGACTCGCGATATCGAGACATTGGGCTTTAATACTCCGATCGCGCGGATGATGGAGTTTGTTAACTTCTTTACCAAGGAAGAAATTCGACCCAAGAAGGGGATGGAAGCACTAGTGTTATTGCTCGCACCTTATGCTCCTCACATTGCTGAGGAGCTTTGGCAGGCCTTAGGTCATTCTCAAACGCTGGCTTATGAAAAGTGGCCCGAGTTTGATGAGCGATTGATTAAAACGAGTGAGGTTGAAGTTCCGCTTCAAATCAATGGAAAAGTTCGAGCCAAAGTTGTCGTTGCTGCGGATGCAACGCAAGAGCAACTCGAGCAAGCCGCAAGAAATCACGAGCGAATTACCGAGCTATTGGAAGGCAAGCAGATCGTGAAAGCGATCGTTGTCCCGGGTCGACTGGTAAATTTTGTGGTCAAGTAATGCGTCGCTAGGCTTCATAACATCATCGCTGGGTTGCCAGCGATTTAGGTTGTTAAGTTTTCTAGCGGATTAGATTTAGGCAAACGGTACAGTTGTGGATAGGTTGTTGGTGGTGACGCGAGTCGACCAACAACCTAAAACGTCAGAAACAATCTCTTAGCAGTTTCTCTGCTACAGATTCAAAGCTACAGATTCAAATCGTCCAATTGATCGATGAGGCTATCGAATTCATCTTTGGATCGTTTTTCTTGGCCGTCGCTGCCATCCTTTTTGCTCCCTAGTGATACAGCAGATTCATTCGCGGACGCGTTAGCCATGCCAACGGCCGCCCTACCGGCCAAGATCAATTGCTCATCACGTTCGCGGGCGGCAGCTGCTGCGGGATCTTCGTTTCTTTCCGGTGCACCGAATAGTTTCGATAAATCAATCTTGAAGGCGCTACCTGCTTCGACCGGTGCTCCGGCAATGGCAGGTGTTTTGTGTTGTGGAAAGATAATCGCATTTTCAGGACAAACGCGTGAGCACGCGGGACACCCTTTTCGGCAATTGTCAGGTTGCTCGACGAGAATCGTTTCCGCTTTATCGACTCCATAAACTCCAAACAAACAAAAGTCGATGCACTCCATACAATTTGTGCAGCGACTGTAATCTATGACAGGGTACCATCGCCGCGTCGGGTGTTCCTCGATTCGCATGGGAACAATGCCGAGCGGTGCATCGTGAACTATTGGTTGATCTAACGCTCCCGCAACACTAGCCGACAGCGCGGTCGTATTGGTCGGGTTCAAAAACCGATCGAGTGATAGCGTCGCGCGCTCGGCATCTCGGAGCAGATCTTCCGCTTCCAGTATTCGTCGAAACTCTTTCTCGAAATCCGCGATCGATGTACTCGATCTCATATCGATCGAGTAGATAGTTCGGTCAGGGCGAGCATAGATGTTCGCGACACGATCCTCTGCCTTTTCGTCTTCGTCGTTAGCTTCTTCTTCGTCCTCGTCGTCCACATCGAGAAGCGTATCCGGGTTCTTGAGCTCAATAGCTCCAAATTGGCCACGGACTTCCATTCGGTCCAGCACCCAAAACGCGGCGCGATCGAATAACCAAGTCAGCAAAACGATCGGGCCTTTCCATTCTCGCATCCGTTTGAGACTCTCACTGTCTTGCGACAGATCGTACAGATGGGGAACCACGAGCGAAAAGGTCTTTGGTAAGGAAACGGCTAGGTTAGCAATCGCCTCTTCAAGGTCTCGTTTTTCCGGGCTACGACTTTGCCCTTGGGATACAACGACCAATAGTCCGTGATTTTCGCGAATCATATGGGGTTTAATGCTTGTTGATGAAAACGAGTAGCGAGACCAGTTCTTTAACCGTGACGACCATGGTGGTTACACATCGAAGCCAGCGCGGTCTAATGAGCCAGCGCGGACTACACCAATCCCGTGAGCGTTCCAGTGGAATCGCTAAACGACGATTCGGCAACTCCCATTTTTTGAATTATGGATAGGAGCACGTTGGAAAGTGGTGGATGGCTCTCGGGATCAAAGCCCAGATGTTGATTATGACGCATTCCGAGTCGTTTACCACCAGCCAAAAGCAAAGGTAGATTTTTGGGGGAGTGCTCGCCACCTTTGCCACTATTCATTCCGGACCCGAACATCAGAACGGAGCTGTCGAGCAATGTGCCCTCTCCCTCGCGCGTCGATGCTAGAAACTCCATGAATCGCTTTAGCCGCCCCAAGTGGAATCGGTCTATATTGGCAAGTTTCTCCAGCATCCCAGCGTCACCGCCATGATGGGAAAGTTCGTGATGGTTTTCCCCACCTCCGCCGAACCCACCGGCTTCGCGAGACCATTCAAAACTAATAACCCTGGTAGAATCGGTCACGAACGCAAGATACGAAATTTCGAGCATGACATCGATCCACATGGGACGATCATGAGCGTCACTTGGCTGCGACGAAAGCTGTAAATCTTTTCGATCGACTTGAGGCTTGGGGCGATCAATCCAGCTCTCCATGCGCTCGATTCGTAACTCAGTCTGACGAACGCTCGACAAGTACTGATCTAGTTTTTCGCGATCTTCTTTGCCCACTCGTTTGCTTAATCGATTGGCTTCGTTTAGCACGCTGTCCAAGATGGATCGTTTTTCATGAAACCTACGTAAGGTCGCCTGCTTGTCATCGGCTGACTCGGGAACGAACAATCTTTGAAATAACCGTTGAGGCGAATTCTCGGCGGGGAGTGGCGTTCCGGACCTATCGAACGAAAGCGTATGCGAATGCCCTGCACTGCCTGTTCCAGATTGATCGGACAATTGAAGCGACGCATAACGAGTTTGCTTGCTGAAATGCTCCGCAACAATCTGGTCCGCCGATATAGTGTTAGCATAATCTTTGCCCGGGACCGCTTTCAGATCGGCTCCTGTTAACCAAGTATCGGCCCCCGAATGCCCACCCTCGCTGTGCGGGTGTCCGAGTCCACTAATCACGCTAAACTCAGATCGCAGCTCCTCTAACACCTTGAGAGACGACGACAGCTGGTATCCCTGGCCTGTTTGATCAGGTTGCCATTGTTGGATATTCACTCCGTTAGGAACATAGCAAAAGATAGCCCGAGGTACCGGTTCAACTTGCGAGCGCGACCATGGCTTAAACTGAGAGTCGGCTCCCTTAAGTGGACGCATAACGTTTAGCAACGGTAAGCTCAGAGCAACACCGAGGCCGCGCAACACCGTTCGTCTTGAGATCGAATAGCTCAACGCATGCTCCTCTTATGAAATCGTACGGTACTGCATCGTTCAGTACCGCATCGTTCGTGCATCAACATATTACGCTCCTTTTTCGACGCGTTACCTTCGCATTAGCTTCGCGTTACCTTCGCGCAGCCTTCGCATTAACTAGGTCGCGTTACTGCGGTCAAAATGGCGTTGACCACCGGTCGCCATCAAGCTGCTTTTGCCCTATATTGTAGCATAAACCGAGCTGAAAATCGTCTCTCCACACAATTGTCCTACCCAATATGAAGTTTGCGATCTGCAATGAAACGTTTGGCGAATGGCCCATCGAGCGCGGTTTCGAGCTGGCCACCAAATATGGCTACACCGGTATCGAAGTCGCTCCGTTTACGTTGGGAACGGATGCGTTGTCCATTTCTCCGGCTGTGCGATCGAACTATAAACGTGTGGCCGAATCATTTGGCTTGCAAGTGATCGGATTGCATTGGTTGCTTGCCAAGACCAGCGGATTTCATTTGACGACCCAAGACGCGGAGGTTCGGGCCCGCACGGCAACGTATCTGCAGGAGCTGGTTCGACTTTGCCATGATCTCGGGGGGCAAGTCATGGTTCTCGGCTCCCCTTTGCAAAGAAACTTTCCGCCAGAAATGGGGCACGACCAAGCGATGCAAAACGCAGCACAGGTCCTAGAATTCGTCGTGCCAACACTGGAACAATTTGGTGTACGATTGGCGATCGAGCCACTCGGTCCCCAAGAAGGCAATTTTCTAAACCACGCTCACCAAGCCCGAGAATTGATTCGAATCATCGGGAGCCCGCACGTTCAACTGCACCTCGATGTCAAAGCCATGAGCAGCGAGGGGCCTCCGATCGCTGACATTATCCGAGAAAACGCAGATTTGCTCATCCATTACCATGCTAATGATCCGAATCGGCTCGGACCGGGGATGGGGCAAGTGGACCATGCACCTCTTTTTCGGGCATTGAGAGAGATCGATTACCAGGGCTGGGTCAGCGTTGAGGTTTTCGATTACTCACCCGGAGTCGAACGGATCCTTTCAGAAAGTATGGCCAACATGAAAGCTGCCATTCAAAAAAGCTTTCCATCAAGCTTTTCTTAGTAGGTCAGCAATTTAAAACTACCTAGCTCGTTGAAATCCCGGTTTTTGGGCTGCACAATTGCTTTGCTCTGATTAATCTATTGGTATCCGTCGCGTCGTGAGACGCTGCCTTCCGATTTCGTTACACCTCGGGCAAAAACGATTCGGATGTATTTCTTGCCGCCAACGAGTAGCTCTTTCTGTCGCGATGACAATTTGTAGCGTATTCGGCCGTTTTCCAATCGGCTGGTCGGTTAGCCCTCAAAATCACGGTATTTATTATGTCGAACTACCATCGCGGTCGCTCCTCCGTACCTTCGTTTCTATCCGGCGAACAACGCATCAACAAACTCCTGGCCGCCTCGGGCTTTGGTTCGCGACGACACGTTGACGAACTTATCACCGAAGGTCGCGTTGAGATCGACGGCACTGTCATCACACAAGTCGGCACCAAGGTCGACGCTGACAAAGCAAAAATCCTGGTCGATGGCGAGCCACTCAAACGGCACAAACCTGTTTATTTTGCCGTTCACAAGCCTGCTGGTTTTCTTTGCACTAACGCAGACCCTGAAGGCAGACCGCGAGTCATTGAGCTTGTGCCTAGTCACGCAAGACTATTTCCAGTTGGTCGATTGGATTCGTCTAGCACTGGCCTAATTCTGTTAACCAATGACGGTGAGTTATCTCAGAGGCTTGCTCACCCTAAGCACGGTGTTCCTAAAAGCTATTTTGTCGTAGTCGCTGGACAAGTCGACAAGGAGTCTCTGAAGCGACTTCAACGCGGCATCTATTTGGCGGAAGGAATCGCTCGGGTTGATGGTGCCACGATTCGTCGCGTTCGCAAGGGCTGCACCGAAATCGACATCACTCTTAGCGAAGGCAAGAATCGTGAAATTCGACGTGTGCTCGCTCGGTTAGGCCACAAGGTTGTGGTTCTCCGTCGCGTGTCGATTGCTTCACTGAAATTAGGTGACCTCCCAGAAGGTAGCTATCGCCCTCTCACCGAAAAAGAAATCGCCGGTTTGTACAAAGCGGTTGATGAACTTCGCTCCGCACGAAATCAAGATCGACGGGAACGAAAACGCCGCAGCGATGAACGACGTGGCGAGATTCGTAGCGCCGGAACCAATGCCGAAGAGCAGCAATCCCTTGAACAAATCAAGCCGAACAAACCAAGCAAGTCCTACAACGCTAAAGACAAAAACGCACAAACGTTTTTGCCATTTGACGAGGAGTCAGATGATTACGAACCGATGCACCTAAGCGATGATGACGATGATGATTTCGAATCGCTACCATCGCTGTCCGAGAACCCTTACCGCTTAGCAGATGACGAAGATGACGACGACACGGGGGCTGCTGATGCGATTCTCGTCAAGGATTCCGGATGGGATGATGACTTCGAATACGATTCACCTAAAACAACCGGTGCTGTGCTAGGTGCGGACGACGAGGAACCAAGCTCGCCACGTCCACCAAGGCGTGATGGAGATCGTTCTCGCGGTGGTTCCGGTAGACCACGATCAGAGGGCAACCGTAGAACAGGCGGTAGACCCGCTGGCAGATCAGGCTCCTCTAACAGACCATCAGCTTCTGGCAGAGGACGTGGTGACAGTCGAGGTGACAGTAGATCGCGACCTGAGGGCCGCTCCCGATTTCAGACTTCTTCCAGCGGCGAAGGGCAATCTCAATCAGAAAGACGCCCCAGGCCAATAGGAACTCGCGGTCGCTCAGATGACTCTTCTTCATCAGAAGGCCGTGGAGCCCCGCGTGCAGGTGGTAGACCAGCCTATCGAGGCGGAGCTGGACGAAGTGGGGCTGGACGAGGTGGCCCGGGATCTCGAACAACTCCTCGCACCGAAGACAGGCGATCGAGCAGCGAATCGGGTGATCGCGGTCGCACGGATTCTCGTAGCCGAGGCTTTTCGAATTCGGAGCTGGGCGGGGATGCGGGCAGCGGTCGCCCAGGCGGTAACTATCGGGGTGGTGCTCGCAGCGGTTCTCGCGGTGGTGGCGCCCGAGGTGGCAGATCGTTCGGAGGAAGCAGTTCCGGTGGTTCTTCCGGTGGAAGCTCTTACGGCGGCGGCCGACGGTCCGCTCCTCGCTCAACGGATCGTAGCGGTCGCGGCCCCAAGAACGCGAAACGTGGCCCGCGTCCTAAGCGATAGTGTTTTTACGAACGCCTTTCGTACGCCTGCAAAGTCGCTTTTGCAGGCTTACGGCAAGTAGTTATCGTTACGTTCCAACACGTGGTTGACCCAAAAAGTCCTGAACGCTTTCTGGTTTCTTCTGTTCGGGCTGAGGCATCCATTTGGGCGGCGGAGAAGGGTTTTCCGGATACGGATCTAAAACGTCTAAGGTCTTCGACCACGCTTGCTTGCTAGACTTCTTGAATCGTTCCCAGGTTGATGTTTTGTTTCGAGAATAGGAGCTGTTTTGCGACGATTCTTGAAAGGAAGCGCAGCCTTGAAAAAGAGCGCAACACAGCACGACACCAATCGCTTGTGCGAACAAATTGCTTCGTTTTTTGATGATTTTACTCATGTCAGCAGCATTCCCGACCGTTTTCCTGAGAACGACTTCCGGTTTCCGTCGCTCGGAAATACTAAATTTTTTCCTCTAAGTCTAGATCGCATTGGGAGATCGCTTGCGGCTGTTGCGGCTAGCTGCCCGTCCTGCGTTCGCTAAACAACCGATGTCGACGAAGTCAAATCGTCAAAGAAGCGGACCGGTCAGCATAATTGCTCATAAGCATCTCGACGAATCGGCGTCCAATAGTTAGCATCCGCTCGAAAAATGCAGTCAGCCGTCTGGTCCCTAGTCCGCGGCTGCCCCCGTCTCATCAGTCCTCGTAGCCCATTAAAGCAACCAGTCTTAACGGATATCACCATGACGAAAAGACCCGAATTTGTTTACTTCGATCTAGGCAATGTGCTCCTATACTTCGACCATGACTTGGCTTTTCGAAGAATGGCAAAGCTCGCTGGCGTCAGCCCCCAGGCAGTGCGATCGGCGGTGATGGACTCGGAACTACAAATCGAATATGAAACGGGTCGAATCTCCGGTCCGGAATTTGTCGATCGGATCGCAAGCCACTTGAGTCGGCCGCTTGATACGGAAACGATTCTGGAAGCTGCCGCAGATATGTTCATACCCAACACCCACATCCTACCCGTATTGCAAAGGGTTCGAGACTTGGGGCTTCCGATGGGACTCCTTTCGAACACTTGCGAAGCCCATTGGCAGTGGATTATGCGAATGGGTTATCCGCAAGTTCGCGATTGGTTTGGACCGGTCATTTTGTCTTACGAGGCCAAGAGCATGAAACCCGATAGTGGGATTTATGAGGTGGCCGAACGCGAGGCTGGCCACACGGGCTCCAGTTTGTTCTTTACAGATGATCGGCATGACAACATTCATTCCGCTGCTCAACGTGGCTGGCAAACCGAAGTCTACACTAACGCAGACCGGTTGATGAAAATCATAGACGCGTGGGACGTTTGACGCGAATCTGCTTGAGAAACATAGCCCAATCAGCACGCAGCGCAGCCAAAACTAAAGTCATTTTGCCACACATCGACGACGAGAGGGGTTTCACCTGCTATAATCCCCGCGTTTCGTCCTTTTGACCCAACCAATAACAACCCAACCTAAATGGTGCTTTTATACCTGGCGATAGCCGTTTTCCTGCTGCTTTTGAACGGCTTCTTTGTTCTCGCTGAATTCGCTGCCGTCAAAATGCGTCCCTCACGTGTCGAAGAATTAGTCGCCAACAATGTCCCCGGTGCCACGTCCGTAAAACGAGTTCAGACACATTTGGACGAATACCTGTCTGTGTGCCAATTGGGTATCACCTTTGCATCGATCGGACTCGGTTTCGTAGCCGAGCCGGCGGTGGTAAAGTTAATCGAGCCTATCGTGGGGCTCGTTATGGGACACGAGCAATCGACCGCTTCCTTTGTTACCACTCACGGCGTCGCGTTCTTTATTAGTTACTTAATCGTGAGCTATCTCCACATTCTGGTGGGAGAGCTCGTTCCGAAAACCGTTGCCATTCGATTGACCGAATCAGCATCGATCTGGACCGCTAAGCCACTGATATTCTTCCGATTGCTTTTCTATGGACCACTCAAAGTGCTGAATGGCTCCGCGACTTGGCTGCTAAGAATGATTGGGCTTCGAGATGCTGGTGGACAAGAAGTGCATAGCGAAGACGAGTTGCGAATTCTTTTGAGTCAATCGCAATCCGAAGGGGTGATGTCCTTTCGTCGACTGCTCTTTGCGGAAAATGTATTCGATCTCGGTGATTTGAAAGCCCGCGATGCCATGCGGGTGCGATCTCAAGTCCATTGTCTAAGAGAAGGAGCTCCGTGGATAGAGAATCAAGAAGTTATTCGTCGCTATCGATTCAGTCGCTATCCGTTGCTTTCCAAATCAACAAAAGCCCCCATCGGTATCGTGCACATCAAAGACTTGATGCTCGCCGACCAAGACGACGGAGATCTGACTCGCCTCTGCCGGCAGTTCTTGAATGTTAAAGAGGACCAGCCTCTAGAATCTCTCTTGAGCGAAATGCAGAGACGACGAGTTCACGTCGCTCTCGTTCATGACGCGGATGGTAACTGGACCGGTTTTCTTACGCTCGAGGATGTAATCGAAGAAATCATCGGAACGATTCGCGACGAGTTCGAGGATGAAGAGCAGATTAGCTTGTACAACTCTCTCGACGAACGATTCGTACATCTCGGTCTCGAAGGCAACGACATGATTGAAGTCGTTAGAAACGCTACGATGAAAACCACGAATTGGAGTCTACCCGTAAGCCGCGAACAAGTGATCAAAGCCATCGATGAACGAGAGCGAGCCGTATCGACCTATCTCGGTAAAGGGCTCGCCATGCCTCACGCACGGCTCGCTGGTCTTCAGATGCCTATCGTGATGTTTATCCGCTCCGAAAATGGAATCCCGTATCGAAACCACCAAGAAAAGGCCTTCCTCGTTTTCGTATTGCTAACACCGGCAGGACAACCTCGGGTCCACCAAAGATTGCAATCGGTGATCGCGACGATTCTCGACGAAAGCGAATTCGTAACCGACCACTTGCGCTACGCGTCTTCCCCCTCAGAAGTTGTCGAGATTCTCAGAACCGGCGAACAAGCGAGCCTGGACTAGCAACGCTCGTCTAAGAGGGTGTCAAGACGCCCTCTGAACGCTCGCACTTGACGCAATCAGTAATCGATAATGCCGTCATCGTCCTCATCGAGCGTTGCTTCTTCAGCTTTCACTTCGTCTTTATGCTGATTATCTCTGGCTAGCTTCATGAGCTCCAATATTGCCTGCACACTTAGCTGAATCGCCGACGAAAAATTTCGAGCCGCAGCGGCCTCTTTCGATTTCGTAATGACTTGCGATATGGAGTCCGGTGGCGTTGACCACTCATTATCTTTGAACCAATTCTTGAGCTCTTCGACAACATGATCAAGATTGGCAGCCAAGGTAACATCTGCCTTGCATCGGTATTGCCGATAAGGACCCTTGCCATGCCCAGAGGCCGTCGATGACGATCCGCCTTGTGTAGAACGAAATTTAAACCAACCAGAGCCAAAGGCCACCAGCGATGTGACCATCGAGACCAAAGCCATCGGGAACTGCCCCAACAACAGCAAAACGACCGTCAGCAAAGCTCCAATGGCTGATACGACCGCAAAACCCACTGGGTATTGATTTTGTTTTGCTCCAGTGCCGCGATTCGGTGCCTTGGATTCTTGGACGTTGGCAATCCCCTCCAACGATCGCACTTCTCCGATTACAACGGTGATGTTATCCGGACCTCCACGCAAATTTGCGATGTCCACCATGGCTTGCACCGCAGTGTCAATGTCCAAGAGCATTAGCAATGTCCCGATCTCTTCATCACCGAGCTGTCCACTCAAGCCGTCAGAACAGAGCAAGAATTTGTCGCCGACCTGCAGCGAATAGGGCCCCTCGATGTCAACCATCACGCTCGGATTCGGCCCCAGAGATCGCGTGATCACGTTTTTAGGAATCGTCGAATTGCGGATCGCTTCTTCAGAAATATCCCCTGCCGCCCGCATCTCCCAAACCAGCGAATGATCAAAGGTGAGCTGCTCGAAATGATTTCCTCGCAATCGATAGACGCGACTATCGCCGACGTGGGCTACAATCGCACCTTCGGGCACGATGGCCAGCGCACACGCCGTCGTCCCCATGCTGCGGAACTCCGGATTGGCTTGACCTCGCCGATAAATCTCCGCGTTGGTTTCTACGAGAGACAGCTCTAACGCCTCTGACGGTACCCCTCGGAACAACTTTTGGTAGTGCAGCGGAATCTGCTCAACAGCCAGTTGGCTTGCGAGCTCCCCAGCAGCATGAGCCCCCATCCCATCCGCCACCACTAACATGTGACCGAACTTTTCCCAAGACGCCCCGTCCGAAGCCAGTAACACGGCGTAATTGTCCTGGTTGTTCCGGCGCCTCATCCCCACATGCGTGGCAGAGGCGACCGCGAACCAAGCGCTCGCTGAATTAGGGTTGTGTGCTGGATCTTTTGTCAAAATAGGGAGATTTTCAGGGTTATGCGGGTTAACTCATCCATGCGTTGCACAAGTATACACGCCTCTCCATGCTATTACGCGTCGATCACTCAACAGACACGACAAAGATTATGGAGAATTATTCCAGTTGCAACACTTACGTTCAAGGAATCGGTTGACAAATCCATCGCGATCATCAACCGGCGATCCGCCATTCTCTGCACGGATGGCGGTAAACCGTGGGCTTCGTTTCCCATCAGTACAACACTTGGTCCTCTTCTTTGAAATTCGGCCAGCTCCTCGCTGTCTTGGGCAAAACAGGTCGCAATCGACTGAATACCCGCTTCACGAAACTGCTTAACCGCTTCATCCGGACCTTTTACACCGAAAAAATTCAACTTGAACGCGTTCCCCATCGACACCCTTAACACACGCCTGGCAAAAGGGTCTACACAGTCCGGACCTATGAAAAGGTCGGAAATACCCAACGCTGAACATGTTCTCAGGATCGATCCCATGTTCTCTGGGTCTTGGACGCCGATGAGCATACACCCGGTCCATCCCTCCGAGTGCCTCCAACCGGTGCAGAAGTCATCCAACGATCGTTGCGCTGGCCTTATCCCGCACGCCAAATAACCTCGGTGGAAATTAAAGCCGACCAAATCTTCAATCCAGTCCGATGGGACAACCAAAACCTCTAAATCGTTCGGCACCCAACTCATGGCCTCCGATTGAAACTTCTCGTCGATCAAAACAGATTCAACCTGCAAACCGCTCCCAATGAGACGCGAAACCAACGGCTTGCTTTCGGCAACAAACCGTCCGCTGAAACGCGTCAAGTTACTAGTGCGTAAATGCCGGTACGGGTCAAGCTTCGGACTATCGATACTGTCGATGAGCTGAATACTCACGTGAATGAAACCCACTGGTCTGGAAGATCGATGCCGAACACCAATTCGCTCTACTGATTCGCTTTACTGAATCTCTCTAATGGATAGGTCTTTAAACTCCGCCCACATCGGCTTTCCCGCATGAAGCTGCAAGGCAATGACGCCCTCAGTGAACGCGATTGTCGAATCGTCAACAAATTCCAGCACCAATTTGCCATTCATGTAATGCTGGATCTTGGTTCCCTCGGCCACGATTCTTACTTCATTCCAATCATTCACTCGGAACAACTTTTCATACGCCGCTTGATCGATTAACTGCGATTCAACCTTTTTGGCACCATTCTCCCAAACAGCTTTTTCACCCAGCAAACAAATTCGCCCCCGCTTGCCTCCTTCGTCATAGATAAATCCAGACACGTTAGGCAACCTGTTCTCATTTCTCAACTCGTGCTGATAACCCCGCACAACCCACTTGTTCTTGACGCTACCGTCGGTGATATGCTTGGACCGATATTGAACGCCAGAGTTGTTGTCGACTGAGCAACGGAAACTAAGCTTCAACTCAAAGTCCTTGAAACTCGCTCCTTTCAAAATCAAAAACGTGTTCCCGTTCGCAGGATTGCTCGTGCTGGTCTCCCCACGAATCACTCCATCCACAACTTTCCACATCGTGGGATCACCATCCCAACCCTCTAGATCTTTCCCGTTAAACAAGCTCCGAGATTCCGTCTCGGTTAACGAGGGCTGCTCTCCAGCGCCTGAAACATTTTCCTCACCGCATGCGAACTGTGGAAAGCTCGTGGCAATCAGAATCCATGCGCAGTAGCGAATCGTTTTTGTCATGATCATCAAAAATAGGTAAGAGGCGTGAGCGAGTGTACAAATTGTAAGTCGAATCAAACCGTTCGAAAGCAACGACTAGAAAAAACTTTGCAATTCCATCGTGAACTGAGGTATTTCCCCCGGATCGCGATCAAGACACTAAGCACTAAGCGACTAAGTCGCAAACGTTCGGCGAGCCACGATGTCTTTTCCGATCGTTAGCATCTCGTCGCAATCGAGAAACCTTGTATTGGTTTCGAAAAGTGAAGCGACCGACGCTTTGTGGATTTTCATCTTTAATCCACCGACACCTAACGCGCCGTAATCATATCGACCACTTCGCTCGACTCCCTTATCCATAACGCCAATGCCTTCGATACCAGCGGGAGGCACCGCATTCAAATCAATAGCGACTCGCAACGAACGCGCCCGGATCAATTGAATCGTCGGTAACAGCCTCACGCCAGCTGCTCCGCACGCGAAAACCGCTTGCGAATTCGACAATGCGGCTTCGAGCGCATCGTTGTCCTCGGATTCCAGCATGAGCAACCTCTCCGGGTCAACGTTTGCATTCGCAATCTGAAGAATCGTTTCCTTTGCACGCTCTAACGTCCGAGAACCAACGTAGACGCGACCTCCGGCGTTCGCCAAAATACGACAGACTCGCTGTCCCACAGGGCCTGTTGCTCCCAATACCACCGATGTCGAACCTGCTAGCTCCATGTGCGAGCTGGCACATAAAACAGCTGCCGCCGCAGTGGAGTTGGCCCCGTTGCTGTCGAGCATTATCGAAACACGGAATGGATCAAACAAAGTGTCTCGGGCCGCAGCCGCAATAGCCTCCCCATGAGCTACGCTGCTCCCACCAACAAAGATTGCCGTGTTGTTTAAATCCCCAGGGCCTCGCGTGTACATCGCTCCATGCACCAACCCTCGCACATCATCAGGCTTAACATTGGAATACTGCAACAGTTTTTCGACCCCCGCATCGATCGCAACGACCGCGTCGAAAACGCTCGCATGGGAATCAGTATCGAGCTGAATGAGGATCTTCGGTTTTGCCATATCAAGATTTCTTTCGAATCAGTTGTTAATGTTGTCTCTGCCCAAGCCCCGCGAACCGGATTGCGT
>JALOQS010000343.1 GCA_025459355.1 Pirellula sp.
AGGACGTGAAAGGTCGATGGTCTGTTTGCAAACCAGAAACGTCACATGGCTTCAGCGCGGTCGGTTTCTATTTCGCCCGACGTGTCCATCAAGAAACTGGTATACCAATCGGTATACTACGTTCGAGTGTCGGTGGTACAAATATCGAATGTTGGATGTCTCAAGAAACCTTGATGAACACGCCCTCTCTAGAACCGTATGCGAAGCTGATGCGAGACTCGCTAGCGCAATACCAAAAGGATCTTGCCGAGGTTGTTCCATCGGTTGAAGAGTGGACGTTGGCAGCTAAGGAAGCAATCCAAAAGGGAAGCGATATTCCTATGCCTCCGGCCGTTCCCGATTTTCCGTTTGGCGAAAAGATGTTTCGGCCGCGCTGCGTGACTCTGCACAACGGAATGATTTATCCACTCAAGTCGTTTGCGATGCGTGGTGTTCTGTGGTACCAGGGAGAGAATAACGCGGGGAACGCCGCAGAAGGACCTCAGTACATCGAGAAAAAACGTGCCATGATCGCCGATTGGAGAAATTGGTTCGGTGATTCAGAATTGCCCTTCTATTTTGTTCAATTGGCCCCTTGGCAAAAACCGTCGAGCGATCCTGGAAACGCAGACGGCTGGGCGTTTTTTCGTGATGCCCAACGTCGCTGCTTAAGCTTGCCCAATACAGGCATGGCGGTCGCCATCGACGTAGGGGACGCTGATGATATCCATCCCAAAAACAAATTCGATGTTGGGGAGCGATTGGCTCGTTGGGCGCTCGCTAATCAATACGTAAAGCAGATCGAAGTCTCTGGGCCACTCTATCGACGACTTAGAGTCGATTGCAGTAAAGCGGTGGTTGAGTTTGATCATGTGGGAGCAGGTCTTATGGTCGGACAGAAGCGTGGTCGCGAGGCGGCTACGCCATCTGTGGACGGCCAACTAAAACGCTTTGCTATAGCGGGATCGGATCGCGTTTGGAAATGGGCTGATGCTCGGATCGAGGGTGATACGGTTGTCTGTACGCATCCCGACATAGAAATTCCGGTTGCAGTACGCTACGCATTTGCCATGAATCCTGAGGGTTCCAATCTTTACAACCGAGATGGACTCCCCGCCTCACCGTTTCGTACGGATGAATGGTAATCGCACCAAGGGAGTACCATTTGTTCATGACAAGAATCCCCAAACGCTCTCAATGATCAGCTCAGGGGGAACGCTTGTTGCTTTCTTGACGCTCTTGGTCAGATTTACGGTCCTCCTCTTCCGGATTTCCAGCGCGGCCCGGCGGAGTTGTTGAAACGACCTCGATGCCCTTTAACCCCAGCTTCGAGACGCCGAATCCCCGACTGTACTTCGGATCGATGATCTCGCCGGGGATTTTGACGGTGCGAAAGAAGTCTAGCTGTGGAACCTCCGACTTGGCGACTTCCGATTGTACATTTTGCCCTGAGACAATCGGTGGAGCACCAGTTGAGGTCCCTGTTTGCCAAACGATCGATTCCCCCTGTTTGATGACAACATTCGCAAAATGCGGCGTAAAGGTAACCGAAGTTGTTTTGCCACTGCCTCCCATCTCTCGATAGGTTTCGGTCTGCGTTTGGCCAATTCCCATTTCGGCGTGCATTTGTAGAGTTGCACCTGGATCAAGAATCCAGCCGTTGGCTTGGATCTTGTCAGCCAGCCATTTTTGTACATTTGATGGATCGCTAACCTTACCGAGTTTAATTCCTACACGCACACCAGGCTTGAGTAACATCAAACCCTGTCGATCCAATTGGGACGTTATTTCGTCAACTTGAGGTCCTGGCAGCTTCACGGCTCCCACTGCAATAGATCCACGGGAGGTGTCGGGTTCTGCAATGTAAAAGAACAAACCATTGAGTACCTGATTCGTGAGCGGGTCTTTGTTCAACCACGATTGAGTTCCTTCCATACGGTAACTCCAAACGGGCAATTGCAAAGACATTCGATAGAGGACTCGCTCGGTTGGACTTTCCGCAAGCAACAGATCGTCGCTTACCCATTCAATTCGGGAGCCAAAAGGAGAACCGATCAAAGGTGCTTCATACGTTTGCGGCTCGCTGCTCCCTGATTGTAAATCCCACACATAGACATTCCGTTCAGTCAAAGCGGCGAGCTTTGTACCTGCTGCGTTAGTGTTCGCACCGGCCACATGGCGATCTTGCACAGGCAATACGAAACGCAGTTCTCCACTTACCGCATCGATTACCGAAACCTTGCCATCTTCTGGTACGATGATCGATTTCCGATCTGATGTAAGAACGATGGGAGCATCAAAGAAGCTCGCGGATTTAAACGTATAGGCGATGCTTTTCGAGGTCGTATTCCATGCCACATAAGTTTGCCGTCCCGCTTTGGTTAGGACTATGTCTTCAGAAATAAGCTTACCAAAGCGCGAACGATCATATAGATCGAACGAGGCAGCCCATCTTTGCAGAGGTTCCGCCTGGGTATCCCCTGGTTTCAAGCTCCAAAGCGTAACACAATCTTCGACATCCTTTAATCGCATCGGATTGGAATGAATGGACAATAGTCGCTTGGTTCGAGGATCGTAATCGACGACATAATCCTCTGGTGTTAGGGCAACCGAACCGACCATCTTCTTTTGCTTCAAGGAGACCCAGTATGCTTGGCTCTGAAACTGGACACCGCGATTGTGAAAATTGTCTTCTCGAGCAGTGAGAAGCACCAACTGTTCGGGGCCCCCTACCGGAATCGCTGCTACAGCTTTCTGAGAAGTTCTTGCAAAGTAAAACCCTGTTCCGGATTGCTCAAAGGCGGTTAAGAAGCTGGGGGTGCTTCCTAACACTGATATCGAGCCACCGCCAATCATCGAGCCTACGTTCTCAAGTTCTGGTGTGCCGAAATCCTGGATAGGCGGAAGCTTCGGAACTGTAGCGGGTACCACACCCTTTTGAGTGGCTTCATCAAACTGCTTTTTGAACTTTTTGAGGTACGCTTGATCCTTATCACTTAGGCCGGTGATTGGTACCTCGATTTCGCTGCTGTCGGTTTTTACAAGAAGAGCTTTCTCACCGGAAATCGATTTTAATGCGGCTTCGATTTTGAACTTGCCATTACTGCTTTCCCATGTCCGCGCAAGATCGATGGCGTCGATCTCACACTTTTTGCGAATCATAGAACGATCGAACATCTCTCGCTTGGTCGTGTTCGCGAATTCGAATTCCACTCCGTAGCGGTTTTTCTCGCGGCCCAGCACAACACCATCGAACCAACTGTTCAGAAACATGACTTTGACGGATTCGCCCTCCTCCAGTTTGCTTTGTGCGAAAGCATCACTCGGCACCAAGCTAAAGCAAAGGAAAAGAATAGCGACTAGCAACCAACGAAAACTAAGAATGCGAGCCAAGTTCAGCATTTCGACAATTCCAAACGAAGGGGGTTAACTACTGCCGATGGCAGCGGCAGTCGATGGCAGTGGCATAAGGTCGAAATCGTAGACTGTGGCCAAAGAAGTTGCAATAAATTTCCACTCCAAAATGAAATGGAGCATGCATCGCTTTCTGCAAAAGTCTCCCTCTCGACACGGCAAGAGTCGTGGGGAATCGTTGAAATTAATCGCTAAGGCTTGTCAACAGTCGCTCGATGTCTTCGTCGGTTAATCTGCGATTCCCCTGCTCAAGCATCCTGCGAAAGTGTCGCTTGCCTTCAAACCCAGAAATGGATCCGATGTTACCGGTCGACCCGACGCTATTAATAAGCAGGCTCTGATCGCTGCTATAGAACGCAAAGAATGGAATGCCATGTGGCTCACCT
>JALOQS010000084.1 GCA_025459355.1 Pirellula sp.
TCCAAACAGGCAGTTCAGTTGCCAGAGCCGATGACTGGATTCGCACCAGCATAGGTCCGCTTACAAGGCGGACGCCTTTCTCAGTCGAGCCACATCGGCAGGTCAATTGATCTCAATAGAGCAGCTTCGATGAAGAGAGGTTCACTGAGTCATTAGAAGTGAACGTGTTGTGTCGAAGATATTGCAGAAAAATACGCTGATGCGATTCTTGCAAGAGAGAACTAACGTTCGAGTGCGAATCGCCAACAAGGGGCGATCACTCAGGTTTGGATTGCCACACGAAAAAGCTAGTGCTGAAAGAGAAGTGACGGAGCATCGGATCGACCGAAGAAGTGAAAATCTGGCCGGCGACAACAAACGACTCGCGTTTGATGGTCGCTCCGCATGCTGATGGCTTTCTTGCAGCAGTTCAGCGATATGTGCTGAAGAAGGGGACCTACGATCCGGAAGAGGGTTCACCGGCTTGGATCATGGTGCAACTTTTCCGGCCCGGAGTTGAGACGGCGATTGAACGGGCCGAGAATTACAATCGACGTTTGTGCAAAGCACGCCAAAGGATGTTCGACAGCCCAGGAGCAGTGCAGGCTGGTGCAGCTAGTTCTGCAGACGTGACGAATGCGCAAAAAGTCGACAATGCAAGCGGAACCCAAACGTCTGCGACCCACTTTGGGTTTACATCTCGGCGGCGGGAGACGATTGTCTTCTTCTGGCTGAACGAAGCCGGTCACGGTGTTGCCGGCAGGCCTCGGTACCGGCTTAATGGCTTTGGGTGCGGTAGTACGGATGTCGGTACCGCGAGCGAGTTCCGCAGCGCGACGCCTAGCTCGCTCCGAAATGTCGCCTTCGATGTTGGCCTGCATCTTCCAAGCGATGCGCTTTACGAGCCATTGCTTGTTGCGAGTGTTGGTAGGCTCGCCCCATGTCTCTTGATACTTTTCTCGCAGTTGCCCAACCGTCATGCGTTGAAGCAGAGCGATCTCTTTGTCGATATCGATTTGCACTGATTTCTCCTGAGAAAGCGGACTCACTGGTCGTTAACCACGTTGGTCACAGAGAGCACGCTTTCCGAAGAAACCTCAAGGCAACCTGTTGGCAATACTTCTGGATCGTTGGCGATTTCTGAATCCGGAATCGCCAAACGCGATTTCATCCGAACGATGCCGGCGGCCAAAATCGCAGCGATTTCCGATCGCCGAGCCGGCGCGGACAGGGAAGAAGGGGGAACAGTCGAGAGCAACTCGCACCTCCATGCTCAACGCCGCTATAATTGGCGGCTCGAAGACAGACTTTCGCAGCCACATCAGCCGCGTCTATCTGTAGGAATACCCGGCGCGAGTTCGAATTGACGGATTAGTGTGCAAGTGAAAAGGAGATTCTCTACGACAAGAATACTTACACTGGGTGCAAAATGTTTTTACCTAACCATACTGTTGGATGTTTTCGACGACAGACCGGGTTTAATCTAGAGGAATGAATGACAAAACACGCATATGCAGTAAGCTTGGTCACCCAAGGAAAGTGGAGATTTTACACCCTGACCATCCCCAGCGATGTCTTGGCGAAATGTTGCTTTGTCAGTTCGAGAATCGAAGATCCTGCAGAAGGGTTTCAGCGACGATTAGACAAAAAACGCGCCGAGGCGATCGCTTACTACGTTGACAAGGATTTGGGGACAATACCAAACTCGGTGATTCTCTCAGCACAAAAGGATGCGAAACTAGAAGTAACCGGACGGGGGAAGACTATCCAATTTGAAGAAGTCCCCAAAGCATTCCTCGTCTTGGATGGCCAACATCGAGTGTATGGATACACTCTTGCAAAAACGTCTCTGCGAGTACCCGTTGTGATTTACAATGGTTTGACGAAAGCGCAAGAAGTTAGGCTCTTCACAGACATTAACACCAAGCAACGCCCTGTTCCCAATGAGCTTTTGCTTGATATTCAACATATGGCCGGGGATGAATCACAGGAGGACAATTTACTCAGAGTTGTTTTCGACACCTTAGATACGAACCGAAGCGGGCCACTATTTGGGCTTCTGGCTCCGTCTGAGCGAACCAAGGGCAAGATTTCGCGGGTTACTTTCAATGCTGCAGTTAAGCCACATTTGCAAAGATTCAGCGAGCTAGATGAAGATAGAGTTGGCGATATTATCGGAAA
Organism: Pirellula sp.; assembly: GCA_025459355.1. Lineage (GTDB taxonomy): Bacteria > Planctomycetota > Planctomycetia > Pirellulales > Pirellulaceae > JBKCUI01. The sequence continues at coordinate 2,161 of JALOQS010000084.1, forward strand.
TTATCTTTCGGCCGTGCGCCAACACCTTTCTGCGCGTGATCTCGATGCAACTTTGGTTAATCCGACCGTCTTTCGCGCAATATTCGACCTGTTTCCAAGGGTTGCGCAGCGTGTTTCAGACCTAAATAGCAGTAACTATCTGGTTGAAAACTTTCATGCCGTACTAGAGCCAGTATTCGCAAGATTGCAAGCGAAAGTGTTAACGCACCCTGGCACATCATTTAAGCAATTAGGCGACAAGCTCGTAAGCCGACTTGAAAAGAGTCAGAAATTTTAGGCTCGTCGAACTATGAAACACCTAGTTAAAGCTCTGTCGGTTGGAGCATTGAGATTTGGACAGAATCCAAAGACATCTTGGAGTAGCGGAGCCCATGAGCCCTCGACTACTGGGATTCGTGCTTGGTTACTTAACGGAGTCGGCTACTCCAATGTTTTCGTAAACAGTCAAAACGAAATTGAAGTTGAATGCATCGACTCTAGTTGGGCGGAAGCAAATACAAGTGATCTAATTGCAAATCGGGAAGCTGCGCTCGAAAGCCTACTACCACGTCAGCATCAGGACTACTCGAACAATTCAGTCGCTTGGCCAGTAATCACCTGTTACTATTCTGCGTACTTTGCCGCACAGGCTTTTTTGAGATGCTTGGGCTTGGGGTCCGTTTACTTAGAATCAACGGAGGCTGATACGATAAGCAAGGCATGGGCGGCGAGAGGTTTTTCGGCCTCAATTGGAGCTCTTAATTACGGCTTTAGAGTCGAACTAAGCAATCCCGTAACTATCCGGATCAGTAAGCTAGGCTCAAAAGGCGGCGCACACCAGCAATTCTGGGGTGGATTTCAGAAGTTACAGAATCCCATTAACACAACTCTACTTTCCTCTCCTGCAATCAACGTGCTTGGTACACTCGAGCGCCAGTCCGCCTACGCTGAATACACAAAGTTAGTCGATTTATGTTTCAGCAGCTCCGGGACTGCTCTTACGACTCCAGACTTCAACTGGCTTTCTCGGTTGCGGAATGGAATCAACTATCGATTTTCCAATCATTTATGGCTGATGAATTGGCGGCATTCTGCGGGGCTTATTTCGAACCATCAGTCGATTGTCGACCGCTATACACATGGCGACCGAACACTTCCCCACACACATCGAAACTTCGGCCACACTCATCTTATCTTTGTCGCAACTCGGTTTTGCAAGCTGGTGCGGGAGGCTACATCCAGTATCGCAATGTACTGAACCGCGCTATTCCGAGCGAACATGACTGTTGACACCTCAATGCCCGAGCAAAAGTCGCCAATTGTGTAGATTTCCATTCGGGGTGCGAACGAGAACTCTGTGTTAACTCTGGAGGGACCCGAAAAGAGAGAGTCAGAGAGTTCGGGACCGATTTTTCGCACGGACGGACGTAACCTTGAAGGTTTCGTTCGAGAGACGGAAATCTCTCTGCAAACAGAGCGCGCGGCGGTTTGGGCCGGCAAAACGCGAAAAGTGTAGGAAACCCGCGTAAAACTGGGTAGAAACGAAAAACGCCCGGCGGTCGATCTCTCGACGCCGGGCGTTAAGTCTTTTGGTCGCCAAAGTTAGAACTTTGACGAAAGCTCCGCGAGCGCAACCCTCTTCGTAACAATACTCTCTGCGCTCAAAATTCGTAAAGCCTTGCATCGCAAGGACTTACGGATTCCGAGACCCATTCGGTCTGTTTTCGTACGAAGAGGTTCGAACTATGGGTTAACACCACCTCATGAGGGTAGTGTAAGCGGGGAGGGCATCCGAATCAACAGTAGTTTGCGAATTTCCAAAACTCGAAGTCGGCAGCATGTGGGCGATTCTACGCACTCCGCGTGCTAGAGCGTCTTTAAGTAATTTATAGGCCGTATCCACATGCGTGGAAGCAGTTTAGGCAATCGAGAGGCGTGATGGATTTGATGGCTGTCGAAATGGCTTTTTCAAGTGTCTGTGATGTCCGTGCCGCCAGTCTTCGAAGGATAGCCTTTATCTTGGAAAAGATCTTCTCGATAGGATTGAGGTCTGGTGAATAAGGCGGCAGAAATCGCACCTCAACACCCTTGGACTCAAACTTCAGAAGGGTCGATACGTTTTTGTGACTGGATAAATTGTCCATAACTAGTATGTCTCCGGATTGAAGAGACGGAAGCAAGATCCAATCGACAAACTGATCGAAGATAAACGCATTCATTGGGCCATCAGTGGTCATTGCTGCACGACATCCCCGATAGTCGATAGCTTGAACCAGAGTTGTGGTTTTCCAGTGTCCATGTGGAACTGGCTCTGTGACGCGTTCCGATCTCGGTCCCCAGCCGTACAAACGGGTCATGTTTGTCTTAGCCCCTGTTTCATCTAGAAAAACGAGCTTTCGAAAATCAATACGACGGGACGCTTGGATCCAAGCCTTACGTGATCTCTTCACGTCTGGGCGTTGCTGCTCTGCGGCGTGCAACTGTTTTTTTATATGTATGACCTAAACGACGTACTTCATGCCAAATCGTTGCGGTACAACAGGTGGCTTTGAGTTTGTCTCGAAGCTGCTCTAGGGTTAGGTTTGCGTTGCTACGAACAAGCTCATCAAGTTTCTTGCTTTGACTTTCTGAAAGTGCACGTTTTCGACCTTTACGATTGACCTTTGGCTCGATGGTCCCGTGGTCACGCCACTGATACTTAAGCTTTTGAACCGTCTTGTAGTGAACAGCGAATCTAACAGCGATTTGACGCATGTTTTCGTTACCTTCATTTACCGCTGAGATGATTCGCGTTCGCAAATCCATGCTTAATGCCTTCATTCCATCTCCTCCATAAAATTAGGACTGAAGAGCAACTTAATCCATTTCAACGGTTCATGCCTATATCACTTATAAAGACGCTCTAGAAGCGAACTTGATACTGACTGTAGAAGAAGTCTGCGTCACCAGAGAACGCTACGCCTGGCGTGTCGAAGTAGTCGCCAGAATTAAAGTGGGAATAGCCGACCATTAGGTTGTGCCGAGGGTTGATCGTAATCGTCCACAGCAGGTCAATCTCGTGTCCGAGGTCTTTGGAAACAGCGGCGTTGCCCGCGTTATAGGGTGACATGACGATGCTGTACGGTGTCGTGGCTTGGTCCAAGAAGAAGTAGTGATACCACACCAAGAAATTGACTCGACTACCAATTGGGGAAATGAACTGCATGTTGACGTCGTTAAGGTTCCTTCGCCCAAACAAGTCCATGAAACCGTTGTACTTGTGAGCGAGTGGAAAATAGTGGTGAAAGGAATCGTCACCCGGTGTAACAAAATTCGCATCTCCACCCGATGCCCAGTCGTACCAAGCCCAAACGGTTGGCGACCATGATCCACCGGCATTCAGGACCTTTCCAAGTCCGGCTGCCAAGAATCCGGCATCATGCCGAGTACTATCAGCATTGCTGCCGAATTGGACGCCGCCCTCGAGTTCATAAAGGGTTGAATCAGACTTACCCGCAATTCGACTGCCTAAGGTATGAAACGAGAAATTTTGAACGGTGTTGTCATATCCGATGTAGTAGGTTTCCAACGCCGACACTCCGTAGTCGCTTCCAAGAGATTGATTGGAGAGATAGGCTCCATAAAAGCTCTGGTTGTTGTTCGAGCTATCCCACTCATTTGTGCCACCGGTCGCTGCAATGCGATTGACGGGATTGGTGTAGAACAAATCCAATGTGTTCGACGCGCCTCTAAGTGTGGCTCGATATCCATCGAATGTGCGTCGGGTATTGGCCCAATCGAGCGGCGAAACTAAACGCTCGGCTCCGAAAAGCAATTCCTGACGTCCAGCTCGACCAACCAGTTGTACGTTATTGGCGTCAAAGAGAGTTGCGTCAACAAAGAGGTTCTGTGCCTCGCCACGATTCTCCTCAATCGTTCTTGGCGCAAAGGTCTCGCCGCCGGAATCGGCATACAGGTATTCGCCGTACACCCTCACATTTTCGGTAACTCGATAGTTAGAGAATAGCCGCACACGCGAAAGCCAAAACTGATCGTCAATTCCCGTCAAGCCAATCCCACGCATGTTGTTTTCATGATGATAACGAGACCGATACTCTCCACCTAAGTCGAGCTTACCGTCATTGAGCCCCTTGAAAGAATCGCCCGCGAAATGCGGCCCTTGATAGACTGGATTTCGGAGGTAGGAGAAATCGTTTAAGTAGAAGACCCCCTTGTAAGCGTCCTTCATGGACTTGTTCAGCTTCGCCATTTTTTCAGCCGACTGCTTCTCGGTATCCTCAAGAGATCTATCTACGGATGGGATCTGTACGTTGGAATCCGTCACCTCGGAGTATGCTTGCTGCGGATAATCTGCTGGAACAGAAGATATGCCGTTATCCGATGGCACTTGAGCCAAAATGAAGTTGGCTTGAACCAGGAGTACGCCGAATATGAGCCTACGGCAATACGATGAGGCTTGCTTGCGAAAAAACAGGAACATCATTGAGTCCATCCAAAATCCTGGCAAATGCCGGTCCGTGGCTTGCCCTTTCAAAGGTCAGAATCGCTACAGCCACACAATTGAAGGTCGCGATTCTGACAGCCGTCCTTCATCAATTTCGACATTTGATCGATTTTCAAACAGTAGAACCGCTTAAGGTAAACCATTCTCACGGATCGGAAAAATCGACACACTTAAACTGAAAGCGCAACGAAGTCTGGCAACGCCTCGGCTTCGCGCTCTAGTTACCCGCCAATTTGGTACATCGCTCGATCGGAAAGTTCAAAATCTGAGGTGTTGATTCCATGCGCCCTTGCTTTCGCGATGCAACAATCCCTCAATAAATCTGCCAGCCGAGAATCGATTGTTGTAATGTCCCGCAGGGCATCAGTCCGTAGAATGCCCAATACATCCCACTCCTCTCGGCCAAAAAGGCAATTCTTCAGCTTGCCATCTGCTGTGAGCCGTAGTCGATCGCATCCGCCGCAAAACGGTTCGCTAACGGTGTCGATAAAACCCACGCGGCTACCATCCATAAAATGATAGTCAATCGCTGGCTGTGCCTGGTTCGATCGATCGCATGGTTGCATTGCTCCAATTTCCGAGCAGAGCAGCTCTCGCAATTCCTTTCCCGTAACGACGGAGCCGCGATTCCAAGTCCTGTCGGCATCAAGTGGCATGAATTCAATGAAGCGAATTGTCACACCGCGGCTAGTAGCAAAACGAACTAGTTCGACGACTTGCTTGAGATTGATGTCTCTCAATACGAGCGCATTCAATCGCACCACTATTCGCGGATCACTGAGAGCTGCTTCGATCCCTTCCAGTACCCGATTCAAGCCAACGCGGCGACTCAGTATTTTGAATGTATCTTCACTCAACGTATCCAGACTAATGTTGATTCGTCGCAATCCTGCATCTGCTAAATCCGGCAACAGTTTAGCTAGCAACATTCCGTTGGTGGTTAAAGCCACATCGCGAACCTTAGGGGTACTGACCATCATGTCGATAAGGTCCGCCAAGTTAGATCGCATTAGCGGTTCGCCACCGGTGAGCCGATAGTCTTCAATCCCAAGACTAGAAGCGACTTGAACAACGCGTTGGATTTCGGAAAAGCTCATCAACCGATTTTGCGGTAAGAACGATACATTCTCTAGTGGCATGCAGTATCGACAACGAATGTTGCATTGATCCGTGACACTAACTCGCATCGATCGATGGACTCTACCGAATGTGTCAACTAGCGAGTGTTGGACATTACTACCAATCCTCACTACCGCCGCAGGATCGGCTGTCGGGGATTCAAAGAGTTCGGGCTTTGGCTCCGTTGAAGTGACTTCAAGCTGCATCAGTGGCTAATCCTATCGCAATTAATCAATAGCCAAACAACAGGCTCGTGGCGATTCCGTCCAAACCCAATGAGCTCGTGGAATCGACAGGCCCACCAACATCTTGCCACGACTGGACTTCGTAGCCGAAATTTGCTGTCGCCAGGATATCTTTGCCTATTCTTCTTGTATAGCGAAGTCCTAGGCCAAGTTCGAGCATTGTGATGACCTCCTGGTGATCGTCGCGGTCCAGCACTTGGTCGACCCCCGCATTTTTCATTTCATAAATTTGTTGCTGAGTCTGACTAAGCAATAAAGAGCCTCTCAAATTACTATAAAACCCGAAGGGGGAGGATCCAAAGCAACGACTTGCAAGTAGAGCCACAGTGGGGCCAACTCCTTGAACCTTTAAGTCATTCGTTACGGTCTCTTGAAGCGCTCCCGCACTAAATACGTCACCTTGCATATGTTGCTTTATCTCAGCGATTCGTATGCCTGCACCTGGCTGAAGTTGCCAACCGAGAGTACTTACGCAATCAAAGTACTCGATATCGAAAGCTTGAAGCCGAAGATCATGGGTAGTGATCAGCGTCTCTCCTAGGTCAGCATAAGCGTTACGAGTCAGATTGCCTCCCGATCCGTAAACGAATAGATAAACCGGGGTCGCACCTGCAACTGCAGTCGCCGTTTCGCGCGGGGCTTCAGTGTCGAAGTACCAATAGTTTGTTCGGAAGCCACCTAGTCCGTCACGGATAAGTCCCAGTGAAACTCTGGGAGAAAAATCGTAACCATAGTCGAACGGAACCGAGCGATTTCCAGGTACGGGATCGATTATCATGGCGACGTTCTGATCAAAGCTCGCACGCAAAGCAACGGCCTCAAAGCCACCAGCAAAGCGCCAAGGTCGACATGATGAGGCGTCGATGCACAGAGATTGCCCCGCGCCCAAGAACTGCCCATGAATAGCTTGGCTGTTTGGCGAGTGAGGATACGGAGCGCCGTGGAAACCTAACTCATGACAAAATGGATGAGAGGGAGTGGGGTGTGCCGTATCGAGCGGTAATGGGGGCACAAAGTTTTGCGATCGTGTTCCGTGTCTGAACTGAGCAGACGGCAATTGCATTTGGGGATAGGGTGGGAAACGCGAGGCAGGTGCACACGGAAATGGCTGAATCGACGGACTCGGCTGAAGAAGTGATCCAAATTGTTGGCAAGAACTCTGGGGCATACATGGTTCGCATGTCGGTGTTGCTTGTGCGTAGTGCTGAGCCAGGCAAGATGCAAGCTCAATTTGTACTGTGGTCACCAACAACAGGGCTACGCAGCTAATCCTAAATATTGCGTATTGCATAGTCGATCATTTTTCCTGCGGTTATCACCGCTTTAGCTCCAGACATTTCAAGAGCCCACTCTACATCCTTGATAGGTCGAGGCTTCTCTGAACTTCTACTTACTTCAGTTCGGCATCTTCGCGTCGAGGCTACAGATGGAGTCGCGTCCCTAGGGATCAAACCTCTAATCAGAATAAACCTTCATCGCGAGTGTGGCACACGGACACAGTGCGCGTGCACCGCACACTTACACATGTGCGAGTTTGGGCGTTTTCTGAAATCCTTTCAGCGTCGTCGTTTTTAGAAACTTCGTGACGTCAGCCCGGAACTTGTCTAGCTGCTTGTGCAATGGACAGTGCTCGCCGACGCCGCACCACCCTTCGCCGTAGGGGCAATTTACGCTTGGCTCTAAGCGCTCAAATGGAGACACCACATCGAGCAAAATGATCTCTTCTGGCGGCCGTGAAAGCATGTAGCCGCCGCCAGGGCCTGGCGCTCCGTTAACGATGCCGCCCTGAGAAAGTATGGTCAGTACTTTCGCAACAATGGCTTGCGACAGCTTGCGAGCTTGGGCGATGTCGGCTGAATTGAAACGCTGCGGCGACTTCGCATTGTAGTGCTCAGCCAGAAAACTGGTCGCGCAAATCGCGGCTTGAGCTAGTTTTCCATACGGATTCATCTTTGGATTCCTTGCTGACCAAGCTGGCTTCTGAATGGAAGGTTACAAGGCATGACTATTTGATGGGGAGAGTCGTTTAGCGTGAATAGCTTCGATGAGCTTAACCAATATGGTCAAAACCAGCATGCCAAAAGCCCAAATCCCAGCAGTAATTTTCCATTCGACTAGGCTCGGAGCATACTCCACAACTTCGTGCAGAGTGGATGGAATGAAACCGGGTATCACCAGACCCATCCCTTTTTCGATCCAAATACCCGCGATACACAGAACACAGGCAAGAATTCGTAAGTTTCCTCGCCGAAGTGCTGCGGGCGTAAAGAACAAGATTGTTCCGGCAATATTCAGTCCGATGGCCGTCCATATCCAAACAACAAGACCAGAAGCTCCGTGCGATCCGAAAAACAAATACTTGGCCGAAGCTGCGTGACCACTTCCTGTGTAAAAGAGTGTGAACAGTTCGCTCACGAGCATGAGCAAGTTGATCGCCATCGAGATTCGTATGATTTGAATCAAGGTTCTCGCAGGACGGGGAGACCACTTCCAATCGCTAGTCATTCGGATGGCTCGTAACACAATGAGAATGAACGCTGGGCCACTGACGAATGCTGATGCTAGAAATCTCGGTGCAAGCAAAGCTGTGTTCCAAAATGGGCGGCCACCCAGACCACAATACAAAAACGCCGTCACCGTATGGATGCTGATCGCCCAAAGAATCGATAGGAAGACGAAAGGCACGTACCACCATGGATTTGGGCGTTTGCCTAAGTACTGCATGTAAAGCAAATACCCAACGATGTGGACATTGATCACTAAGTAGCCATTGAGCACGATGATGTCCCATGTCAACATGGACATCGGCCAATTAAACTTGCCAATGATTGGCATCAGATGCCAAAAGCGATCGGGCCTACCTAGATCTACCACAACGCTTAGGGTGCTCATGAGAATGGCTGCGATCGCTACCGCTTCACCGATGATAACTAGGTGGTGCATTTCCTCGTCGTCGTATAGATAAGCTGGAATGACCATCATCACGCCGCCTGCCGCCAAGCCCACGCAGAACGTAAAGTTCGCGATGTACAGCCCCCAACTCACGTGGTCGCTCATATTGGTGAGGACCATGCCATCGCGGACCTGAACAGCCCATGCATTGGCTCCAACTAGCGCAATGGCGGTGAGCAACGTCATCCATCCGTAGAATAGCCAACTTCCATCGGTTGCGACTCCCAGGGCCTTCCAAAGAAACCTTGGGTACGAATGAATGGTCTCTCGAGTGGACATGGACTTTGTGGCATCTTCGCCAGTCAGCGGTGTATTTATGGAAGACATTGATTGATACTCCACTTCCGTCCTACTCGTCGAAGAAATAGTAAAAGCGAGGCTTGGTTCCAAGCTCCTCTTTCAGAACAAATGTTCGCTTGTTCTCAATTACCCAGCGAATCTCAGATTGCGGATCTAGAATGTTCCCGAAGACTCTCGCACCCGTGGGGCACGCTTCCAAACAAGCCGGCATTCTTCCTTCGCGCGTTCTATGCAAACAGAACGTGCACTTCTCCATCACGCCTTGAGGGCGAATTCGATTCGATAGGTACCCTTGATTCGGATTGATTTCCTCTGCTGGGATCGTGGGCTTTTCCCAGTTGAAGCGTCGAGCATGGTAGGGGCACGCAGCTTCACAGTAACGACAACCGATGCACCAGTTGTAGTCAACGACTACAATGCCATCCTTCTCTTGCCAAGTTGCCTCGATGGGGCATGCCTTGACGCAGGGTGCGTTTTCACACTGCTGGCACTGCACCGGCATATAGAACTTGTCTGGCTGGGGGACAGGATGGTCGTAAGTGGCATCCCCTTTTTCAAAATCAATGCCCCCCATCTCCATCTCAAAGACACGGATATACGAATTGTTGGTCTTGCGATCGTGATTGTTTTCGATGCTACATGCTTCCGCACACTTTCGGCATCCGATGCAGATACTCAGGTTTAACGCATATGCGAACTGAACGCCGTCGTTTGGCTGCGGATCTGCGATCTTAACGTCGACTCCATGCTCGGCCTTGCAATCAGCCTCTAGACGTCGAAAGATGGCTTGCTTCTCGTCCGGCTTGAGTTCTCGATAGTGCTTTTGCAGAAACTCATCGACGTTCATGTCAGCTGCCCACTCGGTGAGTGGCTTCAGTGCTGTAGCCCAAGCAGCCAACCCCAACGTCGCTCCGCAGGCCTTCATGAATCCACGTCGACTGTTCGGCTGGTTATCGAGGACGGGTAGATGGGTCGCAGGATTAGTGGTCATGGCTGGCTCCTTCCTTGCCGTGACTTGGCTGAAACCTGTCTTGCGGCGCGGCTGCGGGATAAAACTTGGGATAGTTAGGGACATGCGGGTCGTGGCAGTGCTGGCAGTGATTACGTACGCGATCGCCCCGTTTTAAATCCCAATATCCTGTCATTCCGCCGTGTGCACCGCGTTCATAATCGCGGTACTGCGGACCATGGCATTGAGCGCAAAGCGTGATTGATTCTTCGAACGGAATGGTTTTTCCGTCTGCCAGTCGAAGCGAAGAGTAGTTGTCGCCAGGATTGTGGCAACTTACGCAACTCAACTGGCCATGCGAAAACCGCAGCCCTTGATGGAACTCATCCAAGTGACTTGACTTGCTATTGTCTGGATTGGATGAACGCAAACTGTGGCATGCAGCACACTGAAGGTGACCCTCGTACGAAGTTGCATTCGTTCCCGTGACTTCAACGCGAAAGACTGCTCCCAAAACCGGTGGCGGCTTCCGAATAGTTGCAGTGTGCTGAACAGCCGTCTCGGTTTCCGTTGACTCCGCTAGCGTTGCATCAGATCCGGCTGGTTCTTGTGTGAGAGTCGTCGAAGAAGACATTTTGCCACACCCGCAAAGAAGTGCGACAACAATCAAACAACTCAGTCGCCTCGACAGCCCGTGTTTTCCCATGGTTTTCATTTGAGTTGCCTTCGTCTCCTACAGCCCAATCCTGCTCAGCATGTGCATGTTTGGCTATGAGTCTATCGACATTCAGTCGGCAAATCAAGAATTGCAGTTCTTTTATTCTTGAAATAAGCCGATGAATGGGATAACTTACGGCAATTACAAAAGCATGTCGCAATTCAAGCGTGCATGAGCACCGCGACAATCCGTTGCAGGAGACGATTCGTGTGGGTCAGTAGTCTGGTAGTAACGCTGTCGGAAGAACCAGGAAATGACAGCCAAGTGATTGCAGCATTGCAATCCATTTCAGCCCTAACGTTGGGTGATGTAGTCGGATGTCGCGTCCCGGTGGTCGTTGAAGCCAGCGCACAGGATTCCCGCCACTGGCACGACTGGATCGCTAACCTTCCAGGTGTTTCGCATGTGGAAGTGGCATTCGTAAGCTTCGAGGAAACGCACGCGATGCAGGAAGGGCCATTGAATGACCAGTATGTCTGAACCGATAACAGCTCTGATTTCAGGAGTTACGCAAGATCGGCGAGCTTTCTTGCAAATGACTGCCATGGCAATGGCCACGGCGATGGCCACTCGCCAAGGACTGGCTCAAGAACCAAAATCACCTCAGCCTCCGGGGGGAAATGAACTGCCGGTGCTCGAAGGAGTGACCTGGAATAAAGCACCCTGTCGGTTCTGTGGCACAGGCTGCCATGTCATGGTCGGCGTCAAAGACAACCGTGTCGTTTCCGTAACGCCAGCTGGTCGAAATCTCTTGGGAAGAAGCGATCGGTATCATCGCAGAGCGGATCAACAATAATCCGTCGCGGTTTGCCATGTACGGCTCAGGGCAATGGACGATCCCCGAAGGTTACGCTGCCAATAAGTTCATGAAGGGCGGCCTTTCGAACAACCATATCGATCCCAATGCTCGACTGTGCATGGCTTCGGCGGTCACCGGTTACATCAGCACCTACGGAGTCGACGAACCGTACAACTGCTATGACGACCTGGACAATTGCGACACTCTGATTCTCTGGGGAAACAACTTTGCAGAAATGCACCCTGTGCTTTTCAGCCGCGTCGTTGATCGTCGATTACGCGGGCAAAAGGTTGAATTGATCGACTTGACGACCCGTCACACTCGCACCAGCCAACAGTCGGACCATGTCTTGATCTTCCAACCGCAATCGGACCTCGCGATTGCCAATTGCATCTCACATCAACTCATCGAACGCAATGCCTGGGACCGAGAGTTTGTTGAACGCTACTGCAACTTCCGTGGCCCTGGCCAGCCACAAACACTCAAGGGTGAACCGATCACCTTCGAGCAATTTCGAGACTCCGTGGCTGAATACACCATTGAGAAGACCTCGCAGATCAGCGGACTCTCGGCAGACCAATTGAGGTTGCTGGGGGATCGATTCGCCGATCGGTCCCGCAGAATCCTAAGCCTTTGGTGCATGGGGATGAACCAACATACCCAGGGAACAGCCATCAATAATCTCGTTCACGCGATTCACCTATTAAGCGGACATTTTGGAACTCCGGGCGATGGACCTCAATCACTTACCGGGCAGCCATCGGCCTGCGGAACAGTTCGAGAAGTCGGAACGCTTGCACACGCTCTTCCAGGAGACTTGCGAGTTGACGATGAAAAGGGCCGCCATATCGCAGAGGACATTTGGAAGCTCCCAGAAGGAAGGATTAACCCAGCTCCCGGTTATCACACGGTTCTGATGTGGGAGAAATTCTGCACTCCAACCACGGCACCGGATGCAATCGATACGATTTGGGTGCAAGTTACCAATCCAGGGCAAACGCTTCCGAACTTGCACAAGTTATTTCGAGGCAAGAAAGAACTCGAGGGCAAGTTCCTCATCGTTTCCGATGTTTATCCAACCGCCACAACAGACCTAGCCGATCTGATTCTGCCGTCTGCCCTTTGGGTAGAAAAGAACGGCATCTTTGGAAATTCAGAGCGTCGAACACAACAATGGTTTCGGATGATCACGCCGCCGGGCGACGCTCGCGACGACTGCTGGCAGACGATTGCAGTGGCACGCAAGTTATTCGAGCTTGGCCATCCGGGAATGAAAACGAAAGATGGTAAGTTTCTGTTCCAACAGGCCAACGACGCTGGTGAAGAGGTTCCGATTTGGGACTGGTCGCATTATTACGACACCAATGTCGATGAGCGATTGTACGAAGAGTATCGGAACTTCTCACGGGTCAAGCACAAAGACCTGGCTCCCTATCCAGTTCTTGCAAAAGCTCGAGGGCTGCGCTGGCCAGTAGTTCAAGGCGAAGACGGCGAGTGGCATGAAACGAACTATCGGTTTGTCGAAGGCAAAGACCCTTACGTTGCGAAAGGTAAGGGCTACCAATTTTATCACTCGGTTACAGGTGATGATAAAGCCTTGATTTGGTTTAGGCCCTACGTGCCACCTCCCGAGATGCCCGACGAAAAATATCCGTTCTGGCTCGACACAGGTCGGGTACTGGAACATTGGCATTCGGGCACGTTGACAATGCGAATTCCAACACTCCGCAAAGCGATGCCGCAGGCCTACGTCGAGATCAATAGAGACGACGCCACACGACTCAAGATCCAAAATGGCGACGTCGTACGGGTAGAAACTCGCCGGGGATCGATGGAGCTGCCGGTATGGATCGATGGTCGTGCAAGTTGCTCACCTGGGCATATCTTTGTTCCTTTCTTTGACCAGAGGAAACTCATCAACGAGTTGACACTCGACGCACATTGCCCCTTCAGCAAACAACCAGATTACAAGAAGTGCGCCGCTCGCGTGGTGAAGGTGAAGCCATCATGAAAGAGCAGCCAGGTATCGAAGACGAACTTGCCGCAAAGCCGTTGTCGCGTTGGGGCACCGTACTTGGCAGTCTCGGTTGCGGGCTGGGGCTGGTCGGTTTCCTGGTTGGCATGTACGAGCAACCGACTACTACACCAACGCAAGTCTTCAAAAAGCAGATCGACGCAGAAGTCGAGCAGAGCCACTTTGCGTCGGCTCCAACTTACAGTGAGATTGACTCGCAAATGTACGGGGTCAATCGGGATTGGAAATCGGATCTTTCCAAACTGAAGCAAAACAATCCAGGTCTGTTTGATCGAGTCGTCCGAACCCCGGAGATGAAGAACGAGGCACTCCAGGATCGTCTACGCACTCGGGCGTTTGATACGGCTCCACCGTCGATTCCCCATCCGGTTGATCAGCGAACGGCCGAGAGCTGCTTGGCATGTCATGGTAATGGCATGTCGATCGCCGGAAAAATTGCAACCAAAATGAGTCACCCCTTGCTCACCAACTGCACGCAGTGCCACGTAGAGCAAGCCAACTCGATGCCGCAAGTATTGGTAAGCAGCAAAAAGCCGCAAAGCGAGATCGCGGCTGACAAGTGGCCGCCTAGAAATGACTTTGAAGGAGTCAAGCGAGCTGGACCAGGAATAAGACTCTTGCCAGGATTGCCTCCAACGATACCCCATACGTTGCACATGCGGGACGACTGTATGAGCTGCCACGGCACTATCGCTCGGCCCGGTATTCGAACCACGCATCCATGGCTGCAGAATTGTCGTCAGTGCCATGCAGCAGACGGCGATTTAGAGCGGGCCGTATTCAACATGACCGATATAATCTATGGCACCAAGGAGCCCTGAATATGGAGACACCCTCAAGCATTCAGTTTTCTGATGGCCCCCAGATGCCCGAGATGCGAGAAGCACTCCTTGATACGGCCAACGTGAGAGAATTGGTTAGTGACCTATCTCAACTGACACGCATCTTATCGGTTCAGTGCAAAACTAGTGCTCGATCGCAGACACCATTGAATTCGAGCATCTCGCTTGTGCAAGCCGCTGAAAGATTATTGAGTGGCGAAGTTCAGGCAGTGCAAGTGAAATACTTCTTCGATCACTACGAATGGACAGACACACTGATGCGATTACCCAATGGAGTACGTATGGTTCGATGTCGACACGAACCAGACCAGCCAGTGCATACACATTAGAAAGTGAGATCGATCATGAGCGCGGTCACCATGAGTCCAGCTACTCCCACACCGAGCGTGCCAGCGACGCAACTGAAGCCCAAAGAGCACGGAGCCTACGCGATACTTGCCATTCCCATTCTGACGGCCCTCTCGGTTTGCAGTCCGTCCGTGGCAAGTGCTTGCATAGCTGTTGCATCCATCACAGGTTTCTTAGCGCATGAGCCGTTGTTGGTCGCGATCGGGCATCGAGGCGCGCGAGCCCAACGGACTTCGCCTGCTGCTACGAAACGACTGGCATTGTTGTTGGCGATTACTATCGCATGCGGCTCTACAGCACTGCTCCTCGGCGATACAAAAGTACGATTCGCTCTCGCTGCATGCGCTGCGATGGCAATTGTCAGCTTTTCAGTAGCCATTGCAGGTAAGCACAGGACAATGGCGGGGCAGTTGCTTGGCGTCGTTGGTCTTTCGATCCCTTGCTTGCCTTTGCTGCTGGCTGGTGGGATAGAGTTACCGGTCTCGATGAAAGTATGGGGAACTTGGCTGATCGGTTTCATGTCGACGACAATCGCGGTCCGCAGTGTGATCGCATCCCAGAAACGTCAGTCGCGTATGTTCCACATCATGATGCTTTCATTCCTAACTCTAGCTGTCTTGCTGGCGACGGTCGTTGGCAAACTCGACTTGCCGATCGCGACAACGCCAATGCTCGCAATGTCTTGGATCTTGTTGTGGTCACCACCACCCGCCAAGTACCTTAAACGCGTCGGCTGGACCCTCGTTGCAGGAACTTTTGCGACGGCAGTTTGGATGGCGATCGCTATATCAAGCAGTCTTCGTTAATAACGATTTTGTTCGCAAGTTGTGATCCATGAATATGATCTTCTTTACCCGTTCTCCGATAATGCTTCTTCAATGTATAGCCGCTACGGTCGTATGTGCCTGCCTTATCCCGCAAAATGCCTCTGGTCAATTCGTTTCCGTTGACTTAGAGAGCGAGCCATTGCAGTACTCAAAAACGCAGGCAAGCAATCGTATTTCGAAACTGGTGGAAGCACTTTCCAACGAAAGCATCTCTTGGAAGTTCGAAGACAAGAAAGAGTACTTGAAGGCACTACTGGAGCATCTGGACATCTCCGAGACTTCACAAGTTTTAGTTTTTTCAAAGACGAGCATGCAGGTGCAGCACATCTCACCCCGCAACCCACGGGCGATCTATTTCAACGACGATACTTACGTTGGCTGGATTCACGGCAGCTCGCTGGTTGAAATATCAACCAATGATCCCAAGCTCGGTGCAGCGTTCTACACGCTGCGCATGACAAGCAGCGCCCCTCGTTTTCGTCAAGAAACCTATCAGTGCCTAGGCTGCCACGCCACGACGATGACCAAGGGAGTACCTGGCCACACAGTCCGTAGTGGTTTTCCTAACTACGACGGCATATTCGACGTCAAGCGAGAAGCGTTTGTTACGGACGAAACGAGTGACTTCAAAGAGCGTTGGGGAGGTTGGTATGTCACGGGAGAGCATGGCGATCTGCGGCACATGGGTAATGCTTATCTTCGAAGTGGAACGCTCGACACATTGCGAAATGGAAACCGCCAAACACTCGACGAGTTCTTTGATACAAGCAATTACCTTACGCCTCATAGTGACATCCAAGCCTTGATGGTGCTAGAACATCAGACTCAGATGCATAATACCTTTACCAGGGCGGATTTTAGCGTGCGGTCCATGCTCCACGAGCATGCTGATCAGGACGAGTCAGAACGCGCGGTTCAACTTCGGATGATTGCGAAAGATATTGTAGATCGACTCCTTTTCTGCAATGAATTTGCGCTGTCTGCTCCCGTCAAAAGTTCAAGCGAGTTTGGTCAGTTTTTTATGGCCCGAGGGCCGGCAGATTCACTCGGCCGTTCGCTGAGAGAGTTCGATATGCGCACTCGTATGTTCAAGTATCCTCTCAGTTATCTGATCTACTCAGAAGCTTTCGACGCTCTGCAGCCACTTCTGCGTGACGAGGTTTGTCAACAGCTTCGGCAAATTTTCGATTGTGAGAACCTGTCTCGCGAATACAGCCACTTAACCAATGAACTTCGGCAGCAGATTCGGGAAATTGTACTTGCCACCAAGCCCGATATTCTCCAATTGCGCTCTGGCGATTCATGATCACGAAACCAAGCGAGTAACCGGTTATCTCGAAGGTGTTGATTGTTTCCCAGTCTCTCGCCTGTGGCTAGCGAATCCCAAAACATGCACCTTGACGTGTATATTTATATTCTGTACCTTTAGGTGTAGATTTAATCACTTACCGGCTAGCTTACTACTCAAACCTTGGAGCCATCCATGCTAACTCTTGATACAAACCAAACTGTTGGCCAATTTGTTCGCGAGAACCCAAACTGTGCACGAGTCTTCGAGCAACTTCAAATCGACTATTGTTGCGGCGGAAAGGTTCCTCTGGCTACCGCTTGCGAAAAGCGCGGGGTGGATACTCAGGAAGTACTTCGGTTACTTGCTGATTGCATTGATAGCGACTTGGCGAGTGATGAGGTCGATGCGGACAAGCTTTCGCTTACCCAGCTATGCGACCACATAGAGTCGACGCACCATGCCTACCTAAAAACAGAGCTGCCTCGACTTGATCATATGACCGAAAAGGTAGCGAGGGTGCATGGCGATAAAGACACCCGCTTGCACCGAGTTCGCGACGCGTTCGTTGCGTTACGGTCTGAATTGGAACCGCACATGATGAAAGAAGAAAGAATTCTTTTTCCTATCATTCGCAGTTTAGAGACCTCTTCGACTCGGCAGGAATTTCACTGCGGCAGCGTGGCGAACCCGATTCGCCAAATGGAATCCGAGCACGACCACGCAGGGAATGAACTATCAATATTGAATCAGTCTACGGATGGCTATACCCCGCCTGATTGGGCATGCAACACCTACCGAGCGATGCTCGACGCTTTGAAGCGGCTTGAATCAAACATGCACCAACACGTCCACAAAGAAAATAATGTGTTGTTCCCAAAAGCGATTCAACTGGAGCAAAGCAGGTGAACACATGAGCGTGCTCAATACAATCTACGCTAGCATGATAGTCCTCTCAGCTGTATGCACCTCTTTCGTCGACGAAAATTGGCGAGGCTTTCGAGATTTCGGAAGCAATACGGTTCAAGCAGATTTGCCGACAGAATGGTCGCCCGAGACTGGAATCGCTTGGCGAGCTGCAATTCCCGGTTACGGCCAGTCTTCACCCGTTGTGTGGCAGGGCAAAGTCTATGTAACCAGTAGCGATGGGCCGTTTCAAGAACAGTGTCAGGTCCATGCCTTTTCGCTGAAGGATGGTTCTAAAATGTGGACTTCCAATGTTCCCGCGACAACGAAAGTGGAAAACTACTTTCGCAACAGTCGGGCCGCGCCCACTTGCTGCGTTGACCAACAAGGCGTTTTCTCGTTCTTTGCCAGCGGCGATGTGACCGCCATGACGCACACAGGAGAAACCATTTGGACAACGCCTTTACTGAAGTTGTATGGCGAAGTGATGAATGAACGCGGAATTGCTAGCTCGCCTGCGCAGAATGACGAGCTGCTCTTTGTCTTGATCGATCACGACGGGCCTTCGTATCTGGTGGCCTTGCAGAAATCGAATGGCAAGGTCGCCTGGAAGACCGATCGAGACAGTCGTGTTCCATCTTGGTCTTCGCCGGTAGTTGCCAAAAGCGGTGACCGTGAATTAGTCATCACCAGCTCGGCTGATCGTGTTGATGCCTATGATGCCCAGACCGGTGAATCACTTTGGGAGTTGGCGGGGCTTCAAGGCAATCACATACCCTCTGCGTCGATCGTTGGTGACCAAGTCTTCATTGGATCGACCACCATGTTTCATGGAGCGTCTGATGAAAGCGCGACAGCAGCATCCAATTGTTGCCTAAAGCTTACCAATGTCGATGGAAAGCAGGGTTTTCAACGGCGTTGGTCTGCCGAACGTGCTAATTCCTACTATTCGACGCCACTAGCGTTTGCTGGTTATGTTTACTATGTCAACAACATTGGGGTGCTCTACTGCATCGATCAGGAAACGGGCAAACAGGTCTACGCCAAGCGGATCGGAAATCCGTGCTGGGCATCTGCGATTGGCGTCACAAAATCCAATAGCGAGCAACTTGTGTATTTTGTGTTGAAAAACGGCTTTACTCTGGTGCTACGTCCTGGTGCAGAGTTCGATCAAGTTGCGCGTAACCAACTTTTCGATGCGGACGCGTTCCAAGATGCTGCTCAATCGGCTGAAAGACACCGAAAAGAGAACGCCGTGCCTGCTGACCTTGCTAAGCCAAAGGAAGGGCCAGAAAAGGTTCTCGCCGGCATGCCTGAAAAGCAACTTCACCAAATGTTTTCTTATGGTGACCCGATGGTTTATGGAGTGGCCGTTTCAGAAGATAGGCTTCTCGTTAGAACAGGCCAGCAACTGTTCTGCGTCGGAAGTAATTGAATTATCGAGCATGCGTTGCTAGTGTACTGACGTAGAGCGAGCTAATTGTTTTCGCTTTAAGCTGAACGTCTTTGTCTCAAAAGCCGCGTCCTCCGTCACGTGTGTTGTGTGCAACAAGGGCTGACAGCAAAAGTTGGCTTCTCACAGACTCGGCACTCCTATCCCTTGAGTGGATCGGAGTGCCGGATGAAGAAACATGGTGACAAGCGTTCTACGCCATGGCCAATGATTGTTTCGGGCCAAAGAACTCGCAATGGCGACGCGACTCGTCGACCCCTAATTCGCTCAGCATCGATTCGATACAAGCCATGAATGGCT
>JALOQS010000344.1 GCA_025459355.1 Pirellula sp.
TCACTAATGGATGCGAAGTGTAATGGAACTGTAGTGTGATACGGTCAGCCATGATTCGCCGAACACACCCCTATATTTTCGGAGAGTTTACGCGATTCCATGCAAATAGGCTACGCCTAACCTTCGCCCCCTAGGCTTCAAACTCTATCCAAGTCTGGTCCCTTAATCCATGCAAGTTATCTCGATCGACCGACCCGATGCAGGCTCCATTGAAATGCCTGAGCGTTTTCGCAAGGAAATCGTCTATTTCATGACTCCACCCGATGTTCCAGGAGCACCCGTTTGCGGCAAGAATCAGTACTGGATCCCCTTGGCGAATGCTCAAGAATGGCTTGAAGACGGCGTTTTTTCCCTCGTTTCGCCGCTGGATGCTGAGTCCAAGGCTGAGATCGAGTTGACTGAGGATCAAGAACGTTGGCTCGAATGGATGGTCAAAAACCAGGTATCGATTATTGAAATTGCTTGAGAGTCGGCAAAAGGCCAGGGTGGCGTCAAATGGTTTGGCACGGTTCCCGCAGGCGTTTCGCCCCGGCGTAGGCAGCGTATTCAGGCCTCTGCCGGATGTCGTTAGACCGCAGCCCGATTTAGACCGCAGCCCGATTTAGACCGCAGCCCGATATAGATTGACAAAATCCGACCGGGACAAAGGGCGAGGATTAAACGTTCCCGTCCATTGTTTGACGGCGGAATCGGCGAGTGTTTCGATGAGTTGCGATTCTTCGGCAATTGTCGTCGGCCATTCGGGTAATTCTCGCAATCGAGAATGTAGTCCGAAATCGGTGAGCCAAGCTGTCATGCGAGCGACGAGCCACTGGCTCGCATCGGTGGCATGTTTCGCGTCCGCATCACTTAGCAATCGGACCAATTTCTGATAGCGATCGCCAACGACGGGGGCGTTGAAACGAATGACATGGGGCATCATCAATCCGACCGCTTGTCCGTGCGGTGTTCCAAACGTCGCCGTGAGCGGATTGGCTAAGGCATGGGCAGCCCCGAGCATCGACGCTTCGATTGCCATGCCGGCAAAGCATGCTCCGAGTTGCATGTTGCCACGTCCCTCGGTATCGGAGGGATTCGCTATGACCTGGGAAACGCCTGCGGATAGACGTTCCCAAGCGCTCCAAGAGTAGCATTCCGACATCGGAGTTCTTTTGTTGCAAACAAAGGTCTCTAACGTATGGGTGATCGCATCGATTCCTGTCAGAGCCGTTACTTTGCTCGGCATTGTTAGAGTGAGTTGTGGATCGAGCAACGCGATACGACAAGAAGCCTTGGGGTCTCCGCAAGCCATTTTGATATGGGTTTCTGCATCGCTGATCAAAGCGAATGATTGAGCCTCACTTCCTGTTCCGGATGTGGTGGGGACGCCGATGAGTGGCAGCATTGGGTTTTGTGCTTTGCCGACTCCCCAGTAATCTTGCATCCGTCCGCCGCAGGAAAAGAGAAAGTTTATCCCTTTGGCACAATCCATACTCGAACCGCCACCGAGACCAATAATCAAATGGGGCTGAAAATCGCGGGCAACCAACAACCCGAGATCAACGTGTTTCGTGGTGGGATTCTCGGAAAAATCATGAAATCCACACACTTCCAGTTGGCTTTTCAAAAGGCTCGCAGCACCGCGATCGAAAATCCCTGCCGAAACAACCCCGGGATCGCTGACCACTAGCACCCGGTTTAGGTTCGTTCCCTTTTCTTGCCCAACTCCTGGTTCGTTCAGTAGTTGCCGTGCAAGTTCGCCGAGCCGTTCGATTCCGTTTTCAGCGAAAACAATGCGAGGCCTGAGCTGGTAGTCGAATTCCTGCATAGTCATTTTGGGTTGGCGGCGGATTCAGGGGCTGTGCATGGTACGGTGTGTGCGTTACTGATGGTTTATACAAAATGGGCATTTGCGTGTATACGCATCGCGATAGCACAATGCGTTTTACCGGTCTGGCAATGGGATTGTGATTGCCTCGAATCGCAAATATAACGACAGGACGGTTGGTTGCGCCCCTGATAGTTACTTTTTCAAGTTAGTATGGGTAGCACTCACCCCCAAGAGTCGGCCTTAGAATTGTTAGGAAAGCTCAAATTAGTAGCCAAAGTTTATCGCCGAAAAAGCATGGAGTTCTGCTAATCGTAACGGCTACTTTTCTCTGGAGCTTGAGCGGTTTTCTGACTCAGTTGCCGCAACTGGGAATTTGGGACAAAGATTCGCGAGGAACGGCTATCGCATTTTGGCGGGCCATTTTTGCACTCGTTCTGTTGATTCCGCTCTGCCGAAGAATAAGTTGGCATGTGGCCATGATCCCCATGATGGTGAGCTTTGCCACGATGACGATCAGTTTTCTCACCGCCATGGTTGTGGGTTCGCCAGCCAACACGATTTGGTTGCAGTACCTAGCGCCGGCGTGGGTTATGTTGGGAGCAATCGTTATTTATGGAGATCGGCCCACGTCGCGTGATTGGCTGATGTTGGGTTTTTGTACCGCAGGCGTTCTGTTTATTCTCTGTATGGAAACCGTTGCTGGCGAGGTGCGGCCTAACCAACGGTGGTATGCATCGGCATTGGCCATTTTGTCGGGGATTACCTACGCTGGTGTGATTTTGTCGATGAGAGCTTTGCCTAAAGAGGATCCGGCTTGGTTGGTAACGTTGAACCACGGTGCAACAGCTTTAGTGGTGGGGCCGATCGTTTTACTCGGTGGCATGGCAATACCTTCGGGAGGGACGTGGTGGGTGCTGATATGTCTCGGGATTTTTCAAATGGGACTCCCGTATCTTCTCTTTGCTCACGGGCTAAAAACAACGCCGAGCCACATCGCAGCCTTGATTTCGTTGTTGGAACCAGTGCTATTACCGATTTGGGTTCATCTGGTTCGGCGCAACGACCCAGATTACTTAACGCCTGGTTGGTGGACGTGGGTCGGCGCAGGGTTGATATTGGTCGGACTGCTAAGCCGCTATGCATCGTTACCAAAACTTTTTGCGAACAAGAACGGCCAGAAGAAAGGGAGCGAGGATTTAGAGAGTAAAACAAAAGCCGATTCCGACGAGGACGCCTCATGAAAGTGATGCACATCATTACTAGGATGATTGTCGGAGGGGCGCAGGAGAACACTCTGTATAACTGCCGCGACTTGGTGAACCAGTTTGGAGATCAAGTGTTGTTGGTAACAGGTCCCTCTTTAGGCGCGGAAGGAAATCTCTTACAACAAGCTAATAACGCACCTGCCGGGCACGCAGCGTCCGATCGCGCAAACCTCGATGTGCAGACCGTCGGTTCGTTGATCCGAGCCATCAATCCAATACAAGATTCCAAAGCGCTGTCTGAATTGAAAATGACGATCCGCAATTGGAAGCCCGATGTTGTTCATACGCACAGTGCCAAGGCTGGGCTTCTGGGTAGATCGGCCGCTTGGTCGCTCCGCGTGCCATGTGTTGTGCATACGGTTCACGGAGCGCCGTTTCATCCGTTTCAAAACCCATTAAGTCGACGTTTCTTCATCTGGTGTGAAAAATGGGCAGCGAAACGGTGCCATCACATGATCTCGGTCGCAGATGCCATGACCGATTTGATGGTGCATGCCGGCGTGGCCCCAACGAAAAAGTTTACAACAATTTACAGTGGGATGGAGGTTCAACCGTTTGCCGAGTGTTCCGTGCATCGAGAGCGAATGAGAAACCAATTGGGATTCGCTGCCCAAGATATCGTTTTCGGCAAGATTGCGAGATTGTTTCATCTCAAGGGGCATGAATACGTCGTGGATGCCGCACGAGAAACGGTGCAAGGCCAAGATTCAGGGAACCGAGTTGGATGGCAGATTTGTATTTACGGGCTTGATTCCGCCTTCTGAAATTCCAGCTCATATCAGCGCTATGGACGTCTTGGTGCATGCTTCGCTGCGAGAAGGGTTGGCGCGTGCGCTGCCTCAAGCACTCATTGCGGGCAAGCCAGTGATAAGCTTTGATGTTGATGGTGCGCGAGAAGTCGTCTTGAACGGTGCAACAGGTTGTTTAGTCCCAGCCAAGGACGTTAACGGTTTGGCAAGAGCGATGATCGAGTTAGGATCCGACGAGGCATTACGACGTCGTTACGGAGCAGAAGGGGCAAGAAGATTCACCGACCAGTTTCGCCATGAGACCATGACGAAACTCATTCGAGAGATTTATCAACGCGTGCTTAGCGGTG
Organism: Pirellula sp.; assembly: GCA_025459355.1. Classification (GTDB taxonomy): domain Bacteria; phylum Planctomycetota; class Planctomycetia; order Pirellulales; family Pirellulaceae; genus JBKCUI01. The sequence goes on from JALOQS010000344.1 coordinate 4,175, forward strand.
TTTAGCCGTAGCCGAAGTCACCAGACTTTGGTTGGCAACCAGATCGACGTAGCCGAAGTCACCAGACTTTGGGAGACAGCCGGACACTGTAGCCGAAGTCACCAGACTTTGGGTTTCACGCTAGCAACATCGCGGCATGGATTCAATTTGGCAGAAACATCGAACGCAGAAAAATGAGTCTTGTATCTTTCTACGTTCGATTTTTCTGCCTGTAAAAAGGATGCCATAAGCAAGACGATGGCATGGTTCATTTTCTTTCGCTGTCGAACCGGCACTAGAAAGTGAACACTAATCTTCACTAATCAACACTAATCTCGAAGACGGTTGGCTGGAGGATGTGTAGCTGTGTAGGCCGTAACAAGGTTTTGCGAAGTTACGGCAGGGGGATCTCTCTAACTCAGCCATAAACTGGCAAGTCATTTTAGTCCTGGAGTGCTATGCCGTAACTGCGTCGCGTTGCGACTTGTTACGGCCTACGGGAGAGCCTTCCATGAGCCGACGTGCGCTAGCACCGGTTGTCGTCGTGCGCAGTACTCGGTTTTGATTCGGTGCATTGTGTCGTTCAAACCGTCGTCTGAACCTCAATGTAAGTCGCATCCCCCACGCGACAGCGTGGAACGTATTCGCCGAAAGCCAAAAACACTCTTTTAACGACCGAATTCGGTGCAACAAAGTGCTCGAAATCGGTATCTCATGGCTTGATTGAGCACCGATCGGGACGCTACGAAATCCAAACACTGTTGGAAATCTTATAGGGAAAAGATTGGCTTTCTTTCAAACTTCCAACTTCACCCTTCAAACTTCTCTGTTCGCCTTGGGCGGTGGTATTACTGACTGGTCTTGTCTCTCATTCTGAGAACAGCAAGAATATTTGTGATCCAGAATAAACACAAGACTACCCAATTTAAGCTCCACAAGCTGACGAATGTAATAAGAAGAAACGCCGAAAGACAATTAAGAGAAAAAACTGCTATCAATTTCTTTTCTTGAGACTGAGCCTTATTACCTGCGTCTAATCCCAGATCGCGGCGG
>JALOQS010000085.1 GCA_025459355.1 Pirellula sp.
CTGCCAATACTGTGGAAAGCAGCCTGGCAGCGAAGAGCTCACGATTGACCACGTTGTCCCGCGTGCCCAAGGTGGACAGTCGACTTGGACGAACTGCGTATTGGCTTGCATTGACTGCAATTCGAGAAAGACCGACCGTACTCCGGCTCAGGCGCATATGAAGCTTCGCAAGGAGCCATTTCGTCCAGCTTGGAAGCCGATCTACGCCGATCGAATGAATCGCGTGAAGAGCTGGTCCAAGTTCATCAGCGAAGCCTACTGGATCGTGAGCATTGAGGAGTAAGGGGTAAGGTATAAGCAAGAGTGAAATCCACTTATCCCTTACTCCTTATAGCTCAACGCTTGTTCATAGCTCACAGCTTCTTCTCGGACAACATTCGCTCGCATTGAGCGAATGAGTCCGTGGAGGACGCGACCCGTCTCAAAAAGAACCGAATCTTCGTTGGCGAGCGTAGATTGCGTCGGGAGATATCGAAACCGCAGCACGCCGAACTTGCGAGGTCAACCCAAACATTTCTTCCTTCGGAAAACCTACTGTCTCCCGATACACCAACAAAGCCAATTCATCCGCCAACTGAAACGCCCGCAGATTTCGATGATCTCGCATTTTGTTCCTCCCCACTTTCCCCTTACACCTTAAACCTTACTCCTCATTCTACAGGAATGTTCGCCTGGGAGCGGACTCGGCCTCCAAAGTCGATGGACAGTGTTCGAATCACTGCGTTCCTGCTGATCTTACGATGTGGTGTGAATGAAAAAGGCTCCAGAATTGCATATATTCCTCGCTGATTTTCAGTCAGGTGGAACAGTAATGATGAGGCGGTAAGAACAATCGTTGGTTGGCTGCCCGCCGTCAAACCATTAGAATGGCAGACTTCAGGCTACTGCTTGCGAGGCTGATGGGTTCGATTTTTGCGGATTGTTTCGATCACCAGCACCCTTGGCTTTAACACTCACATCGGGAGAAGCTCTTATGCGTCACAAACTTAGAACCTTGGCTGCATGTCTCATTGGATTGGTGGCAACCTCAACCGCTCTACCTTGCTCCCGAGTCCTATGGGTTGCTGGAGACGGGCAGGTTTTCGTCGGACGTACCCAAGACTGGACCGAGAAGGCCGACTCTGCGTTTCGCGTGTACCCTCGCGGGATGGAACGAGTTGGATCGGTGGCAAAGAATCCGCACAATTGGACTTCTAAATATGGCAGTTTGGTGATTACCGGCTACGACTTGGCCACACACGAGGGTGTCAACGAGAAAGGTCTTAGCGCTCATATTCTATACTTGGCGGGCGATTGCGATTACGGAAAGCGCGATCCAAAGTTGGAGGCCATCGGGGTAACTCAGTGGGTGCAATACTTCTTGGACAATTATGCGACAGTCGCTGAAGCAGTTCAGGCACAGAAGACGAATGCATTCCAAATTGATTCGCTTATCTTGCCCAATGGATTTCCAACCTTAGTACATATGTCGATTTCGGATAAGTCTGGTGACTCTGCCGTAATTGAGTACATCGCCGGAAAAGCAAAGGTCTATCACGACAAGAAATTCACTGTGATGACCAACGAGCCAACGTACGACAAGCAGATCGAGAACTTGAAGCAATATCGCACGTTCGGTGGCGACAAGCCTCTGCCTGGCGAGCGAACTCCAACGGACCGCTTTGTACGAGCTGCCTACTATGCAGAGAATCTTCCTAAGCCAGCCAACCGCGACGAAGGAGCCGCATTCACCTTCAGTGTCATCCGAAACGTATCGGTGCCCTTTGGAAAACCCGACCCTAAAAAGCCCAATGTGTCCAGCACCATTTTCCGAACAGTACAGGACCTCACCAGCGGCCGCTATTACTTCGAAAGTACCTACGCTCCAAACGTAGTCTGGATCGACATGACTAAGCTCGACCTTAGCAAAGGTCAACCAGAGATGGAACTAAAGGTAGAGAAGGAGATTTTCAAGCTTAATGGCGATGTGACCGACAAATTGGAAAAGGCAACGCCATTCGTGTTTGGAATGAACAAAGAGTAAAAGCAGCGAGACTATCTCTTAACGGCAAAAAGATTGCGAGCATCGGACACTTGAGGAGCGAACTCCTCTAGTACCTGGGACAAATACAGAACGTTTATTGTCGCCAACTAGATTTTCACTTCTTCGGTCGATCCGATGCTCCGTCACTTCTCCTTCAGCATTGGCGTTTTCGCATCGCATGCGAAAACTGATTCTAAAGCTTGGCGATTCGCACTCGAACGTTACTTCTCTCTTGCAAGAATCGCATCAGCGTATTTTTCTGCAATATCTTCGACACAGCAAGTTCACTTCCAATGACTCAGTGAACCTCTCGTCATCGAAACTACTCTATTGAGATCGATTGACCTGCCGATGTGGCTCGACTGAGAAAGGCACCTGTCTTGACTGCGGTTGTCTTGGTTAGGGAGGTCCATGTTGATGCGAATCCAGTCATCGGCTCTGGCAACGGGTCTATGGTGACATAACATCTTGTGATGGAGGTCTCAATTCATTATTAGGAGAACCACATATGTTGCCCACGATAGTAGTGCTACGATAGGCGCGCTGGAGCTTGCGGTGAGGGCCATCCAAAGGCCACGCTGGTTGTATCGGTACTGAATGAATTGGTAGAGGGCAATGTTGCCGCAGATTCCAGCTGCAATTGTTAAGATCGCGACGATAAACAGTCCATGAAAACTTAGAATCCACCACGAGAAAGCTCCTAGACAAGCAACGCATGTCAAAGCGAAGCCAACTGCTGCGAGTGTATTAACTCGCTTCTTACTTTCGGCAATTCTGGCTACATTTCGCTCCACTTGATTCCGATCTGTCCTCATGGTCGAAAGCTCAGTGATTCTAGTGTCTGACATTTCTAAGTAAGCCTCCGGCGGATCCAGCTTTGCCAAAACGTTCAATAAATCATCGCGTGTTGGTTCTTCTCCATCGGATTGACCGAGCATTTCCAAAATCTGATCTTCAATGGCGGAAAGAATCTGCTGGCGATCTCCACGCCCCATAAACTGGGTCATTAGCGCTCGCTCAACATTATCCAATCTAGCATCAATCATTTGTCGCAAAGCAACTGGCATATCAACTGAAATCATGTGAATCTCCTTCGTTAAGTCAACTAGCGATCATTTTCGAAACCGAATCAGTAAAAAATCTCCAATGCTCAAGCATGGCTTCATACTTCCGCTTGCCATCAGAGGTCAGCCTAAAGTAGCGACGCGATGGTCCTTGAGGGCTAGGCTCTAGACGAGTCGCAAGCAAGCCCTGATTGGCTAATCGTGTTAGCATTGGATAAACGGTGCTTTCAGTGAGTTCGATGCCAGACAGCTCCTTCACTCGCTGGATAATCTCATACCCGTAGCCTTCCCGCTCTTTTACGGCCTTGAGCAAGCACAATTCCACAACTCCACGACGTATCTCGCTCTTCCAGATACTCATGTCGAAAGCCATTGATCCACTCCGCTTTTGAACAAATCGCAACCATTCGCTATCGCTACTACATGTGCCATAGTAGCTCCATGGCAGCATAAGTCAATACCGCTTTGAATGTGCTCGTCTCAATCAAATCTAACGCGATGGTGGGAGCTATCAAATGATGCGCGTCGTGACGGCGCTGCGATCACTCTTCGTCAAATGTTTTTTGGCGAACCTTAGTTATGGTGGCGGGTCTTTAAACGCAATCAAGAAACAAATGAATGAACAAGGGGAAGCAGATCAAGCGTAGTGCTTGGTTCTGCTTTGCGAATCTCGTTCGACTGCCAGTTGGGATTACATCTTTAAAGCAAGATGGCGAAAGCCTTTCTCAACTACCCTTCGTCGAACAGTTTTAAATTGAGGAGGTCACACGGATGGCCAACAAGTCTCTTTTCGCAAGTCTTACTAGCCAATTGCCGCGAGCTAACGCCGTTAACGAAGCGGGTGGCCTAGCGTACAAGCTCGAGCCGAAACACGCCCTGGCTCAAGTTGCCGCTACGGGTACGTTCGGTAACGCGTTCTACAGCACGGCTGAAACGCAGCTCGACGAAGTGCTGAAGTTGATCGACGAGGTCGACGACAACCAGTACTTGGCGAAGCTGGCTCTGTACGCTCGTGAGAAGGCGTTCATGAAGGACATGCCTGCAGCATTGCTGGTCGCGCTGTCGGTTCGCGATACCGAGCTGATGCACCGAGTGTTTGATCGCGTGGTCGACAACGGTCGAGTTCTGCGAACTGTGTTCCAGATGATTCGGTCTGGGCGTTTTAAAAACAACACTGTCAAGAACAAGGCTGGCAAGGGCCGCGTTGGATTGTCGAGCTCTGTGCAGCGTGCATTCCAGCGCTGGTTGAACACCGCTTCTGTAGGAAAGCTACTGAGCGCGTCGATCGGTAACGATCCAAGCTTGCGGGACATCCTGCGAATGGCTCGTCCGACGCCGAAGGATAACGCTCGCCGAGCGATGTTCGGTTGGTTGACTGATAAGAGCATCGAGAAGTGGGCACCGGCAACGGAAGCCGATTTGCCGGTCGAAGTTCAGTCGCTGATCGCGTACCGCAACTCGGAAAGCGAAGAAGCACAAGCATTGATCGCTGGTGGTCTCGACAACGTCCGATGGGACTTGCTCGCCGATGCTGCCAAGGGACCGACGGTTTGGGCTGCACTGGCTCGCAAGATGGGTCCGCAGGCGCTGCGAATGAATCTCAATACTTTGCTACGACACGGCGTGTTTGGTGATTCGCATTCGCCACTTGGTGCCGCTCTGCGTGCGGCTGGTATCGCGGTACCAGAAAGTGGTGACGATATTGTGGACCTGGTTGCTACTCGACTCGCTGACGAGTCGGAGATTCGACGATCGAAGCAGTTCCCGTACCAGTACTTTGCTGCGTATTTGAACGCGGATGACAATGTTCCGCAAAAGATCAAGACTGCACTGCATAAGGCAGCCGAGATCGCCTGTGGAAACGTACCGGAGTTGCCAGGACCGGTGGTTATTGGTCTGGATACGTCTGGATCGATGAGCAGCGCGGTAACGGGTAACCGCGGACGAGGTGCAACTTCGAAGATGCGATGCATCGACGTAGCCGCACTGTTCGCCGCAGCGATCCTGCGACGCAACCCGGACAGCGTTGTGATTCCGTTCGATACGTCGGCATACGATGCCAAGATCGATCCGAACGATTCGATCCTGAGCATTGCTGAACGGCTGGCAAAGTACGGTGGTGGTGGAACAGATTGTTCGCTGCCGCTGGTAGCTGCCAACCAGAAGCACGCGAATCGTAAGTTCGCCGGAATTGTTCTCGTTAGCGATAACGAGAGCTGGGTCGGAACAGGACGACACGGTTCGACCGGTGTGATGACGGCTTGGGAAGCCTTCGTCGCTAACCAGCGAAAGCTGGCGGGTAAGGAAGCTAACCCGAAGCTGGTCAATATCGATCTGCAACCGTACCAAACCGTTCAGGCTTGTGAGCGAGCTGACATTATGAACATCGGTGGCTTCAGTGACGCCGTGTTCAACGTGATCGGTGCGTTCCTAGCTGACAACAATCAGCGATTCGTCGCTGAAGTTGAAGCGATCGAACTGTAATAGTGGCATAGGCATCTTGCCTTTCAAATCACAAGCTGGAAGCTTATGCCACTAAAACTCAACACCCGCGGGTCGTATCTCCGGCTCGCGGGTGTTGTTATTTGATGAATAGAAGCGCATGGAAGCTAACGGGGAAACAGTCACCGGAGGAATTTGCAAGTCCCAAACATAAAGCAGTTCATCCTCAATCGACACGACATCAAAATGCGTAAATGAAATCAGAACTCACACCGCAGCTTCAACGTCCCTTCAGAGAAATTGCTCAGCAATCGCCCCAGATCGCGCAACCTTTCGGCTGTGCATCTCTATTTTGAATCTTGACTCACAATCGCTTTTACAATCTCAGCCAAGTACTCTGCTGGGATGCTACCACTACCGAGCAATTTCTGGTCTGTGCCGAAGATATAAACGGTTGGGAATTCGCGAATTCCCCATTGGGTTGCAACCGGACCATCGTTTCCGTCCCACGCAACATTCCATGTCATCTTCCCAGAACGAACCGCTTCTTGTGTTGCTTCGATCGTGCCATCCGCCATGAGGGACAAGATCGAAACTTTGTCGGGATAATCGTTCGCAATTTGTCGCAGTACAGGATACTGCCGCTCGCAAGGGCCACAGCCTTTGAATGAGAACTGGACAATCACAACCTTTCCCGCTTGCTTCTGCAGCGCCCACCTGCAACCTGAAACTAAACCGACTTCCATTTTCGGCCCAGTATTCCCTGGACTCAGGTACTTTGCTCTGAACGATATTCCTTTTGCAAGTTCTGCAATAGTTGGACCCTTCGCGGTTCGTTCCTCGTCTTCTACCAAAACAATACCCTTTGCGTCGGATGCTTTGGACGCAATGACATGGTGATTCGTTGACTTTTCAGCAAGTTCATCTAGTTCGACGATTGCCTGAATTCTCCATTGATCCGCTACTTCCTTGCTTGGAAACATTCGCCCCAGATAATCTTGCAAACGTTGAATATCGGACTGTTCAGTAAGCCTATCCAAGTCACTTGCCTCGAGTCGCCTGTTCTCAACCATTTCAAGCTGCCAGCGAGCCCTGCAGAGTCGAGCAGAATCGCGGACAAATGGCAAAATCATCTCCGAGTCGATGAGGCGAGAGAGCGACGGCAGTGTCTTCATCCCATCGTGGGCAATGAGACGCTCGAACCCGATTGCAATGTCTCTCGAATGACCGTATACATGTAGGTGTTCCAAGACTTCGTCGAGCGCCCCGTGTATCGGTCTCTCCGTTCCCGAAAAGCTACTGGCAATGGCAATGATGTGTGTCATTGCTAAACACCCAGTCCGTTCGCCTCGAAACTGCTTCTCCAAATCGACCAGTTCTTCGATCTCCTTGTCGATGGGCGGAAACTCACCTGATCGCTTTTGACGCTCTACTTCGTCTTTCAGTAATCGGACTTCAGCTGTGTGCGCGTCGCGCTTCTCAAACAGCCTGCTCATGATGTCGGTCAACTTGTCCAATCCATCTACCGATGGAACTGAGTCCCCGGTGCCCTTCACTACAATGTCGGTTGCTTCTTGTCCCAAGGCCGTGGAGCAGAGAATACAAGCTAATGAGAGGCTAAGAAAGAAGGTTGTGTTCATGATAACAATCCCAGGCAAGTAAACAAATTTTTTGAGACTTTTCAGAATCGACGCTGATCCTCGTATGCACTTATAGGCTCACGAATTGATCCACATCAGTTGCTAAAGCAAACGACGGGAGCATTGTGTTTTCGATATCCGACTACGAGGAAAGCAACTGGGACGAGAATTTGAACTATACGGAATGGGTTACAAACCCAAGCGATATTGAAGTCGGTATTGAAGCCATGTCCCATGCTGCTACTTGGGAGGTCCACGGGGCCTTGCATAGTCGCTACGGCCAACGCGATCGAACAAAATGCAACGGCGCTCCAAGCAAAACAATTGTCTCGAAACAATGTCCTTCTGTACGCACGCCAGGAAACAAACAATGCGGCCCAAATTGGCACTCCGCTCCAAAGCAAACCAAGCGGCACGCGTATCAACATGGGCGAACTCGCCTGATTCGCGTTTATCCCAATCATTGCAAACAGATTCACGACAAACAAACTAATTGCAGCGAGTGCGATCCATGCGAATACCAACTGAAGTAGTGGCAAGATTAAGAAATGGAACCAGGGCATCGAGGCTGTTCGCTGGTGCTCGGCCGCGATCAAAATGGAATCCACAGTTCCAAGTCGTGCGATAGCGTCTTTTGAGTCGTTTGTCGCAGATGCGTCAAGGATGTCCTGGTGATGGTCAGCCAACTCTCGAGTCATACGCTCGATGGAGTTTGGCGAGAATGAAGCAGCTTGCATGCGTTTCGCAATAGCTAAGAGCCACTGGTTATGTTCCATATTGAACTCCGAGCAACACAGCCTGCACGCCCTGAACAGTCTCCTGCCAAGCTTGAACCGTTACTTGCAGTCGCTTTTTGCCCGCTCGAGTGGTCCTGTAGATGATCCGCTCTCGACCTGAAACCGTCTCCTTTCGACTGCTGAGCAGACCTTCTTTTTCCATCCGATGAAGCAAGGGATAAATGCATCCTTCCCCGAAATTGAGACGGTTATCCGACCGTAGTCGGATCGACTGGACCAGTTCATAACCATACATCGGTTGCGACTCAAGCAGTTTCAAAATGGTCATCTCCGGCACTCCGTTCAGGAAGTCTGGATTACTTCGCTTTGCCATGTGAAAACACCTTACTGTCGAGCATCTAAATGTAACTGGAGGAATGCGCGTACATGCCTTGGACTATGAGGTATAACTTCACGTAAGATGCAAGTCAAGGGTAGCATGCATCGGACTACGAGGTATTGGCAATAATTGCGGCAACCAACTAGGCCTAACGAATCGTAGAGGCCCAGCTTCGCAAGCAGCGAAACGAGCTCAGCTCGCAGATCGGTTTCATTCATGTCGTCTACAGCGCGGACCTTCGGCATGACGATCTCCCAACAGAGGCACGGTGAAGCTCGAAAGCACCTGGTATCGATGAGCGAACCATCGATTCTATTAACAACCGGGTATCGAGCGAGTCCGAAAGAAACAGGTCTCTATCTGTAGGGTTACACGCAAAGTAGATGAACGGACGAAGCGATCGAGAAATTATTATTGAACACTCAAGAATCGAGCAGCGATGGCGGAGCAGAAAAGAGATTGCCACCGCTCTGCAGGCCGACCACCGCTGATGTTTTAGGCCATCACAAGCTGAATTCAACGCTTTGTTTGCGGCGCCTGTGCCTCGCCGACAGCTTTGTGCGATGTTCGAATGAACTGCAACAACGCGACCATTGCAAGGATCAGCGTGACCGCAACCAATAGTGTGAATAGCGGTGGTTTGGGGAAAAACTGATCCATGAAGCTGGTGATGGTGAGGATAAGTGTTGCAACTTGGTTGATTCCTATAAGGCCGCCGTCAGCAAATATCACAGCGCGTCCGGTCGCTCCCACACGCAGCGGCTGATCCGGTTGGTCATCAGCCAGCGTGACAATGACTTGGAAGTCTTGCGCCATTTCCGGCGTATCAAGCTGGCGTCCCATGCGACTTTGAGAATCCGGTAGCGTTCCCCCAGGTACTCCCTGTCCAGATAGAGCTCCACGCCCGACGTGCAAGACTTTTCCTTGGCGGAAGCCCATTGGATAGTTTCGGAGTGCGATCTGGACATCATCGCCAACTTTGATTCTAGACAGCCAATTCTCCGGAACGGGAGCAACCAGTCGCCAGGAACTCGTGTCAATCAACGTCATCATCGGTTTGCCTGGACCGACATAAGTACCTGCGGTCAAATGAAGATTCGTAACAATACCGTCAACTGGCGCGATAACGGTTGTTTGGGCTTCGTCGTACTCGGCCTGATTGAGTGCGCTCTCCGCTTGAATTACAGGAGCTAACCTGCCCTGCAGTTCTGGGGCAAGCAGTTGAGCTTCCACAAGATACTTTTTGAATCGAACAATTTCTGTCTCGAGCTCTTTCACACGCGGTGAGGAGGCGCCTCCGTCGGCTTCGACTTTCTGAATAGACGCTAGGTCTGATTCAAGGCGATCGAGAGCATTTTGCAGCGTGTCCACCGGGGCAATCGTTGACATCGCCTTGCTTCGTTGGGCTCTCGCCGCGCGAATGGCGGCTTCCGCAGCCAAAACTTGAATCGTTGCTACGTTCACGCCCGCTCGGGCTTTTATTTCACGTTGCTTGGCCTCTTCTAACTCGGCGCGATAAACGGCTTGGGACTGCAACCGTTCATCGTATTCTTCTTGGGAAATGGCCTTACCCTCAATCAGTTTGGCAGCTCGCTCGACATCCGCATCGGCCCGCTTGACTTGAGCCTGAACTCGATCGATCGACGCTTGCGAGAGAGCCAAATCGGCCTGGGCACTTTCGACACTGGTGCCCGCAGCGGCAAGGCTTGTCTCTTCTCGATTCAGCGATTCGGTGGCGGCATAGAGCGTTGCGATCGAGCTGATGGTTTGCTCTTTGGCTTCGAACATTTTCGCACGTGCTTGGTCCGTACGATATTGAAAGGGCGCCGGGTCAATCTGAAAGAGCGGCGTTCCTTTATTGACCAACGAATTGTCATCCACCAACACTTGGGAGACGACCCCAGCGACTTGCGGAGCCAACTGGACAACCGGGGCTTGAACGTAAGCATCCGAGACAATCGGGGCGTAACGCCCAATGGCAAACCAAACAAACACCATCGCGAAGAGAGGAGGAAGGGGAAGTATAAACTTCCATAGTGGCGTCAATGGAATCCACTTGAAATGAAAAAAGACCAAGTACACAGGCAAGACATAGAACAGCAAAATCAGCAACAGCATCTCAATGGCCCTCGATGAGTGAACGTCGATTCTTTTATTTCCAGACTGATTTCCAGTCTGCTTTCATATCTATGACGGTCCAACCGTCCCTGTTTGCAGCATCGAGCGCCGTGGTAAGTTTGCCGCTGCTCTTTGGGTTTGCATCGTAGGCATACTCGCGATCGGCGTCGGTGTGATGCACGATCAGTCCAAAGCTGGGCCTGGGGTTCCGATCGTGGTGTATTCGAACATCGCTTGATCGCCGTCGGTGCTGTGTCATGCCACGAGGGAAGCGAGTCCTTTGCGAGGATGGACCGTGTTGCGCTTAGTACAAAGGCAACGGAAAGAGCGTGTATCATGCGGTGCATGAATTTGGTTTCAAATTAAAAACGGGCCACTCACTGATGAGCGGCCCGTCGGTTATCGAATTACAGGCGAGACCTATTCCCCGCCAGTCGTCATGCCTTTGATCTGTCGTTCGAGCGAATCAAGGCTCCAGTCACCAGGCTTCTGGCTTGGAGGAAACTCCTTCAACGTCATCAGGAACTTGCTCGCTACCGCCTGCAAGGGCACGAGCACGAACGCGCGGTCAATCATCCAGTCGTGATAAGTGTTCGAGTTATGTTGAGATTTCTCGAATGGATCACGGCGGAGGTTGAAGAGCAGCGGCAGACGCAAGTGAACGAAAGGCTCACGCCAGACATCTAATTGATGGGCGCGATTTTCCAGGTACGCCGCCTTCCAATCACCTACACGAATCGCAACCACTTCTGCACCGTCGTTCAGATAGATAAACTCCTGTCGCGGAGACTCATCGACTTTGCCACTGAGGTAGTCAAGCTGATTGTAGCCGTCGATATGGTTTTTATAACTGCGGCCATTGAGCTCTACTCCCTTAAGCAACTTTTCCTTGATGTCCGGTGCACCAGCAGCAGCTGCGAAGGTGGGGAGCCAATCTTCGTGGGAGACGATCCCGTTGAGCGTCGTTCCTGCAGGGAAGTGGCCTGGCCACTTGACGAAACATGGCACACGGAAGGCGCCTTCCCAGTTCGAGTTTTTCTCGCCGCGGAAGGGCGTGGTGCCAGCATCAGGCCACGTGTTGTAGTGTGGACCGTTGTCGGTCGAATACTGGACGATCGTGTTGTCGGCAAGACCCAACTCGTCGATAAGCTTGAGCAGTTCGCCGACGTGCATGTCGTGTTCGACCATGCCGTCACCGTATTCATCTTGCCCTGAGAGACCGATATGCTCGTCCTTCACGTGTGTGCGGAAGTGCATCCGCGTTCCGTTCCACCAGCAGAAAAACGGTTGGCCCGCTTTGGCTTGCCGTGTGATGAAGTCCTTGGCTGCTGCTACGCTTTCATCGTCAATGGTCTCCATCCGTTTCTTCGTCAGTGGCCCAAGATTCTCGATCGTTTGGCCACCCTTGCCGTCCGCCTTGCACTTCAGCACACCGCGCGGACCGAATTGCTCACGGAAAGTTTTGCCGTTAGGCAACATCATGTCTCCAGGGTAGTCTCGATTCTCTGGCTCTTCCTCTGCGTTCAAATGATAAAGGCTTCCCAAGAATTCATCGAAACCGTGCATGGTCGGCAGATGCTCGTCGCGGTCACCTTGATGGTTCTTTCCAAACTGGCCAGTCGCATAACCCCGGCTCTTTAGCACAGTGGCCATGGTGACATCGGTCTTTTGCCAACCTTCTTTCGCGCCTGGCATACCAACTTTTGTCATGCCCGATCGTACTGGCGCGGAGCCGCTGATGAAGGCGGCGCGGCCAGCCGTGCAGCTTTGCTGGGCGTAGTAATCAGTAAAGCCGACGCCTTCTCTGGCAATGCGGTCAATGTTGGGCGTCTTGTAGCCCATCATGCCACGGTTGTTGTGGCTGATGTTCCAGGTACCGATGTCGTCACCCCAGATCACCAGGACATTTGGCTTTTTGTCGGCTGCCGCAGCCTTGCCCGTTGCCACTTGATTGCTCTGCGTCAGCTCAGCGTTCGCAACCACTTGCGCCACCAAACGCTCTCCGGATCTGGGTTCATCGCAACGAGCCGGCGTATTCGCGGCGACCAGACCGAGCAATGCGCCCAGCCCGATCAAAGCAAGTGATGGAAATGCACGGGGACTCAACATAACGTATTCCTATCGGGAAAGAAAAAAAGCATGAAAAGGGTTAGTCGATTGGGACCTCTGGAAGCCCATTTTGCTAGAATCTGAAAGAGTGGAACCGATGAACCAGAGAGAATCTACGTGTTTTCGGCAAAAATTGACAATAGCAAGGGAGGCTTGGCGGGAAATGCGTAGTTTCGGCGGAAACGCCTCCCAACAATAAAGAAGAAAGGTGATGTCCGGTCGGCTCTCGGCCTTAATCTCCTTTACCCAAATGGCACAGAGAGCAATGAGCGTTGAACTTCTGAATGGACCGCATCACGTTTCATGAATTTGAAGCATACACCGAGTCTGTGAAAGACGCGGACATGCGGTGCACGCTACCGCGGATGGAACTCCCCGTCTGGTCGATCCAGAACCGCAAAATCGAAAAGATTCACCTTCAGTTCGCCAGGGAAGGATGCGGCAATATCGCCGAGGGGACGACGCGTCCTGACGGTTGCATCCTGTTTGTTCCACAAGGTGAAAAGCCGGGCCGAGGGAATGGGAAGCTGATGAATCAGGATGCTCCCCTCTTGCTTGGCCCCAAAACGGAGTTTCGCATTTGCTTTGAGCATGCCCATGACTGGTTCTCGCTGTTTGTGCCCGAAGAACTATTGGTTCCGCCAAATTTGCGCGACCACGATGCTTCAAGCATCCTACCCAAATCGGGCCGAGTGATACACCCGAACGCGGCATTGCTCGGACGCTTGAGATCCTTTGTCGGTCGCCTGAACTCAGCTGCCGAGCTAGAGCCTGCTGTTTTAACTGAGCCGAATTCCTTGGTCGAAGTTCGCGATGAGTTATCCAGCATGTTTCGTGAGATCATGGGAATCACAAGAGATCCTGAAACTCCTGCGATTGGTCGGCCGGCCGCTGTACGTGAGCACATCATTCGTACCGCATTGGCTCGAATTGTTGCTATGGAGGAAGTACCGACCGTTGAGGATTTAGTCATCGCAACGAACGTTTCGGAGCGCACTCTTCGCTCGGTTTTTTGCGAAGTCTTTGGAATGCCACCGCTTCGCTATCTTCGACTTCGCAGGCTCCACCAATCCAGGAAGTCGCTACGTACACTAAGCCCGTCGGAGACGACTGTTGCCGCTATCGCGGCGAAGTATGGTTTTTGGGATTTCGGTCGCTTTGCAAGAGATTACCGACATGTTTTCGGCGAGCTTCCATCTCAAACGCTCCGAAAGCCTTCAGTGCCTGGATAACTTTCAAAGCTTCTTTGAACTCTCGCTTCTTGATTAACTACAACGACTTTTTGGAAAGTCCGGATTACCGGAATCACTCTTGCTATCAGGAAGCGACTGTGTGCACAGAACGAAGCGACTGTACAGATCTCGAATCGTCAAGGGTTCGAATCGATTGTTATCCCGTGTACGCCACCATCCCTTG